>CBFCWF010000028.1:0-25800 GCA_965601425.1 uncultured Chromatiaceae bacterium | reverse complement strand
GACCTCCGAGGTGCCGCCACCGATATCCAGCACCATCGAGCCGCGGGCCTCGTCGACCGGCAGTCCCGCGCCGATCGCCGCGGACATCGGCTCTTCGATCAAGTAGACCTCGCGGGCCCCGGCACCTGCTGCGGATTCCTTGATCGCCCGGCGCTCGACCTGGGTCGAGCCGCAGGGTACGCAGACCAGCACGCGCGGACTGGGGCGAATAAGCCGCGATTCATGCACCTTGTGAATGAAGTACTGCAGCATCTTCTCGGTCACGGTGAAATCGGCGATCACGCCCTCTTTCATCGGGCGGATGGCGGTAATGTTGGCCGGCGTACGGCCAAGCATCTTCTTTGCCTCCTCGCCGACCGCGGCGACCGATTTCGGACCGCCAGGCCCTCGATCCTGGCGAATTGCGACGACCGATGGCTCGTTGAGCACGATTCCCTGGTCGCGCGCATAGATCAGGGTATTGGCAGTGCCGAGATCTATCGATAGGTCGTTGGAAAAGAGTCCACGAATACGGCGAAGGAACATGCTGTGACATCCGGTGGCCGGTCGGACGACCCGCTGAGTGGTCGCCGGCCGTTGGCGATAGTGCAATGTGTCGGGCATCGGTGGCCCGGAAAGACGCGTAATCTAGCAATGCCCCCGAGGTTCGGCAAGCACGCAACCGCACCCCGTGTTTCGAGGTGCCGCACGAATATGGTAATTTCGCGAACCTGTTGCAGCCCCAGCCGAGAGTGCCGCCCAACCATGTCCCTGTCTTCAGATGATGTCGCAAAGATAGCCCACCTGGCCCGGCTCGCGATCGAACCAGCGGAAATCGCGGCGTTGGGGCGTGAACTGTCGAGCATTCTCGACCTGGTGGCGCAGATGGACGCAGTCGATACCGCTGGCGTGACGCCGATGGCGCACCCGCTCGAAATGGCGCAGCGGCTGCGGGCGGACGTGGTAACCGAAGCGGACCGGCGCGACCGTTACCAGGCCGGCGCACCGGCCGTCGAGAAAGGCCTGTTCCTGGTGCCCAAGGTCATCGAATGAGGGGTACTGCCAGCCCCGGCCGTCCCCATGGCCCAGTCCGGGGGGCGCAACGGTGTTGAATCAATCGACCGTGGACCGTTTCTAATCGCATGCAAAACCATACCCTTGCGGAACTCTCGGGCGCACTCAAGGCCGGCGAGATGTCGAGCACCGAACTCACGCAGCATATGCTGCGGCGCATCAAGGCGCACGATCAGCGACTCAACAGCTTCGTCACCGTCACCGAGGAAATGGCGCTCGCCGAGGCGCGCGCCGCCGACGAGCGCATCGCCGCGGGCCGGGCCGGCCCGCTGACCGGCATCCCGATCGCGCACAAGGATATCTTCTGTACGCGCGATGTGCGCACCACTTGCGGTTCGCGGATGCTGGAAAACTTCGTCTCTCCTTACGATGCGACGGTCGTGGCGAACCTGCGGACCGCCGGTGCGGTCATGCTGGGTAAGACCAATATGGACGAATTCGCGATGGGCTCGTCGAACGAGACCAGCTGGTTCGGCCCCGTACGCAACCCCTGGGACACAGACAGCGTGCCCGGTGGGTCGTCGGGGGGGTCGGCTGCGGCGGTTGCGGCGCGCCTGTGCGCAGCGGCCACCGGCACCGACACCGGTGGGTCGATTCGCCAGCCGGCCGCCCTGACCGGCGTCACCGGTCTGAAGCCGACCTATGGGCGTTGTTCGCGGTGGGGCATGATCGCGTTCGCCTCGTCGCTCGATCAGGCCGGCCCGATGACTCGCACCGCCGAGGACGCGGCGCTGATGCTGACAGCGATGGCCGGGTTCGATGAGCGCGACTCGACCAGTGCGCAGCGCCCGGTGGACGACTATGCGGCCGCACTGGCCACGCCAATCGGCGGTCTGCGCATCGGCGTCGTCAAGGAATTCATGGGCGGCGGGCTCGACGCCGGTGTCGGGGCATCTGTCGAGTCGGCGTTGCAGGAGCTGCAACGGCTCGGTGCCGAGCTGGTCGAGGTCAGCCTGCCCAATGCGGGCCTGTCCGTGCCGGCCTATTATGTCGTGGCCCCGGCCGAATGCTCTTCCAATCTGGCGCGCTTCGACGGCGTGCGCTACGGCCACCGTTGCGACGCGCCGAGGGACCTGGAAGACTTGTACAAGCGGTCGCGCTCGGAGGGCTTCGGTGCCGAGGTAAAGCGGCGCATCATGATCGGCACCTATGCGCTTTCCGCCGGCTATTACGACGCCTACTACCTCAAGGCCCAGAAGGTGCGACAGTTGATCGCCGACGATTTTCGCCGCGCGTTCGAGCGTTGCGACCTGATTGTCGGGCCGACGGCGCCAGGCACCGCGTTTCGCCTCGGTGAAAAGGCCGGCGATCCGGTGTCGATGTACCTTTCGGACATCTACACCATCGCGGTCAACCTCGCAGGCCTGCCCGGTATGTCGATCCCGGCGCCGGCCAGCCAGGGCATGCCGGTGGGTCTGCAGCTCATCGGTGATTACTTCGACGAGGCGCGCCTGCTCAACGTCGCGCACCAGCTGCAGCTGGCGACCGACTGGCACCGGCAGGCGCCTGCGGGCTTTGAATAGGAAACCGCGCATGCAATGGGAAACCGTCATTGGGCTCGAGATCCACGCCCAGCTCGCCACGCAGTCGAAAATCTTTTCCGGGTCCTCGACGGCCTTTGGTGCTGCGCCAAACACCCAGGCCTCGCTGATCGACCTGGGCATGCCGGGCGTGTTGCCGGTGCTCAACAAGGGGGCCGTGCGCATGGCGGTGCGCTTCGGCAAGGCGATCGGGGCAAAGGTTGCCGAGCGTTCGGTGTTTGCGCGCAAGAATTATTTCTATCCCGATCTGCCCAAAGGCTACCAGATCAGTCAGTACGAGCTGCCGGTCGTCGGCGAGGGCGCGGTCGAGATCCTGCTCGGCGAAGGTTCGACCAAGACCATCGGCGTAACGCGGGCGCATCTGGAAGAGGATGCCGGCAAGTCCCTGCACGAGGATATCCACGGCATGACCGGCATCGATCTGAATCGCGCCGGCACGCCGCTGCTCGAGATCGTGTCCGAACCGGACATGCGGTCGGCCAAAGAGGCGGTGGCCTATGCGAAGAAGATCCACCAGATCGTAACCTATATCGGTATCTGCGACGGCAACATGCAGGAGGGTTCTTTCCGGATGGACGCCAACGTCTCGGTGCGACCTATGGGCCAGACCGAGTACGGTACCCGCAGCGAACTGAAGAACATCAACTCGTTTCGATTCCTGGAAAAGGCGATCAATTTCGAAGTCGAGCGGCAGATCGAGCTGATCGAGGATGGCGGCCGGGTCGTGCAGGAGACCCGCCTCTATGACGCCGCCAAGGACGAGACGCGCCCGATGCGCACGAAGGAAGAGGCGAACGACTATCGCTATTTCCCGGATCCGGATCTCCTGCCGGTCGTGATCGATGCCGATTTCGTCGCCGAGGTGGTGGACGGGATGCCGGAACTGCCCGACGCCCGACGTGCGCGTTTCGAATCGAGCTATGGTTTGTCCGCCTACGATGCGGATGTGCTGACCAGCAGTCGGGAGCAGGCCGACTACTTCGAGGCGGCGGCGGAGGCCGGGGGTGACGCCAAGCTTGCCGCGAACTGGGTCATGGGTGAACTCGCGGCCGCGCTGAACAAGGCGGGTCTCGGCATAAACGAGAGCCCGGTCGACGCTGCATCACTGGGTCAGCTGGTCGCACGCATCAGGGACAAGACGATCTCCGGCAAGATCGGCAAAGACGTGTTTGCGGCCATGTGGGCAGGTGAGGGCAGCGCAGACGAGGTCGTCGAGGCTAAAGGTCTCAGGCAGATCACCGATACCGGGGCCATCGAGGCCCTGGTCGACGAGGTATTGGCGGCCAACCCCGATCAGGTCGAGAATTACCGTCGCGCCGACCCGGCCAAACAGCCGAAGATGCTCGGCTTCTTCGTCGGTCAGATCATGAAGAAGTCGCGGGGCAAGGCGAATCCACAGCAGGTCAACGAGCTGCTGCGCGACAAGCTCGGCTGATCTTTTCGTCGGGCGCCCGCGATTACACGCTGCGTCACGCATCTCTGCCGGCAGTGGGAGCACCGGGTGTCGTCGAGTGCGAGCGGGTGATGCCAGTCCGCGTGGCCTTTCTCGAGCCCCTTTGATGTTGCGGGATCGCCCGCTGGAGTTGGTTTAGTGCCTGATGAGATCAAGATACGCGTAGCTTCCGAGGGTGACGCCGCGGCCTGGGATGCGTTCGTCGTGGCCCACCCGGACGGTACCTTCTTTCACCGCTATGGATGGAAGCGGCTGATTGAAGCGACTTATCGCTACCCCGCTCACTATCTGATCGCGGAGCGTGGCGGCGCACTGTGCGGGGTGTTCCCGCTCGGCGAGGTCAAGCACTTGCTGTTCGGTCATTCGCTGATTTCCGTGCCTTTCTGCGTCTACGGCGGTGTGCTGGCAGAAGATCGCCGTGTACGTGAGGCGCTCGAGTCCCGGGCGGTGCAGCTGGGCGAAGGTCTTGGGGTGGATTATCTCGAAGCCCGCAACCAGTCGCCCGTGCGCGACGATTGGCTGCGCAAGGACGGCCTTTATGTCACGTTCCGACGCGAGATCGGCGAGGACCATGAAGCCAATATGGCCGCGATCCCGCGCAAGCAGCGGGCCATGGTGCGCAAGGGCATCAAGGCCGGCCTGGTCGGGGAACTCGACGACGGCATCGACAATCTCTACCAGGCCTATTCCGAGAGTGTCCGCAACCTCGGAACGCCGGTCTTTCCGAAGGCCCATTTCCGCGCCATACGCACCGAATTCGCAGACGATGTGGACGTCGTCACCGTGCGCCATCAGGGTGTCGTGGTCGCGTCAGTAATGAGCTACTATTTTCGCGACCAGGTGCTGCCTTTCTACGGTGGCGGCATCGCGACGGCCCGCAGCCTTGCGGCCAATGATTTCATGTATTGGGAAGTGATGCGACGCGCGGCGGAGCGCGGCTGCCGGGTGTTCGACTTCGGCCGCAGCAAGGTGGACACTGGCTCCTATCGCTTCAAGAAGCATTGGGGTTTCGAGCCCGAGCCGCTCAGCTACGAGTATCACCTCGTGCGTGCCACCGGGATGCCCGATCTCAACCCGAACAACCCGAAGTACCGTTTGTTCGTCAATGCCTGGAAGAAGCTGCCGGTAGGCGTCAGTCGGGCGATCGGCCCATGGCTGGCCAAAGGGCTTGCCTGATCCGGTAAGCCCCGTCGGGCGAGCGCCCGCAGGCTCAGTCCGCCAAGCAGACCCGGTTGCGTCCCGCATTCTTGGCCTGGTAAAGGGCCTGGTCGGCGCGATTGATCAGATCCATCATGTCTTCGCCCGGCTGGTAGGTCGCCACGCCCGCCGAGACGGTTATTTGCCCGAGTGGCTTTTTGTTGTCCGCTCGCACAAGCTGTGCCCCGGCGACCGCCACCCGGATCGCGTCGGCTACCGCCCCCGCGCCTGTGGTCCCGGTCGAGGGCAACAGCACGGTAAATTCTTCGCCACCGTAGCGTGCGGCGATGTCCCGGCCCTTGATGTTCTTCTGCACGGTCTGCGCGACAAAACGAATGACCCGGTCACCGATCAGGTGCCCGTGATTGTCGTTGATCGACTTGAAATGGTCGACGTCGATCATGAGCAACGATGGCGGCTTGTCCTGCGGCATCTCGACGATGGCCGCGTTCAGGTGGTCCATCAGCGCGAAACGGTTGAACAGGCCGGTCAGCGGATCGGTGATCGCCCGTTTGCGCTCCATCTCCAGCTGTTCCTGCAACTCCTCTATCTCTTTGGACTTGGTCTCGAAGTGCGACTGCATCTTGTGTGTCGCCTGCTTCATCGTATGGGTCTCGCAGACCAGCGACTTGAGCAACTGCCGAATGTCGTCGAGATCGTTTTTCGTCGCGACGCTGGTGACGAAACCGCCGAGCGTGCCCTCGTAGGCATCCGCGTCGTTACCGGCCTGGTTGAGCGAACTGCACAGGTCGTTGAGAATCGTGTGCAGCCCGGCACGCACCTGGTCGACGTTTTCGATGTCGTGTTCGGCGACATACTGTCGGTAGAGCTGGGTGTTGATGACCTCGGTGAACTGCCGTTGTTCGCCGATCAGGCGGTCGACCTCGGCGTTCAGCTCGGGGTTGTCCCCGTTCACATAGCTGTACCAGATCGCATAGTTCTGCGGCGTGACGGGCACGCCGTGACGGGTCATCAGCGGGAGGGCGAGACGCAGGAACTCGGCCGCCCTTTCAGTGCCCGGTGATTCGGCAACGGATGCCATGGCTTCTTGTTTTTGCAGCACAGCAACATCTCCTCCGGTGACCCCTCCGGTATCGGTTGTGCGCAAGTTAACTTTAGTGCCCGGGCCGGCGCCGGGCTGCCCGTCACGCTGTCCGCGGACCCTCAAACGGCGCGCTCGGCCAGGGCCACCGTGTACTGCCTGCCCTGCTTGAGTTTGCGGTGGTTGCCAAACACCTCGCCGAACGCCCTGGCGATGAACTGACGCAGGCCGCTGATCACGACCACGTAGCAGCGGCCACCGGGCTCGAGGCGATCCTTGATATCGTGAAAGAACAGGTAGTAATGCTCCTTGCTGGTCTTCGCCGGGAGATTGGTGACTGCGAGCGAGAATGTCTGCTGTGGCACGTGGCGCAGGCCGTCGCTCAGCATCGCGTGCGCGTTGTCGATTCCGTTCCTGCGCGCATTTGCGTTGGCGTACTCGACCGCGACGAAGTCCTTGTCGACCATGAGGCAGTGCCCTTCCGGTGCCGATCTGGCGATCGCCAGGCCGAGCGGCCCGTAGCCGCAGCCGAGATCGATCGCGCGCTCGTTCGGTCTGACCTCCAGGTGATCGAGCAGCAACCGCGTGCCCTCGTCGATGCCCTTGGGCGAGAACAGGCCCCAGGTCGTGTGAAAGAGCAGCCGGTGTCCCAGCAGGGTGTCTTCGAAGACGATATCCCGGCGCAGCCGGTCGAGATCGAGCGGTGGTCTGGGAGGCTTGGGCATGTGTGACTCGCTAGTTGGCAGGCTGGCATTACCGCTGGCAGCCATCAGTGGGATCGTGCGCCGGTCAGGCTCAGCGTCGTTTTTCCAATGTGTCCATACCGCGCGGCGTATCGTGCCGGCCTGCAGTCAGCTCGTGCCGCAGCCACCCGGCAATGCGCGGCAGCTGGTGCCTGAACTGCTCAAACCTGTGGCTGCCGCCGGCCTGTATCATCACGTCTTTGGCGCGGTAGAAATCCGCGGCACGTCGGTAGTCGAGCACCTCGTCACCCTGCTGCAGCAGGACCAGATAGTGTTCGTTCGGCGCCAGGCGGCCGCGTTGCAGCCGCCTCAGGTCCGCGAGGTGATCCGGTGCGACCTCGAACGGCGCGCCGTCGCACCAGCGCTCTTGTCTGCCCAGGTGGTCCTGCAGCAGCTCCTGTGGCCTGACGACCGAGTTGATCAGCACCGTCGGCCGCGGTGCGTGCGCGTTCAGCGCGGTCGCGTAAAAACCGCCCAGCGACGATCCGATGAGCGCATGTATCGAATAACGTTCCAGCATCCCGCGCAGATGCGCAACCGCCTCCTCCGGATGAAACGGCAGGTCTGGCGCGAGTACCCGGTCGATCCCGAAGTACCGGCGCAGTGCGAGCGATTTCTCGCCCCAGCCGCAGCTGCCGAAGCCATGCACGAAGAGGATCATGCGTGGCCCGGCCCCGAGCAGACCGGGCAGGTCGGATCCGCCCGCACACGCAGCTCCCGCCAATGCATATGCAGCGCGTCGAGCACCAGCAGGCGACCGGCCAGTGATTCACCCGCGACGCACAACAGCTTGATCGCCTCCAGTGCCTGGACGGCTCCGATGATACCGACCAGCGGCGCGACCACCCCGCTCTCGCTGCAGCCGAGTTCATCTTCGCCTTCCTCCGGGTAAAGGCAGCGGTAACAGGGCCCGCCCGGTTGGCCGGCAAACACGCTGACCTGCCCATCCCAGCGCATCGCAGCACCCGACACCAGCGGTGTCCTCAGTGCATGGCAGGTCTCGTTCAATGCGAAGCGCGTCGCAAAGTTGTCGCTGCAGTCGAGCACGAGGTCCGCCTCGCGCACCGCGTCCGTCAGCTTGTCACCCTGCAGTCGGGTATCGTGCACGAGCAAGTTCGTCATTGGATTGAGCGCGTGCAGCGCGAGCCGGGCGGATTCGCCCTTGCGCAGGCCGATATTCGTGGTGCGGTGCAATATCTGGCGCTGCAGGTTGCTGAGGTCGACACGGTCGTCATCGACCAGCACCAGCGTGCCGAGGCCCGCTGCCGCCAGGTACATCGCGACCGGCGAGCCGAGGCCGCCGAGGCCGATGACCAGTGCGCGTGACTCGCGCAGGCGCTGCTGACCCTCGATGCCGATGTCCGGTAGCAAGATCTGGCGGCTGTAACGCAGCAGTTCGGCGTCGTCCATCGGCAGGTCACGGCTCGATGACGCGGGGCATGGGGGTTGTCAGGCGCGCAGCCTCGCAGCGGGCCGCATCGCTCAGAGGTAACGCCGCCAGTAGTCTGGCCGGTCGTCCTGGCAGCCATGCTCGCGCTTGCGGTAACGGTTCACGAACACCTTCTCGGTGCAATTCGCATCGCCCCTGGCGCATCCGAGATTGGCGCGTTGCGTTTCCTCGGTGTAGTGGAACAGCGCGCGCCTGATCTTGTAGACGAGCCGGTTGTCGAGATGAAAGCCATTCTTTTCCAGCAGGTCCTCGATATCCGCCAGACAGACAACCAGGAGATGGTAGTGGACCTCCAGCGACCCGGCATCGACCACCTCGACGTGCTCCACGCCATCGATCTCGACCAGCAGCGCCGCTGCCGAGCCCGCCTGATTCGGGTCTGGATGCAGCGTACAGAACACGATCTCGCGCTTTTTGAAAAGGTTTTCGCCAGACGTCTCCATGGCGACAATGCTGTGCCCAAAGTCCTTGTCGGTCAAGGGGGTTATCCCTCAGTCCCGCGGACTCCGGGCTGGCCACTGTCCACCTGACAGGCGGTCGTTTCCGGCCAGGTCGCGGCGCCGTTCGATGCCGGTGAATCCCCCCTCGCCGAGCAGTGCGGCGACGGCCGACCCCTGATCATGGCCATGTTCGAGCCACAGCCAGCCTCCCGGTCGCAAATGGGTCGGCGCAGCTGTGATGATGCGCCGGATGTCGCCCAGCCCGTCCGTTCCGGATACCAGCGCCTCACGCGGTTCGAAGCGCAGGTCGCCATCATCGAGGTGCGGGTCGCCGCTGGCCACATACGGCGGATTGCTGACGATCAGGTGGAAGGCCCGGGACACCTCGGGCAGGTCGAACCATGCACCCTGTAGAAAGCGGACGTTGCGCAACCCGAGACGCGCCGCGTTCCCGCGTGCGATGTCCAGCGCCGGACCGGACAGGTCCGTCGCGGTGATCTGCCAGGTCGGGCGTTCACTGGCCAGGGCCAGCGCGACCGCCCCGCTGCCGGTGCCGAGGTCGATGACCCGCGCAGCGCGCGGCAGCGCGAGCTGCAGCGCACACTCGACCAGGTGCTCGGTCTCGGGGCGTGGGATCAGGGTGTCCGGTCCGACCGTCAGGCTCAGCGACCAGAATTCGCGCTCACCGGTCAGATGGCTGACGGGATGCCCCGCCGCGCGCTGTGCGACCAGCCGATGAAACCGTGCAGCCAGTGTCGCCTCCGGAATATGCTCGGGCCAGGTGTACAGCCAGCTGCGGTCTCTCCCCAGCACGTGCGCGAGCAGGACCTGTCCCTCCAGCTGCGGCTCGTTCGAGACGTTGGCTAGGTGGCTTGCGGCGCCCGCCAGCAGGCTGCGGACACTGCCGGTGGGTCGTGTCCCGTTCAATCCGCCCCCAGCGTCGCGAGCTGTTCCGCCTTGTATTCGCGCAGCAGTGGATCGATCACCTGGTCGAGCGAGCCGGCCACGACCTCGTCGAGTTTGTACAAGGTGAGGTTGATCCGGTGATCGGTCAGGCGGTTCTGCGGGAAGTTGTAGGTGCGAATGCGTTCCGAACGATCACCGCTGCCGACCTGCAGGCGCCGGTCCTCCGCGCGGCTCGCAGCGGCACTTTCGCGCGCCGCGGCGAGCAGCCGCGCCTGCAGCAGCGACATCGCTCGCGCCTTGTTCTTGTGCTGCGAGCGCTCGTCCTGGCACTCGACCACGACCCCGGTCGGCAGGTGCGTGATCCGCACTGCCGAGTCGGTGGTGTTGACGTGCTGACCGCCGGCCCCCGAAGAGCGGAAGGTGTCGACTCGCAGATCGCTGGGATTGACGTCGAAATCGTCGACTGCGTCGGCCTCCGGCAGTATCGCGACGGTACAGGCCGAGGTGTGGATGCGGCCCTGCGATTCGGTTTCCGGCACCCGCTGCACGCGGTGCGCGCCGGACTCGAACTTGAGCCGTGAGTACACCCCCTGTCCGATGATGCGCACCACGATTTCCTTATAACCGCCCTGCTCACCGATGCTCTGGCTGACTGTCTCGGTTTTCCAATGGCGCAGCTCGGCATAGCGCAGATACATGCGTAGCAGGTCGCCGGCGAAAAGCGCGGCCTCGGCGCCACCGGTGCCGGCGCGAATCTCGAGGTAGACATTGCGCTCGTCGTTGGGGTCGCGCGGCAGCAACAGGCGCTGCAGCTGCGGTCCCAGTTCGTCGAGGACCTGGCGCGCCTCGCGGCATGCGTCCTCAGCCAGCTCGGCCATCTCCGGGTCGGCCATCATCTCTTCCGCCCCGCGCAGCTCCTCCTCGGCATCCACGTAACGCTGGTAGCAGACGCTGAGCGGTTCGACCTGGGCGTACTCGCGGCTCAGGTCCCGAAAACGGCCCGCATCCTGCTGCACCTCGGGGTCGGCGAGCAGCGCCATGACCTCCTGGAAGCGTTCGTTGATGTGTTCGAGCTTGCTGCGGAGACTGGGTTTCATTGTGGGGCGGTCGTCGCCGGGCAGTGGTCTGGAATGAGGCTTAGGGGCCGCGGGTGGCGGCTGCGCGTTGCGCGACCGGTCGCCTAATGGTCGCCGGATCGGCCATGGCCGAGCTTAAACAGCGCGTTGGCCGCCTCGAGCAGCTCGTGCTGTCCATTGCTGCATGCCTCGCGAAGCTGGGTGCTGGGTGTGTGCAGCAGCTTGTTGGTCAGTGTCTGGGCGAGGAAACTCAGCGCGTCTTCAGGCGGCTTGCCGGCTTCGAGCATCCGTTGCGCCTTGCCCAGCACCTCGTCCCGAATCTCTCCGGCCTGCCGCCGGTAGTCCTGTATCAGCCCAACCGCGTCAAGCGAGCGCATCCAGGCGATGAACTCGTCGGCCTGAAACGTGATGATCTCGCGCGCCTGTTCCGCGGCATCCTGACGCGAGCGCAGGTTGCTTTGAATGACTTCGTCCAGGTCGTCGACCGTATAGAGGTAGACGTCCTCGAGATCCGTGACCTCGGCCTCGATGTCGCGCGGTACCGCGATGTCGACCATGAAGACCGGCCGGTGCCGGCGGCGCTTCAGCGCACTCTCGACCGTTCCCTTGCCAAGGATCGGGACCGGGCTCGCGGTAGACGCGATCACGATGTCCGCCTCCGACAGATGCGCCGAGATCTCGGTCAGACTGATCGCATAGGCATTGAACTGCTGCGCCAGCTCCTGGGCGCGGGAGATGGTGCGGTTGGCGACGATGAGCCGCCCGACACCGTTCTGCACCAGGTGGCGTGCCGCGAGCTCGACGGTTTCGCCCGCGCCGATCAGCATCGCGGTCTGTTCCGAGAGGTCGGCGAAAATCTGCCGTGCCAGGCTGACGGCGGCAAATGCGACCGAAACGGGGCTGTCACCGATCGCGGTATCCGTTCTGACCTGCTTCGCGGTACCGAACGCATGCTGGAACAGGCGGGTGAGCAGCTTTCCGGTCCGGCCCGCGTCACTGGCCGTCTGGAACGCGTTTTTCACCTGGCCCAGGATCTGTGGCTCGCCGAGGATCAACGAATCGAGTCCGCTGGCAACGCTCAGCAGGTGCTCGATCACGTCACGGCCTTCCCGGCTGTACAGGTAGGGCGCGATGTCCTCTACCGCGAGGCCGTGGAACCCGGCCAGCCAGTCGCGGGTCGACTCGATCGCGTCGGTCTCAGCGGAGCAGTAGACCTCGGTTCGGTTGCAGGTGGACAGGATCACACCCTCGTGCACACCCGGTTGCTCGGTCAGATTGCGCAGCGCGGCCACGATGATATCCGGGCCGAACGTTACGCGTTCACGGATGCTGATCGGGGCCGTCGTATGATTGAGTCCTATGACGAGCAGGGGCATGGAAACCGTGTTTTCGATGAGTCTTAACCGGAAATTTTGAGATATCAATGGGTTGAATGCAAGGCGTACTGAGCGGGGGCGGCGCAGGTCCGTCCAGCACCACGGGCGTTTCCGCAAGAACCCTGATCCGTTACTCTACGCGCTGTGAATAATCCGATCATTTGCCTGGGCCTGGTGTCTTTGCTTGCCGTCCAGGGTTGTCAGAGCGTCAAGCAGAGACAGGCGCCGGCCGCAGACGGACAGGCCTCGACGACCGAGCCCGTCCTCCCGTTCCCGGAACCGAAGCCCGTTCAGCGCGAGCTGGACGAAGATCTGGTGTACAGCTACCTGGTCGGTGAAATAGGGGCCCACCGCGGCGACCTGCGTATTGCGCAGACCCACTACATGCATGCCGCGATCCTGGGACACGACGCCTATGCCGCGGAGCGTGCGACGCGCATCGCGTTGCACCTGCGCGATTATCAGGGTGGCCTGACCGCCGCGCGCCGTTGGGTCGAGCTCGCCCCGAACGATATCACCGCGCGGCAGCTGGCGGCGGTGCTTTTGCTGCGCAACCAGCAGCTGGATGAGGCCGCGCAACAACTCGATGCGCTAGTCCGGATTGCCGAAGCGCGCGAGCTCGACGGCTTTCTGCAGGCGGCGGGGGCGCTCAGCGTGGAAAGCGACCGCGCGGGTGCAGAGCAGCTCATGCTCGGCCTGCACGAGCGTCACCGGGACGACGTGCGATCGCTCTACGCGCTGGCGGTGCTCGAGGCGGCGCATCGCCGGTTTGCCGAGGCCGAGACCCGTCTGAGGGAAGTCGTCGCGGTTGACCCGGACTGGGAACAGCCGCGGGTGCTGCTTGCCCGTGTCCTGGTCGCCCAGAACCGGCGCGATGAGGCGCTCGACTTCCTCAAGAGCAGTGTGCGGCGCGACTCGGACAGCGTCCTGCTCCGGACGACCTATGCGCGAATGCTGGTCGATGCGGGCGATTATTCGGCTGCGCTCGAGCAGTTTCGCAGTCTGACCCGGCTTCAGCCCGACGACGATGAGCTGGTTTTCGGTTATGCGATGCTGGCCACGCAGCAGGAGCAATGGGACGAGGCGCGACGATTGTGGCAGGGGCTGCGTGGCGATCCGGACCGGCGCGACGAGGCCAGCTACTACCTGGCCCAGATCGAGGAACAGAATGGCAACGACGATCTTGCGATCGGCCTGTTTGCTACTGTCCAGGACGGCGAGCTGAAGATCGACGCGGTAATGCGCATGGCCGAGATCCAGGCCCGTACCGGTCGCCTGGTGGACGCCCGCGAGGCGTTGCAGCAGGCGCGCATCGCCAATCCTGGCCGCGCTGCCGACCTGTACATCGCGGAGACGCAGATCGTCCAGGAGCATGGTGACCGTGATGCAGCCCTGGCGTTGTACGCGACTGCGCTCGCGGCCTATCCGGACAACGAAGACCTCCGGTACAACCGTGCGCTACTCGTCGTCGAATCGGGCGATTTCGAATCCATGGAACGCGATCTGAGGCAGCTCATTGCAGAGAACCCGGACAATGTCGATGCGTTGAATGCGCTGGGTTACACGCTTGCCGACCGAAACGAACGCCTCGACGAGGCCTTCGAGCTGATCTCCCGTGCCCTCAAGCTGCGCCCGGACAGCGCGGCGATCCTCGACAGCATGGGCTGGGTGTTGTATCGGCAGGGTGATCTCGATCAGGCGGTCGTCTATCTGCGGCGGGCACTCGCGCTTAATCAGGACGACGAGATCGCGGCCCACCTCGGCGAGGTGCTCTGGGTACGCGGCGAGCGCGCCGAGGCCCAGGCCGTCTGGCGCGAGGCGCTGCTACAAAGGCCCGACAGCGACAAGATCCGCACGGTACTCGAGAGGCTGCAGGCCGAGCTGAAATGAACCCGGCGAGCGCGTGGCCGGCACCGGCCAAGCTGAACCTGATGCTGCGCATCGTCGGGCGCCGGTCGGACGGTTATCACCTGTTGCAAACCGTGTTTCAGTTCATCGATCTGTACGACGAATTGACCTTCGACGTGCGGCCGGATGGGCGGTTGAGGCGGATCGGCGGGGTCCCTGGGGTCGGCGAGGATGACGATCTGGTGATTCGGGCGGCGCGACTGCTGCAGCGCGCAGCCAATACCCGGCTCGGGGCCGACATCCGACTCGAGAAGCGGATCCCGGTCGGCGCCGGGCTCGGCGGCGGCAGCTCGGACGCGGCGACCGCACTGGTGGCGCTCAACCGCCTGTGGGCTTGTGGATTCGACCATGCGCGGCTGATGCGCCTCGGCCTGCAGCTGGGCGCCGATGTGCCGGTATTCATCCATGGGTGTGCCGCATGGGCCGAGGGCGTCGGTGAGCGGCTGCGCGATATCGCGCTCCCGACGCCGCGCTACCTGGTGCTCGTGCCGCCCGTCCACATCGACACCGGCAAGGTGTTCCAAGACCCCGAATTGACAAGGAATTCCGCCAGAATCACAATACGCGACTTTCTCGCCGGAGAGCAGCGCAACGATTGCCTGCCGGTGGTCAGGCGGCGCTATCCGCAGGTTGGTCAAGCCTTTGATTGGCTTGCTAAATATGCGAGTGCCAGGCTGACTGGGACCGGCGCTTGTGTGTTTGCGGCCTGCGCCGACCGCTGTGAAGCGGAGACGTTGCTCGGCGAGTTGCCGCCGGGGGTGGCGGGTTTCTTGACGCAGGGGCTGAACCGCTCGCCCCTGCTGGATAGGGTGCTCGAGAGCGGTTCTACTGAAGTTTTTGGGGCGTGGCCAAGCGGTTAAGGCACCGGACTTTGACTCCGGCATCCCTGGTTCGAATCCAGGCGCCCCAGCCAACATGATGAGGGCAGCACAGCAGTCTACGCCGGGTGTCGGTTGCCGTTTGGGCGAGCGCGGGACGGCTTGCAACAGGGCGCAGCGCAAGTAGGTGCTGCGGCCAGAAGAGGGCGGCTGGGTTGCGGGGGACCCTGCAACCGCGATTTGGGATGAACGCCGGCCGAAGCGACCGGTATTGACGGGAGTCCACAGTGTCCAGCAGCGCCATCATGGTTTTCTCGGGGAACGCCAACCCGCAGTTGTCGACAGACATTGCGAGTTACCTCGATATCCCGCTGGGCAAGGCCTCCGTCGGTCAGTTCAGCGATGGCGAGACCATGGTCGAGATCCAGGAGAACGTGCGCGGACGCGACGTATTCGTGGTGCAGCCGACCTGCGAGCCGACCAACGACACGCTGATGGAGTTACTGGTCATGATCGACGCGCTGCGATGGTCGTCGGTGCGCCGGGTGACCGCGGTGATTCCGTATTTCGGCTATGCGCGCCAGGACCGTCGGCCGCGTTCCGCGCGGGTGCCGATCACCGCCCGGCTGGCTGCGAAGATGATCGGTACGGCGGGGACGGACCGGGTACTGACCATGGATCTGCACGCCGATCAGATCCAGGGCTTTTTCGATATCCCGGTCGACAATGTCTACGCGTCGCCGATATTGCTGGGGGACATCTGGCGTCAGAAATACGAGGAGCTGATGGTGGTTTCGCCCGACGTGGGCGGCGTGGTGAGGGCGCGGGCACTCGCCAAGCGGCTGGACGACGCCGACCTGGCGATCATCGACAAGCGTCGGCCCAAGGCGAATGTCGCCCAGATCATGAACATCATCGGCGACGTGCGCGGCCGAACCTGTGTGCTCGTCGACGACCTGGTGGATACCGCCGGTACCCTGTGCAAGGCGGCAGCGGCCTTGAAAGAGCATGGCGCGGCCCAGGTGGTCGCTTATTGCACCCACGCCGTGTTGTCTGGACCGGCCGTGACCAACATCGAGGGTTCGCAGCTGGACGAACTGGTGGTCACTTCGACCATTCCGCTGCGCGAAGACGCAGTCGCCTGCAGCAAGATCCGACAGTTGTCGATAGCCGGCCTGCTCGCCGAGTCGATCCGCCGCATCAACAACGAGGAATCGGTCAGTTCACTTTTTGTGGACTGACCCCGACCGGGGGTGCCACCCCCAACAAGGGTTGTGTTCGGGACAGGCCTGGTCGCGGGCCCCGAGCGCTTGTTTTTATGTCTGAAGAGAGAGACGAGACATGCAGGAAAACTATGAAATCGAAGCAGTGTCCCGCAGCGATCAGGGGAAGGGTGCGAGCCGCCGCCTGCGTCGCGAGGGACTGGTACCCGGGATCATCTACGGGGGGGGTAAGGACCCGGAAATGTTCGCCACCAAGCATAACGAGCTGATACAGCATCTGGAGCACGAGTCTTTCTACTCGCATATCCTGACGGTCAAGGTGGACGGCCGCACACAGAAGGTCGTGCTGAAGGATCTGCAGCGGCATCCCGCCAAGCCCTTCGTGACCCATCTCGACCTCATGCGGGTCGCCGCGGGCGACCGCATCAAGATGAACGTTCCGCTGCACTTCATCAACGAGGACACGGCACCCGGCGCCAAGGCGGGCGGCCAGGTGTCGCACACCATGACCGACGTCGAGATCATCTGCGAGGCCAAGGATCTGCCCGAGTTCATCGAGGTCGATATCGGATCGATGGACGTCGGCGATATCGTTCATCTGAGCGACCTGAAGCTGCCGCAGGGCGTCGTGCTCGAGGCCTTCAGCCACGGCGATACGGACGAGCACGATGCGGCGGTCGTGTCGATCTATGTGCCGCGTGGCGGCGGCGGCGCCGAGGAGGAAGGCGAAGAAGGGGGCGAGACGGCGGAGGAATAAGCCGTCGGCTGATGGGCGAATCGCCCGCTCGACTCGCATAACGGCGGCCCTGGTGCCGCCGTTTTTTTCATTCGGAGCAAATACTTGTCTGCCATTCAATGCGTCGTCGGCCTCGGAAATCCGGGGGCCAAGTATGCGGAAACCCGCCACAACGCCGGTTTTTGGTTCGCTGATGCGCTGGCGCGCGAGTATGGCGCAACCTTGCGTCCGGAGAACAAGTTCTCGGGTGAGGTCGCACGGTTTCGCAGCCCTGTCGGCGAATGCTGGTTGCTCAAGCCGACGACCTATATGAACCACAGCGGGCGCTCAGTCGCCGCACTGTGCAACTTTTATCGTATCAACCCGGGGCGGCTGCTCGTCGTTTATGACGAACTCGATCTGGCGCCGGGTGTGATGCGTCTGAAGGCGGGTGGTGGCCATGGAGGGCACAACGGCATGCGCGATATCACGTCGGCACTGCGCAGTCGGGACTTTCATCGGCTGCGCATCGGGATCGGCCACCCGGGCCACAGGGATGGTGTCGTCGGCTATGTGCTTGCCCGACCCGGTAAGGCGGATCAGGCCGCGATCGAGCAGGGCATCGCCGAGGCGGTGCGCCACTGGGAGGCGATCCAGGCCGGCGAGATGCAGAAGGCGATGAACGCGCTGCACGCCGCGACCTGATGGGCCGGTCTGTCGCAGGCGTAATCGACCGGCAAACAAAAGCCCCTCCCCGAGGGGGTCGGGGAGGGGCTTAAGGCAAGGTCCTCAGTCGTCGCCGAATACGTAGCGAGGCCTGAACCATTTCACCATCAGTGGCAGCAACATCAACGCGGTGAACACGTCGATGATCAGCGCCCAGCCGATGTAGATGCTCAGACCCCAGGTGTTGGCCAGCGTGGTACCGACCAGCGGGATGAAGCTACCCAGCAAGACGATGATCGACACGATGACCGCGGACCCGGTGGTGTCCTGCGTGTTGCGCAGTGCCTGCTGCCAGTTGCCGCCGGTCGCCTGCATCTCCTCGCGCAAGCGGGATACCATGTAGATCCCGTAGTCCACACCGAGGCCCATCGCGATCGACAAGGTGACCAGCAGGTGGAAGGCAAGGTTGCCGGACCAGTTCTCCACCGAGGTGAAATAGCCACCCAGGCCGTATTGAGCGAACAGCGTGATCAGAAGCGTGACGACCAGCATCGCGGAGACCAGCACCGAGCGGAACATCAGCGCGGCGATGATGAATATCGCCAGGGCCGTCTGCAGTGGTCCGATCAGCCAGTTCTCCATCGCCACCTCGCGCGTGGCCTCCGTGGCCCCGAGGAATCCCCCAATGCCGGGGCGCACATAGCCCGGTCCTTCGGCCGCCAACTCGTTGGTATCGCCCGAGGTGTCTGCGTTCCGCAGCCCGAAGTTCACCTTGGAGAAGCCGGGATCGTTCTTGTGTTCCTCGATGTACTGTTGGATGTCCATCGTGACCTCATGGGTCTCCACCGGGTCCATCGTGTTGATGAACCCGAGCACCACGCCTTCGTTCCAGCTCTCGGTATTGACGAAGGAATCCATGTCCCCGGAAGAGGTCATCGCCTCGAGCAGCCCGTTGTACATCTGCACGATCTCGTTCGGGCTGCGGTCGTCGTCCGGGTCGATGCCCAGCAGATAGTCCTTGTTGGGCACCGCCAGGTCGGAAAGCTTCGTGGCCTCGCCGACCTCGGCAGTCAGTAACATGTTCACGAGTCGTACATACTGGGTGTAGGAACCCGTGTAGCCGATGAACGGATGCCCGCGTAGCCAGTTCTCGAACTTCTCGATGTCGGTATGTACCTCGACGTCGTTGAAGATGCCCTGGGGCCCGCAGGGTTCGGCGTCCCAGCAACCCATTTTCTCCTTGTACTCCGCGCACACCGCGAGCTTTTCGTCCCGATCCTCGATATCGTAGATCTCGTCGGGGAAATAGTCGTCTATGCACCCCCTGGTGTTGGGTTGCTTGCCCCGGATCGGTATCGCGACCGAAATGACGCCCGGCATGATCTCGTTCAACTGCACCAGGTCCTTCCAGGTCGGCGAACTGCCCTTGAATGCGGCGCGGGCGTAGTTGATGCCCTTTTCGACGCCGGGCATATAGTCGTTTTCCTCGGCCAGTTTGATCGCGTCGGCCGGGTCGCCTCGCCAGTTCAGCAGGTTCGTGTAGTAGACGGAACCGGCCATCACCAGCAACACCACGCCGATCGGAATCCATTTTCCAGGGCCCGTGACGATACGGGTCAGCAGTCCACCGACCGCCACCTCCCAGCCGTGCCCTTCCTGGGCCTGACAGCATTGCTGCGACGGCGGGAACACCGTCAGCAGCAGCGGGATCAGCGTCGTGGTCGTCAGCAACAGCGTGAGCATGCCGAACATGCCGAAGTACGCATAGGCCTTGTAGAACGAGATATCCACGGTTGCCAACGTGGCGAAGCCCACCATGTCGGTCACGATGGACAGCGTTGCCGGGACGATGGTGTGTCTGATCGCCTCGCGCGCCGCTACCTGCGGGTCGCCGCTGTGCCCGTTCTCCAGCATGAACCGCCGGGTTACCTGTACCGAGTGCCCGATACCGATCGCCAACAGCAACATCGGGGTCAGCACCATCATCGTGGTCAGCTTGAAGGCCGTGAAGCCCATCAGGCCCAGGGTCATCGCAATGGTCATGCCCACGCCGATCAGCGGCAGCAGCGCGCCGCGCCAGTTGCGGAACTCCAGCCACAACACCACGATGACTATCGCGATCGAGATCGCGAACAGCCACCATTTATTGACCAGGTCGGCCAGCATCCAGGCCAGGAAATAGGGTTCACCTGCGACCAGCAGTTCGATCCGCTCATCCTGGCCGTACTCGTCCATCATGGCGCGGACTTCCCGCACCCAAGGCAGGTAGATCTCCTTGACCTCGTCCGTGTAGTCGGCGATGACGTAGGCGGCCTTCGCGACACAATGGTCCTTGTCGTAGTCCTCATAGGCGCAGCGGTTGCCGTCTGCGTCCCACATCGACACCAGCATCGGTGCCATGACCGGATTGTTCTTCACGCCTTCACGCAGGAAGGCGAGTTGCGCTGCCGCCTCTTCCGGGTCGTCGCTAATGCCCTCGGTCGGGATCAGGCGTTTGAAGACCAGCCCGTTCTCATCGGTGCCCATGTACTTGATCTTCTGGGCGGCGATGTCGATGAAGTTGGCCGAGCGCGAATGCGGCAGGGCCTCGAGCCTGTTGTGTATCTCCTGGACCTTGTTGATGAACCAGGGTTGCCAGATGTCACCCTCTTTCACCCGTAGCGCAAACACCATCAGGTTGCCCATGCCGAAATTGTGCTCGGCGTAGAGGTTTGTGGCCACATAGCGGTTGCTCGACGGCAGCAGCGTATCCGGATCGTTGCGGATATCGAGGTTCTTGATCTGCAGCGCCGCGATGAGGGTGCCCACTATCAGCAACAGGATGATCGGCCAGCGATAACGCAGCACGAAATCGGCGTATGCGTTTGCCCAGGGGTTTTCTTTGGTGTTCATGATCCTTCTGCCCTAGCTTTCTCGACATTTGTTGTCAAAAAAAGCGGCGTCGGCAGGGCCGGACGCCGCTTTTTTCAGGTTCCGCTCATGCGGTCATCACTCGATGATGTACTTCACGCCGACCTGGACGTTCGAGGAGTTCTCGAACTGGCCGAACAGGGTTTCTTCGTCGCCCCAGTAGAAGTTCAGTTCGCCGGTCAGTATGAGCTGATCCGACAAGGAGTATTCGGCATCCAGCCGATCCCAGTAACCACCGCCCTCTTCGTAGATGATGATGTTGTTGACGCGGCCCAACTGGTTTGCTCCGAACGGCTTCGACAGGAACAGCGAGTAGAACTCCTTGTTCTTGTAGCCCTTGCGCAGACCGTTGGTGACGTTCATCGTCGCCGGGTCGCCGGTATATTTGGCACAGCTCGCCGTGGCCTGACCCTGGGTCGTGAAGTTGCACTTCTCGTCGACGAAGTCCAGATTGCGGAACTGGATGAACTGCCCGCTGACCAGCAGGTTGGTCAGCACCGTGACGTCGACGCCGACCACGTACTTGAAGAAGTCGGCTTCTTCGCTCTTCAATGCGTTGACCAGATCGCCGTTGGCCAATGCGCCGCGGTCGACCACGGGCTGCATGACGTCCTTCTGATACAGGAGTTCGCCACGCAGGACCACTGGCAGGCTGCCGGCCTCGAGCGCGTAGTCGAACGAACCGCCGATATTGTGGATGCGATTGCGATCCTCCTCGAATACCAGCACCGCGGCACCACCGTTGTTTGCGTCCGTCACGTTGGTCGGCGTGTCGCCGACATAGGCGCTCGGGGTGAAGGTGGCGTTGGAGCCGTAGAGTTGGCCGGTATCCGGGTTGCGGATCTGGATGACCTGCGTGCCGGCCACGGTGTCGAACTTGTCGACTTTCAGCTTCTTTCCGGTATTCGGGTCTGCCCAGTGCATGTTCAACGAGGGGTTCGCGTCGTAACCGTAGAAATAGTTGAAGCTGTAGTTCAGCCCATTGTCGAAGTAGCTGCGGAAACGTCCGCCGAAGTTCGCGTCCGACGGCCAGAAGTCGTCGTCATACTTGCGCTCGTAGCGCGTCGTCATGCCGAGCATCGAGTTGAATGTCGCGAACGTCGCGTTGGGGAAGTGCTCCCAGGCCGAATTCGGCTTGGACACGTCCCAGCCGGAGCCGGCAACGGTCGGCGACATGGTGTTGACGTCGATGAGGTTGGTCACGTTCTGGTTGGTCGCTTCGGTGAAGGCCTCGAGGCATACCGCGCCGTTGGCCCCCTGGCAAGCCGGCGGTAGCATGTCTGCCGGCGTATTGACGAAACCGTCGACCGTGGCGAATTCCGGCATGCCGGGATTCTGGCCCCCGAACGGGTCGATGAAGTTCAATCCCAGCGGGTTGGCGCCGCCGAAGGTGTTGATGACCGCGCCGAAGGCCGCGCCGAGGTTGAAGAAGCCGTTGACACCACCGGTGATGACGTCCACGCCCTGCATGATGAACGGGTGGTCGCGATCCTGGCCCTTGATCTCGCCATTGCCGGTGAACGCCAGGCCCGTCGGCGACTGGTTGGACGCGGACATGGTGCTGCGGGTGGCGCCGTCGTCCTGGGTCCAGAGCCCCGGAATTTTGTTGGTCTCGGCCTGCGAGATAATCAGTTGGACGTTCGCGCGGTCGCCGATGTAGCGCTCCGCGTTGATCATCCATACCGGGATGCGCGAATCCTCCATCGCGTTCTGGTTCAGCTCGCGATAGTCGGTCGGGTTGATGATGTCGAGCAGCTTGATGCCGTCCGCGGTGCCCCAGACGACCTGCTGCTTACCGATGCGGAAGTCCCATCCGCCGAAGCCGGTATCGAAATAGAGCTCCCGCAGGTAATCGTTCTGGGTGTAATTGCGGTGCCACTCATAGTCAGGGTTCACGGCCGCCCCGTCCCAGACCGGGCGCAGTTCGGCGTGCCAACTGCTGCTCTCGCCGATGTCGCCGTTGATGAAGATTCTCGCCGAGTTCTCGAACTTCATCACGTCGCCGGCGTCGTTGTCGCGTTTATCGAACGTGGTCCTGGCCTGTCCTGTGACCTGGCCGCCTTTCGTATAGAAGGCCGTTTCATTCTTCAATTCGACGGATACGTCGATCTCTGCCTGGGCGGTCAAGGGGGCCGCGACCAGCGCGGCTATTGCGAGCCCCAGCGGTGACTTGGTAAACATGTTGACTCCCTCTGCGTCTTGCGCGCTTCGTTATTCAAGGCCGGGGCTTGGTCCCCGGCTCGATATCTTTCCGTTCTTCTTGGCCTTTATCAGCGCTTGATCTTGCGCAGCGTCGATTCTGACCACCAGTTGTCGTCGTAGGTCTGGTCGACCTGGTTCACGTTGCTCGGAATCACGGCCCAGGTCTGGTTGCCGGTGTCCAGCGTTTTGCCGTACCAGTAGCCCCAGCCCACGGCGCGTGGATCGTCGCTCTTGCCCAGCGGGACCCAGTCGCGGTCGATCACCTTGACCATCTGGTCACCCTTGAAGTATTCGCTGCGGTAATCTGCGAAGGTCTTCGCATCGATGTACGAGATCCGATGGTCGTACCACCAGTTTTCGAACTTGGTCGTGCTCTTGATCTTGTAGACCTCCTTGCCCTTGTGGTCGCAGGAGCCGGACTTCGGGAGGCCTTTCGTGTAGCGGGTCTGTTGGTTGTCGGGGACATCGATGAAGCCGAGGCAGTCGTCGAAGGTCTCCTTGCCCAGCAGTTCGTGGGTCTCGTGGAACGGCTTGCGCAACGCCACGTCGCCGAAGGTGAAGTCCGAGCCACCCCAGGCGTCGTCGTGCGCGGGTTCGGCGAAGCGCCGGATCTTGCGCAACGCGGGCAGCCAGATCATGTACGACTGCGACTTGTTGTCGTCCTCGTAGTCGGTGATCAGCATCCCCGTGCCCTTGAGTTTGCCGGAGCGGAAGATCGCGAGGTCCTGTGCCTTCGTTGCCCCGTCGCCGTAGTCGTTGCTCAGATAGCGTTCGAGCGTGTTGGTCGTTGGTTTCTTGCCCTCGCCCTTGATCACCAGCACCGTGATGTCTTTCCCCTGCTTGGTGATCGCGTAGTTGTCGAATGCGTAGAAATGGTTGACGAAATAGACCTGATCCATGATCTGCTCGGCGGTCAGGTCGCCGCTCGGATACGGGAGATCTTTGGGGACGCCCGCAACGGCGGTATGAGAAATGGCGGCCGCCAGTGCTAAGGCGGTGACCGAGGCCCTCAGGGAATGACGCATTTTTTATCCTCTCTGCGAACGATTGAGTGCTTACACACATCTGCCCGCTCCCGGTAATCCGTCGACGGGCCTGTCGAAACCGATTCGGAAGGACTGGATTGGACGCGGGTGACGCAGTCGAGAAGGCCTTCCTTGCTGTTTTGATACAATGACTTGCCGACGAAATCTTACATTGACGTTTGTCAATCAAACGCCATTTTTATGGTCAATATTGAGATCCGGCGCACGTCGCGCGCGCCGTTGCGATCTCAGACAGGCCGGATCGGGCGTCGGCCGATGCTGAAATGGGTGAGGCCTGCGGTGGTGACGGCCTTCGGGTCGTAGATGTTGCGACCGTCGAATATGACCGGGTGGCGCAGGGTGCTGCGGATCCTGTCGAAATCGGGGCTGCGAAACTCGATCCATTCGGTGACCACCGCGAGCGCGTCCGCCCCCTCGAGCGCATCCTCGGCCTGAGCGCAGATTTCCAGGTCGTCCCGTTCGCCGTAGATACGCCGAGCCTCTTCGTCGGCGACCGGGTCGAAGGCGCGCACACGGGCGCCCGCATCCCAAAGGGCCTCCATCAGGGTCCGGCTGGAAGCGGCCCGCATGTCGTCGGTGTTCGGCTTGAATGCCAGTCCCCACAATGCAATGGTCTTGTTCGCGATATCGCCGTCGAAATATTCGCTGATCTTCTTGAACAGCAACTCTTTCTGTTGTCTGTTCACCGACTCGACCGCGTGCAGTAGCGCGGGCTGGTAGCCGACGTCGGTCGCGGTCTTTTCCAGGGCCTGTACGTCCTTTGGAAAGCAGGAGCCGCCGTACCCGCAGCCCGGATAGATGAACTGAAAACCGATCCGTGGGTCCGAACCGATCCCGATTCGCACCTTCTCGATGTCTGCGCCGAGTATCTCCGCCAGATTGGAGAGTTCGTTCATGAAGCTGATTTTTGTCGCCAGCATCGCGTTTGCGGCGTATTTGGTGAGTTCCGCGGACCGGATGTCCATGAACAGCAGGCGCTCGTGATTGCGGTTGAAAGGGGCGTACAGTTGCCGCATCACCTCGATCGAGCGAGGGTTTTCCGTGCCCACCACGATGCGGTCGGGCTTCATGAAGTCGCCAATCGCGGCCCCCTCCTTGAGAAATTCGGGATTGGAAACCACATCGAAATCGATGTCGGCACCGCGTTTGGCGAGCGTTTCGCGGATCTTCTGTGCCACCTTGTCGCCGGTACCGACCGGCACCGTGGACTTGTCGACGACAATCTTGAAATCGCGCATGTGCTCGGCGATCGACTCGGCGACTGCGAGCACGTACTGGAGATCGGCCGAACCGTCCTCGTCCGGCGGCGTCCCGACCGCAATGAACTGAATCTGGCCGAATTCCACCCCGACCTTTGGATCGGTCGTGAACAGCAGTCGCCCCGCCTCGCGGTTACGGGCGACCATGTCGGTCAGGCCGGGCTCGAAAATCGGTATGCCGCCGCTGTTGAGGAGCGCGATCTTGGCGGGGTCAACGTCGACGCACATGACCTTGTTGCCGACCTCGGCGAGGCAGGCCCCGGTGACGAGCCCGACGTAGCCGCTTCCGAATATGGTGACTTTCATTTGGGTCCGATCCCTCTGATTTCGTAATGACGTGTTTGACGGCAGATGGTCGGGTCCCTTGATCGGAGCCGGCCTCGCTCGAAGGGCGGGATGCTACCACAGCGAAATCGGTGGATTGTCGCGGGCTTATCGGAAGGGTTTTCGGTAGGAGTTGACAGTGGGGCTGTGTTGCCAGAGAATACGGCCTCTTTTTTGGAGGGGTTCCCGAGCGGTCAAAGGGATCAGACTGTAAATCTGACGGCTCAGCCTTCGGAGGTTCGAATCCTCCCCCCTCCACCAGAAGGTGGAATTGCCCTCCGGCGCCCTAGCGGGGGAGGATGAGAACCGATAAGAGGTTCGACGGCGGCGCGTAGGCGCCGACGAACGTCGCGCGCAGCGCGGCGACCCGGAGGGCGGAATGCCGCAGGCATGGAGTAATCCTCCCCCCTCCACCAGAAGGTGGAATTGCCCTCCGGCGCCCTAGCGGGGGA
>CBFCWF010000027.1:0-26838 GCA_965601425.1 uncultured Chromatiaceae bacterium | reverse complement strand
GCGAAGACAATCAGATGTGCTTCGCCATCGCGATCCACGCCCCGTCTGTGCGCAAATCACTCGATGAACTGCGCCAGTACCTTCCGACGCTGCGTCACGCCGCTGCGCGCATGGCCACCTCCGAGTGCAACTATCACGACGAGGAAGACGCCGCCTGAGCGACACGACCCGATTGTGCGAGATAACATCGCCCAGATGCTTCCGATCCTCGATATCGTAGCCCTGGCATGGTTCATCGGCGTATGGATTTCCTATGTCGTCTACACGAAACGCTGCAATCTGAATAGACAGCGGGGCCTGCTTGCGGCAATGAACCG
The DNA here is from genome assembly GCA_965601425.1 of uncultured Chromatiaceae bacterium. Classification (GTDB taxonomy): domain Bacteria; phylum Pseudomonadota; class Gammaproteobacteria; order Chromatiales; family Chromatiaceae; genus Thiosocius. Next base: position 26,521 of record CBFCWF010000027.1, on the reverse strand, counting down.
GGTGCGCGAGCAGTGGGCCCGCAACCTGCTGGAACGCGAAAACCGGATCGTCGACAGTCAGGTGATCAACGGACTCGTGCGTAAGGAGACCTTTTTCGCCTCCACCACACTGCTGATCCTCGCAAGTACCGTTGCGCTTCTCGGTGTCGGAGATCAGTTCAATCAGCTGTTTCGCGAGATCCCGTTTGCCCAGCAGACACCGCTCGCACTCTGGGAACTCAAAGTCGCCGTACTCGCCCTGATCTTTGTATACGGCTTCTTCAAGTTTACCTGGTCGATACGGCAGCACTCCTATTGCGCCACGCTGCTGGCCGCGATTCCCATGCCGCAGAAGGTGACCGAACAAAACGGTCGGAAGCAGGCCGAGCGCCTGGCGCGGCTCAGCAATCTCGCGGCCCGTCACTTCAACGACGGCATGCGCGCCTATTATTTCGCCCTCGCCGAGTTGAGCTGGTTTCTCAATGCCTGGGTGTTTCTAGTGGCGACTGTCTGGGTGGTCCTGGTGCTGTACAGGCGCGAGTTCCATTCCAAGGCGTTGTCGATCCTGAACTGATCCCGCGTCCGATCCTCTGAGCGGCGCGCCCACCCCGGCGGGACAGTTCCCGTTTCCGACAGGGCCGCGTTGCAGTTTCGCCCATGTAAGGCCGGCACACGGCGCGCGCGGCGCCTCATCCTCAAGAAAATGCGCCCCTATCGACGGATATCCGCAGCATGTTGACCGGCCCCCGGCATACCTCCCAATGATCACACCTTGGCATTTCCTTTTCTGTCTGGGCGGCAAGGCCTGTACCCTGAGTCGTGACAATACCGGGGAGCGATCATGGCCAATCCGCGCACAGAGCGCCTGAAGGTCCTGAGTGCCGGCATCATCAGCCTGGTGCTGACACTCGGTATTGCCCGTTTCGCCTACACGCCGTTGCTGCCGCTGATGCAACAACAGGCCGGACTGGGTGTCGCTGAGGGCGGCTGGCTGGCGGCGATCAATTACATGGGCTACCTCAGCGGCGCGATCATCGCGTCATTGACGAACGACATCGTGCTGAAGGACCGCCTGTACCGGGCCGGCCTGATAGTGGCACTGCTCACCACCGTGGGTATGGCGCTGACCGAGAACCTCTGGGTATGGGCGGCGATGCGCTTTGTGGCCGGCCTGAGCAGCGCCGCTGGCCTGCTGCTCGGCTCGGGACTGATTCTGCACTGGCTGATCCGTCACGATCATCGCAGCGAGCTCGGCATCCATTTCGGCGGCATCGGTCTGGGTATCGCGTTCTGCGCCATCGCGGTCGAACTGATGCATCCGGCCTTCGACTGGCGCGAGCAATGGGTGCTGCTGACTGCACTCGGGGTACTGATGGCGATCCCGGCCTGGGCCTGGTTACCGCGGCCCGAGGTCCAGACAGTCACCAAGCGGGGGGCGGCGATGGTAGACCGGCCGCCCAGCGCCGCGTTCCTGAGACTTTTCATGGCGGCCTACTTCTGCGCCGGCGTCGGTTACGTGGTCAGCGCCACCTTCATCGTCGCTATCGTCGAGCAATTGCCGGGGATGCAGGGCAAAGGCTCCTGGACCTTCATGATGGTCGGTCTGGCCGCTGCACCGGCATGCATTCTCTGGGACCTGATCGCCCGACGTGTCGGCGACGTCAATGCATTGACCAGCGCCTTCGTACTGCAGATCATCGGTATCCTTGTTCCGCTGCTGACACCCAACCTGGGTATGACACTGCTCGGTGCCGCACTGTTCGGCGGCACCTTCATCGGTATCGTCAGCCTCGTTCTGACGATGGCCGGACGCTTCTACCCCACCCGACCGGCCAAGATGATGGGCAAGATGACGGTCGCCTACGGCATCGCACAGATCATGGCCCCGGCCGTCACCGGCCAGCTGGCCGAGGGTGACGGCAGCTATGCCAGCGGCCTGTATCTGGCCGCGTTTGTCATGCTGCTGGGTACCCTGCTGATGCTGCGCCTGAGGGCCCGCCACGCAAAGGAACGCCTGTCCACCGCCGTCGCAACCGAAGAAACACGGGCATAGGCATCGACGATGCCCTGTCCACGCCGACTGCGCGGGGCCAGCGGTCTGAGCAGGCATCTGCCACTCGACGATCGGTCGATGCGGGGTTTGCCAGCTGGACGTCTCCGGGGGCCGGCGTCAATCGGCCCGCGGGATCACCCTAGCCCGCGACGGATCAGATTCGCGCCAAGTATCAGCAGCGCGAACACGACGAGGCGCCGGAACGGCGCCTGCGGAATGCGGTTGCGCAACTGGACACCGACCCACAGGCCCACGCCAACGGGAATACAGGCGGCCGCCGACCAGACCATGCGCTCACTGTCCAGGAGCGCCACACTGTGGAATGCGATGATCAGGAACACCGAAGCGAAGCTCCATACCACCCCGATCGCCGCGACAAACTGGTCCTTGGGCAACCGTAACGCCGTGAAGAACATCACCAATGGCGGACCGAAGGCAGTCGATATACCGCCCAAGAGCCCCCCCAGAAGACCCGCACACACCCCGACAGCCCGCTCGTGCGCGGCCGGCACGGGCAGCACAAGCCTGAACTGCTCGAACAGGGCGAAGGTCATCACGACGATACCCACCACGAGCAGGAACCCATCCTGCGGCAACCAAGCGAGCCCCTTGACACCAGCCGCCATACCGGCACCTGCTGCCACGATGGTTGGCCAGAAGCGATACAGCGACGGGACGAACAACGCGCGATCGAAACCGATAAACAGGTTGCTGAACACAACCGGCAAAACCATCACCGCCAGGGCCCACTCCTTGGACAGGAACACCGTGAGCACCGACAATGCGACCAGCGGGAGCCCGAATCCGATCGCACCCTTGACGAATCCTGCGAGGACCAACACGCCCGTGAGCAGTGCGAACGTCGCGTGGTCCAGATCCATCGCGGTGCAGCTACGCCGGCACGGCAGGCATAGGGATATGCTCGCTACCTGACAATCAGCACCGGGCAATTGGCCGCCGCGGTCACCTTGTGCGCGACACTGCCCATCGCGATTTCGCGCAGCCCCGTGAGACCACGGGTCCCGACGACGATCAGCTCGACAGCGCCGGACTCGGCCGCCGCGATGATCGCCCCGGCGGCCGAGCCCGCCGCCTCCTTGAGCCGCGTTACGTTTTGTACGCCTTGTCGAGTCGCGGCCTGTTCGGCGGCACCCAGAATCGCGTTGGCCTGTTCATCGGCCAGCGACTGATAGACCTCGCGTGCGGAGCGCGTGACCATTGCATCGTAGGCCGGGCCCAGGTTGCCGAACTGCATCGCATGGAACAGGATCAACTCGGCATTGCAGCGCTGGGCCAACTTGATCGCCGTGTCCAACGCCTTCTGTGCATGGTCGGAACCGTCCAGAGCCACCAGTATCTTATTGAACATTTACCTTCCCCTCGCGCAATCGCTCAACAGGTGCCGCAGCTCATCACGATGCGTGCTCAGTCTGCTGCTGCACCAGGTCTGGCAGCTTCAGTCGCTGAATCTTGCCTGAAGGCCCCTTGGGCAGATCCTGCATGAAGTAAATCCGCTTGGGTTTCTTGAAAGCGCCAAGGCGGTCCTCCAAGAGCACCGACAACTCACCTTCGGAACAGATTGTCCCCGGCTTCAGCGCCACGCACGCCATCACCTCCTGGCCATAACGCGCGTCCGGCACCCCGAAGCCGGCCGCCTCGAGCACCGCCGGGTGCTGATAAAGCGCCTCGTCTATCTCACGCGGCGCAATGTTCTCACCGCCCTTGATGATCAGTTCCTTTATCCGGCCGGTGATGAAGAAAAACCCGTCATCGTCACAATAGGCCACGTCTCCGGTATGCAACCAACCGTCCGGCTCCAGCGCCTCCGCCGTCGCCTCCGGATTCTTGTAGTAGCCCTTCGTGACATTGTCACCGCGAATCATCAGTTCGCCGGGCGTGCCACGGGGACGTTCGTTGCCGTCCTCATCGACGACCTTGACCTCGTTGCCCACCGCCAAACCCGGCGACCCGTACTTGGGCGCTGCCGGCGGCATCGGGTTGGACAGAATCTGCGCCGCAGTCTCGGTCAGTCCCATCGTCTCGACGATCGGAACTCCGAACTTGTCCTCGAAGGCCTTGTGCATCTCCGGTGCCAGCGGCGCCGACGCCGAGCGACCAAATCGCAGTGCGGGCAGGCCCCCAAGCGCCTCGCGATCGAAACCCTCGCGTTCTGCATGCTCCAGCAGGTAGGCAATGATTGTCGGCACCACACTGAACCAGGTGCAGGCCTGTTCGGCGATCAGCGCCCAGAAAGTCGACGGGCTGAAGCGATGCGGCATCACGACGCTGCCACCAGTGACCAACGGTCCCATTACCGTCACCATCTGTGCATTGATGTGGTACAGGGGCAGGACGCACAAGGCGCGGTCGTCTGCATGAAGCCCGTGTCCAGCGGCGGTGTTCCGGCCACCCGCGACCGCATTGCGGTGCGACAGCAGAACGCCCTTGGGGCGGCCCGTCGTGCCCGATGTGTACATGAGGATCGCCGCATCGTCGATCACCAGTGGCAATAACGGGGCGCTGCCGTCGGCGTCGACCGGCCACTGCGGGCCCTCGTCGACGTCAGTCGGGATCAGCCGGACGCCCGCGGGAAGATCAGCCAACACGCCACTGAACTTTTCGGCGAGTTGCTCATCGACGAGCACCACGCGCGTGTCAGAGTGCTCGATCACGTAAGACAGTGCCGCGTCCCCTGACACCGCGTTCAACGGCACGACGACCCGCCCGCTGTAGATCACGCCAAGCAGCAGTGCGGTCGTCCAATAGCCGTTGGGCAGCAGCAATGCGACCTTGGCGCCCGGGGGAATATGCAAGGCATCGAGTCTCGCGCTGATGTCGCGCACGTGACACCTCAGCTGCGCGTAGCTCATCGCGGCACCGCACTCGGGCGCTACCAGAAACGCCGTGTCCGGCTGCGTCGCCGCGTTTTGGTCAATCAGCTCGCGTACTGTGGTCATCGTCCCCCGCCCTCTCAACCGGCAGCGCCGCTGGGCGTGATGCCGAATTTGCGCCAATAGTCGCCGAAGACCTCCTCGAGTCCCGGCTCATCGGTCGTTACCGTCGTCGAGATCCGCGTCGTATTGAGGTAGTGGCGGTAGTTCAGATTGTCCGATATGTTGTTGCCGCCCCACGTACCGCAACCCATTGACAGCGAAAACGGCAGACCGTTGTCGAACGAACCCCCGGTCGCAAAACAATGCGCCTGGTTCCTGATCACCCGACACACCGGCAGCTCCAGGCCCAGCTTCAATGCCCGACCCGCGTCAGACGAATGCAGACCGACCGAGTGTCCCTTGCCGTTTATCTCGAGCAGCCCGTCGGCCGTCTCGATCGCATCATCGAAGTCGCCCACGCGGAACACGGTCAGCACCGGGCTGAGCTTTTCGTCACAGAACTTGCTGGCCGGATCGGGCGATGCCTCTTCGACCAGGATCATCGAAGTACTCGGACCGCCTTCGATACCGGCCAGTGCCAGAATCTCTCCCGCCGACTTGGCCGTGACCTTGCCACTGAGCTTTCCGTCAGGCCACATCACCGCGCGCAGCCGTTCCTTCTGCTCGGCATCCAGCAGGTGCGCACCGCGCTGCTTCAGCTCCGCGAGCAGGTCCTCATAGATCGCATCGAGCGCGATCAGGCTGTTCTCCGACGAACAGCTGGTCGCATTGTCGAATGTCTTCGAGGCAGTGATCCTGTCGGCCGCCGCAGCCAGGTCGGCGGTCTCGTCGACGATGCTCGGCACATTGCCGGCGCCGACACCGATCGCCGGCGTCCCCGAGGTCATCGCCGCCCGCACATTGTTCTGCGAGCCCGTGACGACGACCAGGTCGACCTGACGCATCATCTCCTGGGTCATTGCCTTGCTCACCGGCGACGGCAGCTTCTGCACCAGATCCTCGGGCGCACCTACCCGTGCCAACGCGTCCCGCATCAGACTGATGACCTCCTCGGCCACCCGCTGCCCCTTCGGCGACGGCGCCAGAATCACCGCATTGCCGCCTTTCAGCGCATTCAGCGCCTTGTTGTAGGGCGTTGCGACCGGGTTGGTCGACGGGACCACGGCACCGACCACACCGACCGGCCGCGCGATCTCGATGAGACCCTTTTCCGGAAACTCGGCGATCACCCCGACGCTGCGCGCACGCTTCAGGTCGCGCAACAGGCCCAGCGTCTTACGATGGTTCTTCCTGATCTTGTCCTCGACCCGACCCAAGCCGGTATCGGCGACCGCCTGCTCTGAAAGTCGGCGGTTGGTCGTCGGCTCCAACACTGTCCAGCCCACTGCAGTGACGACCTCATCGACCGCCGCCTGATCAAAGCCGGCGTAAACGGCCTGCGCCGCCCGTGCCCGCCCGACCAGCTCCGACACCTTGTCGACGATGCCCTGATCGGTGACGGTGGACTGCTGATTGATAGGATTCGTCCGCATGATCTGTCCCCTCACACTCGGCTTCGAGCCGGATGTGTTGCAGTGTTCCGATAACCAACCGCAGCCAGGGGTGCGGCCTGCACCAGGTGCCGCATGGCCCGCATGCGGCACCCCACCGCGACGATTACTTCCGCAGCTCCTTCAAGAGCTCACTCAGATAGGTCTGACGCTCACGCCACATCGCCTGGACCTCGTCACGCGTCATGACCCGCATCGGCGAGCCGCCGTCCTGCATCTTCTTGACGACCTTCTTGTCGTTGAACATTGCCGGCACCTTGTCCGCCAGCACCTCGATCACGGGTTCGGGGGTACCCTTCTTGGCCATGATGCCGCGGAAGTTGACGCTGCTGTCGTCGACATCCAGCCCGCTCTCCTTCAACGTCGGCACATCCGGCAGAAAATCGTTGCGTTGCAGGTCGGCGACCCCGAGGATCTTCAGCCGGTCACGGCTCCGGTAGGCATCGGAAAGGTTGTTGAACCCGGCCATGGTCTGACCGCCGAGCACGAACTGCATCGCCTTTACACCACCCCCGGCTGGTACATACTTGGTCTCGATGCCGGCCGCCTTGTCGAACTGCAGGTTGGCGATATGGTGACCGACATAGAGTCCGGCACCCGAGACAGTCAGCTTGCCCGGATTGGCCTTGGCGTATTCGACGACATCCTGCACCGAATTGAACGGGCTCTCCTTGTTCACGATCAGCACCGCAGGATCGGCACCCCAGTTTGCGATCGCCTCCAGATTGTCGATGTTGTACTTGACCTTATCCGGGAACACGATCGACTGCGCGATGAAATGCGGAACGTTGTAGGCGGCCAGCTCGTAGCCGTCGGCCTTCGCCTTGTCCACGAAACGGTTCCATCCGACCTGCCCCCCGGCACCCGGGCGGTTCAGTATCACCATGGGCTGGCCGTTCAAATAGACCGGCTTGCCTTGCTTGTCTTCCTTGGCCGCCATCATCGTAACGATGCGGGCCTGAAAATCGGTCGCCCCGCCGGCACCATAGGCCACCGTCAGCGAAATCGGGCGCTCCGGATAATCGGCGACCGCCGCAGTCGCGGCGAGGGACAACGCGAATGTCGCCGTCGTGACCGCCTTCGGTAGTCTGAGTGACTTCATGATCATCACCACTTCCTCCTTACTCTTCTGTTTCATATCGTTATGCTCTGATACCGCCAAGAGCGATGTTGGCCTTGTTCAGGCTATTGACCCCTGCCACTTTGGTGCAGGGCGCTCAAATCAGTATCCCGCGCGGCAGCTGGACATTCAGCAACAGGCTGAACAGCAGGTACATGAAGCCAGTGAAGCCGGTGGCGAAAACCAGACTGCTCACGAGGCGCCGCCGCCCGTCTTCCTGCGGCGAATACCAGTAGGTCACCAGCGCCAGCACGAGAAATGCGCTGCTGTACATGCCGAGTATTTCGACCAGCGCAACCGCCAGCACCATCATCAGGATCACCGGCAACTGGCGGACCAACGGGAAGGCCTGGAAATCGTCGACGCACAGATCGAAGGCCTCGCGGGCCAATGACATCAAGGCCAGCACCAAGACGACCGAGGCGATGATCGAAGGAAAAAGATAGGCCTCGCTGTTGTCCTGAAAATAACTGGCGCGAAAGATCAGCGCGGCGATCATCGCGACCGTCAGCGCGACGAAAAAACGGCGGCCCAGAACCAGCTTCATGCCATGGCCTCCCGACGACGTCGCTTGATCGCCCTGCGCTCGTTGAAGATGCTGTACGCGATGGAGAGGATGCACAGCCCGATGACGATTTTGTTGATCGGGCCCGCAAAGAAATAGCTCCAGGCGTCGTCGCCGGCAATCAAACGGCCCTGGAGGAAGTTCGTCTCGGTCAGCTGTCCGAGAATCAGGCCGAGCACGAGCGGCGCCGCGCTGAATCCGATACGCGCCGCGAAATACATCAGGGTACCGAGCACAAGCATCACGATGACGTCGGAGATACTATTTTGCACGCTGTAGGTGCCGAACACGGCCAACACGATCACCGCGGCCGCCATGATGTGGGCGGGGATACGCGTGACGTAGACGCTGTAGCGCGCGATCATCAGGCCAAAAATCATCATGAAAACCTGCCCGACCAGCAGCGAGTCGATGAATGTCCAGGTGACCGCGCCATGGATCGTAAACAGATCCGGTCCCGGGAACAGGCCATTGATCAGCAGGCCACCGAGCAATACCGCGGCAGTCGGGCTCCCCGGGATACCCAGGGTCAACAACGGAACCAGTGACGGGCCGACCATCGCATTGTTGGCGCTCTCCGCGGCGATCACGCCATCCGGCTCCCCCTTACCGAATTTCGACGGGTCCTTGCTCATCTTTTTCGTCTGGTCATAGGCGACGAGCCCGGCGATCTGCCCTCCGGCGCCCGGGATCACGCCGACGATGCTGCCGGTCACGGTACCGATCGTCAGCGCCTTCACGCGGCTCATGTTGTACAGGAAAGACTTCATGACGCTGTGTGAGCGTAGTTCGGCATACGACACCTGACCGGGCGACGCACCCGACGAAGTGACCAGACTCAACACCTGCGGAATCGCAAACAAACCGATCAGCGCGGCGATGACGTGGATGCCTCCAGCCAGGTGCTCACTGAACACGAAGCGCTCTTCACCAAGTACCGGGTTGTAGCCGATGGTCGACAGCCACAGACCCACACCACCGGCGATCAGGCCTTTGAGGATCGACCCCCCGCCCAGCGAGGCGATGATGGTGATACCGAAGATGGAGATCCAGAACAGCTCTGCCGGACCAAAGCGCAGCGCCAGTTCCGCCAGCATCGGCGTGAAGAATATCAAGAGCACGACGCCGATCAAGCCGCCCACCAGCGAGCTGATGAAGCAATAGTGCAGGGCCTCGGTCGCGCGTCCCTGGTTGGCCATCGGATGGCCGTCCATGATGGTCGCGATGTTCGCAGGTGCCCCGGGTATGTTGACGAGTATGCCGCTGACCGCACCACCGGCGACCGTTGACGTGTAGACCGCGCCCAGCATGATCAGCGACGACGTCGGTTCCATTTGGAACGTGAACGGGATAAGCAATGCGACCGCCATGGTCGGACTCAGGCCTGGCGTCGCGCCGAGCAACAGCCCGCCGATGGTACCGAACACCAGGATCAGCAGATTGACCGGCGTGAAGACCTCGGCGAAATACTGGATAAACTCCATGGGCCCCTCCAGCGCTCGGTCTGGCGTGAACGTCGATCACGAGATTCGCGCTTACTTATATAGGTCATGTACATGACCTGTGTGTGGGGTAATTTCTAGACCCCGATCGTCGCACTGTCAAGGCAGATTCGGACAGGTCAGCTACATGAGCTATACTATTGCACCGCAGCAATCTTGTTTGACGGCCGACGAAACGCGGCCTTTCGCCCCGCCGGCAGAGGCCATCGACGAAAACCGGGAATGCCAAAGGTGCGCGTGAACAAACCGCTCTACCAGCGGGTGGAGGACCATATCCGCGAACTGATCGAGTCCGGCCAGCTCGTGCCAGGGGACTTGATTCCATCCGAACCTCAGCTTGCGCGGCAGCTCAACGTGAGCCCCGGGACCGCCAAAAAGGCAATCGACAATCTCGTCTGGGAGCAGCGCCTGTACCGCCATCAGGGTAAAGGCACCTACGTCTCCAACATCGATTTCAACAACAGCCTGTTTCGGTTCACCACCTATGGCGATGTCGCGGGCCAGCCGACACGCCTGCACAAGATCACCACCGCCCGGCGCATCGAGAAGGGCACGCCGGCGCTGTCCGAGAAACTTGGCAACGACACGAAAGCCGCGCTGGTGTACATCGAACGCGTCGGCTATGTCGATGAGCAGGCGGTGATGGTCGAATACTCACATTGGCGTGCCGATGTCGTGCCCGGCCTGGAAGACGAAGAGGTGCACATCCCCGACCTGTTCTACGCGCTGATCGTGGAGAAGTATGGTATCCCCGTGGTCCGCGCAGAAGAGACGCTGACCGCCGACGCCGCGGACGCACATACCGCGCAGATCCTCGGTATCGCGCCCGGTGCGCCCGTGCTCGTACTCAATCGCGAGACCTACACAAGCAACAATCGCGTCATCGAGATACGCGTCTCCAAGGGCCGTGCGGACAGGTTCAGTTACAAAACCGAGATTCGCTGATCGACGCATCAACGTCGGTGATCGCCGCCAAGCAGGCGAAGGACCTCGCCGAATACCGCGTTGTCGGGGCCCTGAGACAGATCGAGCGCCAGGCAGCGGCTGTAGAAGGGGCTTAAGTCCAGACCGACCCCCAGGCCATACACTTCAATCTCTGCCTGTCGTTCATGCCGTGCGACAACCTGCTGCAGATGGTTGTCCAGGTAAAAAGGGTCGTTGGCCAGGCTGGTCGCCGTATCCATCGGACAGCCGTCGGATATCACGATCAACACCTGACGCCGTTCGTCACGCGCACGCATGCGTGCGCAAGCCCAATCGACTGCCTCACCGTCGACGCCTTCGCGAAACAGATCCGGTTTGAGCAGCGCCGCGATGGCGCGCCGCGCACGACGCCAGCTGGTCTCGGCGTCCTTGTAGACCATGTAGGTCACCTCGTTGAGGCGACCCGGGTGCATCGGTCGCCCCTGCGCCAGCCACTCACGCTGAGCCCGGCCGCCATGCCATGCAGCGGTCGTGAAGCCGAGCACCTCAGAACTCACACCGGCCAGCTGCAGTGCGCGACCGAGCACGTCGACCAGTACCGCGACCGCGTGGATATGCTGCTTCATCGACCCCGAGCAGTCGACCAGCAGGCTGACCAGGGTATCTGCGGTGGGCGGATGATGCGCCTGTCGAAACAGACGTCGCTCGGCCGGCGAGCTGACCAGCTGCGCCAAGCGTCGGCCGTCTATCTGACCTTCCTCCTCACCGAACGACCAACCGTCGCGCGTTGGTTGCCCGAACAGCGCCGAGAGCTCGCGCGCAAGGCGCGCGACATTGACACCCTGCTCCCTGACCCGCTCATCGAGGGACTCACGCAGTTCCCGCAGCAGTGCCGGCCGCACGATCGTCGCGGCCGCGATCTCCCGATCGTACGCCGTCGTGAATACGCGGTATCCGCCATCGGTTTCTTCGAATGCCTTACTGCGCCCGGTAGTGGCCCCGGCAATCGCCTCATCGCCGCCTTCGTCGTCGAGCAGCAGCTCGAAGGCCAACGCACCGTCCTCGTGATCGGTCGGCGGCTCGTCATGCTGTCGCCCGGCCGCGGCCTCGCGAATCAGCCCTTCTGTCGTGCGCGCAATCGACAGCGCCGCCCGCGCATAGGCGGCCTGGTCACGGCGTTCCGATTTGAGTGTCGCGAGATCGTGCCCGATCAGCGGCACGATGCCGGCCCGCGTTGCCTCGATGAAATCTGCTGTTTCTTCCAGAACCGGCCGCCCGTTGAGGCGCGACCAGCAGATCTGTGCCAGGGTATACAACAACACACCGAGCGCACTGTCGCTCAGTCCCGCGTGATGAAAGGCGCGAGACCAAGCGGCGAAGCGATCCGCCACATTGTGTGCCACGCCCGGCAGGTGTTCGGGAACCAGCGACTCGACGCGCAGTTGTTCGAGCAACTCGAAGACCAGTCGCTGAATCGGTGGCTGCGGGCACCTTTCCCCGTGCAGCTGCGGGTCCGAGAAGCGCAGGCGCAGGGCCATGCCGTCGGTCGCACCGCGATAAGCCGCCAGGCCATCGTTGTCCGGATCGGTGCGCAGATGCGGCGCGCCAAAAGGGATACGGCGACGCCCACGGTACAGCCCGCGGGCGCGAAGGTGCAGATCTGCGTCGCCTGTCAGGGCCCGCACCGCCGCGCCGCATAGTTCCTCCAGCCGCTGTTGGCGGCGCGCGCGCTTCTGGGTCTCTCCCACTGCCGGCTGCCCGCCGCTCTAACCCTTCACTGCCTGCAGCTCGCCGGCGTTGCGGTAATCCAACTCGCTGTCGAAACAGCGCTGAAAATACTCGGCCACGATCGACTGCTCGGCCTCGTCGCATTTGTTCAGGAACGAAAGGCGAAACGCCCGGCCGACGTCTCCGAAGATCTCGCAGTTCTCGGCCCAGGTGATCAGCGTGCGCGGCGACATGAGCGTTGAGAGATCGCCCGCCGCGAAGCCGTTTCGGGTCAACTCGGCAACGGACACCATCGATTCCAGCAGGCGACGATCGGTGATCCCGGGCACCCGAGCCTGGATGATGGCGACCTCTTCATCGCGCGGCAGGTAGTTCAGAGTAGTCACAATGTTCCAGCGGTCGATCTGTGCATGGTTGAGGACCTGCGAGCCATGGTACAGGCCGTTCAGATTGCCCAACCCGACCGTGTTCGAGGTCGCGAACAGCCGAAAATGGGGATTCGGCCGGATCACGCGATTCTGGTCCAGCAGCGTGAACTTGCCATCACGCTCGAGGATGCGCTGGATGACGAACATCACATCGGGGCGGCCCGCATCGTATTCGTCGAAGATCAGCGCAACGGGGCGCTGCAGGGCCCAGGGAACGATGCCCTCCTGAAACGCGGTCACCTGCTTGCCGTCACGGATTACGATGGTGTCCCTGCCAACCAGGTCGAGGCGCGAGATATGCCCGTCCAGATTGACCCGCACGCAAGGCCAGTTGAGCCGTGCAGCCACTTGCTCGATGTGCGTCGACTTCCCGGTGCCGTGCAAGCCCTGCACCATCACGCGTCGATCGCGCATGAACCCGGCCAGGATCGCCAACGTAACATCCGCGTTGAAGCGATAGGCGGAATCGACCTCCGGCACATGATCATCGCGTTCACTGAACGCCGGCACCTCAAGGTCGCTGTCGATCCCGAACAGCTCGCGTACCGACGCCCTGTGATCCGGCCTGATCTGTTCCACTCCCGTCACGAAACACCTGCCCTGGGTTGAACCCGAAGAAAACTGTTGACGGGCGGGCGGTTTCATTCGCCACAAACCCTGCGCACCACCCGAATGGTAGACACTTTTCGAGACTATTTGTATCATTTTTAATCGAGATGTCCACCAATACTGCCCTTGAATCGGCGCACGCCCAAGCTCTCGACCGCTGGGCCCGGCCGTTCCCCGGATTTGCATCGGGACATGACCCGCGAACCAGCGATCAGGGACTGTTGACCTGCCTTTACGGAAGCCTGGAACACGCCGCACGGCACGAATGGCTGAACGCCGGCCGTCGCCTGATCGACAAGACCTACCTCGGGATGCTTTGGCACGTCCAGGACCTGACCGATTTGCGCGGCGTTCGCGCCGAACAGATCGCCGCCGAGCTGGACACATTCATCAGGGATGTCGTCCGACCTGTCTGGGCCGAGCTGCCGCATCTCGGCGATGGGGCAAGGCTGACAATCACTTCCGCCTGGGTCGAACAGATGGCCGGATACTGCTTCGGGTCGGTCTACAGCGAGGCCGCCGCGAGCCGTTTGATGTTCTTTCTCTTCCCGATGCTGCCGGTTTTCAATCTGAGTCAGGGTCACCGCCTGGCACTCGACGAGATCGGCCACCCGCCGGACCGTCAAGGCTACCGTGCATTCGCCCAGGCCGCATCGTCGGCGTACCAGGCACATCTGCCGCGCCTGGTGGACCACCCGCGACCGGCACCCTCTGTTGCAAACCCCCGGCAGGGCCGCCTGATACGAGAGCTGCTCGAGCAGACCGATTGGTGGACGCGTCGCATCTTCGACCACTATCTGCGTAGCTGCCTGCGTTGCGGCACGTCAGACGCCCCCCACCTCTTCGGAAGCGACGATTCCGGCCATTTCGGCGGGGCCTGAATCCGAGCCATCGCAGTTTTTCCCGATAGCGTGATTCCGACGTCCTGAAAACCGCTGCGGGGCGCGCAGGGTCAGGGCCCCGTCATGACAGCGAAGAACGCGAGGTACCGCCGGCCGTTCATTCACCGTCTTGCCGGTTGCGTCGATCCCGGCGGAAAAGGCCATCGAAATGAGGCGCAGACGCGTCACCCGGGCGATAAGGGTCATGACACCTCAGGCCACTGCCGCAATGGCATCGCCGAGCTCCGCCGTGGTCGCAGTTCCCCCCATGTCGGGCGTGCGCGGCGCCGCCGGGTCCGCGAGTACCTGTTCGATCGCGCGCACGATTGCATCGTGCGCATCACGGTGTCCCAGATGGTCCAACATCATCGCGCCAGACCAGATCTGACCAATCGGGTTGGCGATGCCTTTGCCGGCGATGTCGGGTGCCGATCCGTGCACGGGCTCGAAACACGACGGGAACTCTCGCGCCGGGTTAAGGTTGGCGGAAGGCGCCACACCGATCGTACCTGTGCAGGCCGGGCCCAGATCGGACAGGATGTCGCCGAACAGATTGGAACCCACAACGACATCAAACCAGTCCGGGTTGCGCACGAAATGTGCGGCGAGGATGTCTATGTGGAAGCTGTCGACGGTTACGTCGGGGAAGGATCCGGCCATGATCTCGACCCGTTCGTCCCAGAAAGGCATCGTATGAATGATCCCATTGGACTTTGTCGCACTGGTCAGGCGCTTGGCCGCACGACCCTGCGCCAGCTCGAACGCATAGCGCAGTACACGATCGACGCCCTGACGGGTGAAGACGCTTTCCTGGACGACGGTCTCCTGCTCAGTGCCGGCATACAGGCGGCCCCCGACCTCGGAATATTCACCTTCGTTGTTCTCCCGCACGATGAAGAAGTCGATGTCCCCAGGGGTCCGTCCGGCGAGCGGGCACGGCACACCCTCGAACAGGCGCACCGGCCGCAGATTGACGTATTGCCGAAACTCGCGGCGGATCGGGATCAGCAGCCCCCACAGTGATACATGATCCGGCACACCGGGAAAACCGACGGCACCGAGAAAGATCGCATCGTGGCCGGCAATCTGCTGGGTCCCGTCCTCGGGCATCATCGCGCCGCGCTTGGCGAAGCGTTCACACGACCAGTCGAATTCATCCCAGGCGAAGGAGACGCCGAACCGACCGGCGATCCTGTCCAGGACCTTGATGCCTTCAGGCACGACCTCCCGGCCGATTCCGTCACCCGGGACCAGCGCGATCCTGTAGTGTTTCGTCAAGGCCGCACCTCCAAGATGAAACGCGCCATCCTTGTCACCACTCAGGCGGTCGCGGACAGGGCAGTCAGCTCCTCATACAGCGCGCCAGGGACTTCCAAGCCGTCGCGTGCAGCCGCTGCCCGAAGCGCCGAACGTCGCGCACCCGGGAGGCGTGTCCCGTCCTGCATAAGGATGGCATCCACCAGGACCTCCAACCGGTCTGCGAACGCAGCACCCGAGAAGACGTCGGGGTCGATCGCGATGAGGAATTGACCAACCGCTGGCGGCTCCCCTTCCGCGGTGAAGAACGACGATGCCTCGAAGCCAAATCTCGCGCCGGTCAATGCCGCTGCGAGGATCTCGACCATCAGCACCAGCGCGGCGCCCTTCGCATCCCCCATCGGCAGCATCGTGCCCTGGAGCGCGGCCCCGGCATCCGTGGTCGGTCTGCCGGCGCTGTCGAGTGCCCATCCCTCAGGTATCGGGTCGCCCTGCTTCGCCGCCACCATCACCTTGCCGCGCGCCACTTTGCTCAGGCTGAGATCGATGACGAGCGGCGGCGCCGAGCGGCGCGGTGCCGCAAACGCGACCGGGTTGGTCCCGAACAAGCCGGCCGACCCGCCCCAGGGCGCAATCGCCTTCGGGCTATTGCCGAACAGCAGACCGATCAGTCCAGCGGCCGCGAGCCGCTCGACGTGATACCCGGCCTGGCCGAAGTGGTGCGACCGGTGCACCCCGGCCGCCGCGATGCCGGTCGCGCCGACCCGTTCGACCAACGTCTCGACCGCCAGCGCCAGGGCCGGATACGCGAAGCCGTTGCGTGCGTCGATGCGCACCGCCGCCGCCTTTGTTGCCTCCAAGGCCGGCACGGCGTAGCCATCGACCTTCCCGGATGCCGACTGCGCGGCATACGAAGGCAGCCGAGAAAGACCATGCCCCTTCTGCCCATCGATCTCGGCGGCGATCAGTGCGCCGGCGACGCTGGCCGCGTTCGCCTCGCTGGTCGCATGCCGGGTCAGTACCCTGCGGGCAAGCGACTCTGCCTGCTCGATGCTCAGGGTCACGCTGCTCATCGCCCTGACAGCGCCTTGCGCACATTGGCGGCGGTCACCGCGCTCACCCGTACATTCGACTCCTGCGTGACGCCGGCAATGTGCGGCGTCAACACCAGATTGCCGACATCGGCGAAACGCGTGCCCGAATCGGCGGTGACCGGCTCGGATTCAAACACGTCCAGTGCAGCGCCACCGAGCCGGCCCGACCTGAGTGCCTCGATCACCGCATCTTCGTCGACGATCCCGCCGCGCGCGGTGTTGATCAACACCGCGCCGGTCCTCATGCCTGCGATCCGCTGCGCGTCGATCAGACCCCGGGTCCCCGCGGTCAACGGAACGTGCAGGCTGACGACGTCGGCACCGGACAACAATGCATCGAGATCGCACCGTTGAGCGTGTTGCCACGCCGGATCGTCGTCGGCGACGAACGGGTCATAGGCCATTACGCGCATGCCCAGCGCCCGGGCGCGTCGAGCGGTCTCGCGCGCGATGCCGCCGAAACCCAACAGCCCCAGCACCTTGCCGCCGACCTCCCGACCCATGCAGCGCTGGCGTGGCCACCCTCCGGCGATCACGTCTGGACTTGCCAGGTAGGCGTTGCGCAGCAGCAGCATGGCCATCGCGATCACATACTCGGCCACAGCGACATCGTTTGCACCGGTGGCCGGACACACCACGATGCCGCGTCGCTCGCAGGCCGCGAGATCGATATTGTCGAGCCCGACACCGAGCCGCCCGACCACCTGCAGCGAGCCTGCCGCTTCGAGCAAGGCGCCGCGCACCTGGGTACGGTTGCGCACTACCAGGGCCCGCGCGCCGGTCACCGCGGCTGCCAACGCATCCGGGCGGTCAACCAGGTGAGGGTCGTACATGACATCGAAATCGACAGCCAGACTGTCGACCGCGGCCTGGTCCATGAATTCGCAGATCACGACATCGGTCATCGTTGTCCTCCGATGAGAACCCGCTCGCAGTTCATCGATAATCTCGCTAGTCGAACAACAGCCCCGACGGCAGTGGCACCAGCAGGACCTTCGCAAATAGGGTATAGAAGCCGATCACGATGCCGGCGCCCACCAAGGGGTAGACAATCAGCCGAAAACGCGTCCACCGATCGTACATCGCCAGCCACATGATCGTAGCGAACACCACCAGGCCGGACCATACGAAGCCGACGTAAGGCATCAGCGCCGTACCTATCAACATCGCTGCGACTAGGCCAAGCCGGCGCGGCGTCGAGGCCCCTTCGACGGTTGGGCCCGCGTCAGACGATGGCCGCACCAGGTTCCAGACGATCAGGGCCATCGAAAACGCAATCATTGCGATCGCGATCGCACGCGGAAACACATAGGAGTCGCTGTCTACCATGCTGGTCGTATCCCATAGCGACAAGGCCGCCAGCAGGATGAACACGACGGCCATCACGATGCCACCGATGTCGCGACCTGTCGATGTCGTGTCGTTGTCAGTCGGCACGGACGTTTCTCCTCGCATTGCCAAACCAGCGCGACCGGACCAGCGGATAGAACAACGACAACAGGACCAGCGCGATGATAACCAGGCTGATCGGTCGCCCGAAGAACATCCCGAGGAGATCCTCCGACGCTGCGCCGATCGTCCAGGCCTGAACGAAACCCTGCTCGGCGATTCTGCCGAGGATAAGGCCCAGCACGATCGGCGACGGACTATAGCCGAAACGATTCAACACCCAACCAACGATGCCCAGCACGATCATTATCACGACGTCCGAAATGCTGTTGCGGATCGCATAGGTACCGATCATCGTCATGAACGCGACCGTCGGCACCAGCATGGCCTTCGGTACGGTGATGATGGTCTTGTACGCATAGCGCCCAATGACAAGCCCGATAGGCAGCATCAGCAGGGTCGCGAGAAACAGGCCGTAGATGAAGGTGAAGACAATCGAGCCTTCGCTGGTAAAAAGGTTCGGCCCGGTGCGCACGCCCTGGATGAGCAGCGCACCAAGGATCACCGCATCGGGCGGCGTACCCGGGATACCCAGTACCAGCGTCGGAATAAAGCCCCCGCCCACGGTCGCGTTGTTGGCCGACTCGGTCGCCTGTATCCCTTCGGGCTCCCCCTTGCCGAAGTGCTCGGACCGCTTCGAGCTGCGCCGCGCCTCGGAATACGCGACCAGGCCGGCGATCGAACCGCCGGCGCCGGGCAGAATGCCGACCAGCGTCCCGATCACCGAACTGCGCACGAGGTTCAGCTTATGTTTCCACGAAATCGCCAGCGCTTCGAGGAATCTGAAGCCGCGCGGCTGGTGCGTTACCTTCAGGTGCCTGTCGGGCGTCGCGACCAGGTCGATCAGCACCGGGATGCAGTACAGGCCGATCAGCGCACTGACGGTCTCGATACCACCGAGCATCGTCTGGCTGCCGAAGGTGAAGCGGACATCCGCGCTGACCTCGGCAACTCCGACACAGGCCAGCAGCAGCCCGAAACACGCACCGATCAGGCCCTTGAGCAGATTCCCTTCCGACAATGCGGAGATCAGCGTCAGGCCGAACACCGCGAGCCAGAAGTACTCCACCGGCCCGAACGCCAGCGCAACGTCGGCCAGCGGTGGCGCCAGCATCAACAGGAACGCAGCACCGACCAGGCCACCGACCACAGACGCGAGACAGGACAGGGTCACGGCCAGGTCCCCATCGCCGCGTTTGGCCATTGGGAATCCGTCGAAGGTCGTCGCGATTGCCGACGGTGTGCCGGGCGTATTGAGGAGAATGGCGGCGTAGGCGCCGCCGTAGATCGCCCCGGTGTAGATCGCACCCATCAGGATGAGCGCCGATGCCGGGGGCATCGTAAAAGTGACGGGGACAAGGACGGCGACGGCCATGGTCGCGGTCAACCCTGGAAGAGACCCTATGATGGTCCCCGCAATCACGCCACCCAGCGCGAGCAGGATGTTGATCGGCGTCAGGGCCTCCAGCAGGTATTCGACGCCCGGCATCGGTCATCGCCCTCCCAGTCCGCAGATCAAGGCCTTGTGGTCGCGACTTCTTTGATTATTCCGGCCTCTCGCGCTGCCTTGCCATAGACCCCCTTCATCTCATCGATGAAGGCATCGATGTTAGCGTAGTCGACATCCAGCAGGGCCATGCCGTCATTCTCCATGCGCTTGCGGAATTCCGGATCGGCGTTGATCTCGCCGATCATCTCGGACAATTTCACGCGCACCGCCTCGGGTGTCGACTTTGGCACCGCAATGCCACGGAAGGCGCCAGAGACCAGATCGAAGCCAAGCTCCTTGAATGTAGGCACATCGGGAAACCTCGGGTGGCGTTCCTCCATCGCGACGGCCAAAAGCCGTACCTTGTCGGCATGTTTCGCACCCACCGAGGTATAGCCCCACTCCGCCTTGACCTGATTGCCCAACAAGGCCGCTACCGCCTTGCCCGTGCCTTTGAAGGCCACATAGGTGGACTTGATCTCGGCCATGCTGTCAAAGCGGACCTGGGCGAGATGGTTCGCCGTGCCCTTCCCTGAACCCGACAGCGTCAGCTTGCCCGGGTTTTCCTTAGCATAGTCAATCACGTCCTGCACCGTCTTGAACGGGCTGTCCTTGGTGACGACCAGCGCGTCGGGTGTGTAATGGAACATATAGACGCCGGTAATGTCGTCGGTCTTGAAACCGACGTTCTTCTGCATCGGCTTGACGATGATGTGTGGCAGGTTGATACCCATGATGGTGTAGCCATCGCCTTTCGTGCTGTTGAGCTGTGCCCAACCAACCGCGCCCCCACCACCGGGCTTGTACGAGATGACCAGATCCTCTCCGAATTTTTCCTTGAAAAACGCCTGTTGATGGCGTGCCGTGATATCGGATTCGCCACCTGGGCCAAATGGAATCACGTAGTTGATTGGTTTGTTCGGGAAGTCGGCGAGCACCGAGGCCGTCGGTAAGATCGCCACCAGGGCGTAAGCCGCCAGTTGTTTCAGTTTCATCGTTTTCTCCTCTCCTCTCGTCTCATCAGTGTTGTTGTCAAATCCAATCGTGCGCCGGCCCGGTGAGCCACCTGGCTTCGTTCGACCGCGCATACCGCCTTGACACCCGCTTTTCGTCGTTCGCCCGACGATTCGCGCACGGGTCTAGGGCCGCAATACGATCTTCGGCGCCGCGGCCCGGCCTTCGTGAATGTCACGAAAAGCGGCTGCACCCTCAGACAGCTGCCGTGTCTCAACCCAGTCGAGCGGTCCCAGCGCCCCGCGATACAGGGCCCGGATCGCAGCGCGCAGGTCAACCGGACTATAAGTGTAGTTGCCGAGGAAGGTGATCTCTTCCAGGGTCATTCTGCGGGTATCCAGGCCTGGCTCGTTGTCTTGCAGACCGACGTGCGAAATCACGCCGCCTGCCTTGACGAAGCGACATGACGCGGCGCGTGTTCGACCGCTGCCTACCGCATCGATGACCAGATCGAAGCTGTTTTCGTCCGGCAGATCGGTACCGACCGGGTCATAGACCTGGCAGCAGCCAAGATTCTCCGCGGTTTGCCGACGCAGTGGATTGGTATCGCCGAGACAGATATCACGACACCCCTTGCCGCTCAGCATCAAAGCCGCAAACGCCCCGATGGAGCCACCACCCAACACCAGGGCACGGCACTCGGACAGCGGCCGGTGCAGCACCCGCTCTGCCAGATAGATCGCATGCAACGACGTGGCAGCCGGTTCGGCGAGGCTGGCGATGACCGAGTCCATGTCTTGCGGCATATCGAGCAGGTTGCGTTCCGGTATCACGATGTACTGCGCGAACGCACCGGCGACGCGCATACCGATTAGTTCGCGTCTGGCGCACAGATTCGACCGTCCACCCTGGCAGTGGTCGCAGGCACCGCAGGTCATCAGTGGATTCAGCACGGCGCGCCGCCCCTGCTGCGTTCCGTTTTGCACCACCCCGACGGCCTCATGACCGAGGATCAATGGAGGAACCCGCCGCGCATCGTGGCCATGGTAGGCGTGCATGTCGGAACCGCAGATACCGACCGCCTCTACCTTGACCAGCGCCTCGCCGGGCCCTGGCACCGGATCCGGTTCGTCGCGGTACTGCACCTCAAGTGTGTCTGTGTAAACCAGCGCTTTCATTCACTGTTCGCCTATTTCGCGGTAAAGCCGCCGTCGATCGAGATGACCTGGCCGGTGATGTAATCCGAGGCCGGCGACGCAAGGAACACGGTCAGTCCGTCCAGATCCGGCAGCTCGCCGTTGCGGCCGATCGCGGTCTGCGCCGAGAGCTTCGCCAGCAGGTCGGGGTTTTCGTACACCGGCGCGGTCAGCTCGGTCGGAAAAAAGCCGGGGGCCATCGCGTTGCAGTTGATGCCATGGCGCGACCAGGCCTCCGCCATCGCGCGCGTCAGCTGCGTGATACCGCCCTTCGACGCGCCGTAGGCGAGCCCGTTGGGGAAGGCGCGCGTCGACTGCAGTGACGCGATGTTCAGAATGCGCCCCCAGCCCTTGGCTTGCATCGCCGGCACCAGCGCACGGGCGAGGAAAAAAGGCACCGCCAGGTTCAGGTTGAGTGTGGCATCCCAGCTCTCGAGGGTGATCTCGTCAACCGGCTGGCGGAAATTCACCCCGGCCGCGTTGATCAGAATGTCTACCGGACCGAACGGCCGCGCGGCACGTTCGGCCAGGTCCACCATCACGCCGCGGTCTCCCAGGTCCGCGGCCAGCGCTGCCGCCCTGCCACCGACCGCTTCGATCTCAGCAACTGCCTGTTGCAGCTGTGCCTCACGGCGACCGCTGATCACCACATCCGCCCCGGCGGTGGCCAGCGCCAACGCCTGGCGACGACCGATGCCTGACGTTGCACCGGTCACCAGAGCGACCTTACCCTCGAGACTGAACAGCGTGTTCATCGGCGCCTGTTCACGCGGAACCGGACAGGTCAAACGACTCGTTCGGGAAATACTTCTTTAGTCGGATATCGGCCGTGCGCGCGTGGCCTTCCATTCCCTCGAGGCGGGAGATGCGCGCCGTGGCCTCGGCAATCGGTCTGGCTCCCTCGCGCGTGGCCCGCTGCCAGGTCACAATTTTCATGTACTTGTGCACGGAAAGGCCGCCCGTGTAGCGCGCCGCGCCGGACGTGGGCAGCACATGGTTGGTACCCGAGGCCTTGTCGCCGAAGGCCACCGTGGTCTCTTCGCCGAGGAACAATGAGCCGTAGCACTTGAGACGATCGAGCCACCAGTCCAGGTCTTGGGCCTGCACGGTCAGGTGTTCGGGCGCGTACTCATCAGACGTGGCGGCCATCTCCTCGCGGTCGCTGCAGAGGATCACCTCGCCATAGTCACGCCAGGCGGCGGTCGCGTTGTCGCGATTCACCTCGGGCAGGGATTCGATGTGCCGGGGGACCAGTTCGAGCACTTTTTCCGCCAGCGGCCGGTTGTCGGTCACCAGCCAGACCGGTGAGTTGTAACCATGTTCGGCCTGACCTACCAGGTCGGCCGCGACGATTTCCGCATCGGCAGTCGCGTCAGCCAGGATCAGGCTGTCCGTCGGACCAGCGAACATGTCGATGCCCACCCGTCCGAACAGAATGCGCTTGGCCTCGGCGACGAACTGGTTTCCCGGGCCCACCAGGATGTCGGATTCAGGCTGGCCGAACAGGCCGAAGGCCATGGCCGCCACCCCCTGCACGCCACCCAGGGCCAGGATGGAATCGGCACCGCAGATCTGCGCCGTGTAGACAATGGCTGGATTGATGCCGATCTCGGGTCGTGGTGGTGAACAGACAGCGATGTGCTCGCACCCGGCGACCTTGGCGGTGGTGACCGTCATGATGGCCGAGGCAACATGGCTGTAGCGTCCGCCCGGGACGTAACACCCGGCGGCACGGACCGGGATGCTCTTCTGGCCCGCAATGAGACCCGGCACCACCTCCGTTTCCACGTTGATCAGGGTCTTCATCTGCGCTTCGGCGAAGCGACGTACATTGTCGTGGGCGAACCGGATATCGTCCTTCAGCTTCGCAGAAACTTTTTCTGCAGCGGCGGCAATCTCGTCGTCGGTCAGTACGATATTGCCGTCATAGCGATCGAACTGCTTTGCGTACTTGCGGGCCGCCTCATCGCCCCCCGCTTCGATCTCGTCGAGGATGCCCTGTACGGTGGCCCGTACGTCACCGGCATCGGTGCCGGAGGTCTTTGGCGCTTTTTTTAGATATTCACGAGACATGCGTGTGCCCTCTTTGCGGTCGAACCCTGCTTATGCGCTTTCGTACAGGCGGGTGAGGACGAACTCGCGATGCCCCAGCGCCTCGGCAGCCGTGAGTCGGCCATTGGCGGTTCGGAACATCATGTCGAGCAATGCATCACCGGCACCGTCGGGGGTCATTTCCTTGCGCAACAATGCAGACACGTCGACATCAACATGTTCGCTCATGGTGCGCACGGTGCGCGGGTTGGCGCACAGCTTGATGACCGGCAATATCGGGTTGCCGATAATGTTTCCCTGACCGGTCGGGAAGAAGTGCACGACATAGCCCGCAGCCGCGGCCAGGGTCACCATCTCGGCGGCTGCGGATGACGAGTCCATGAACCACAGGCCGGGCCCGGTCGGTGCTTCCGCCTTGTCCAGCACACCGTCCACCATGCATTCCTTGCCAATCTTCTGAATGTTGCCGAGGGCCTTTTCTTCGATCGTCGTCAAACCGCCCTCGATGTTGCCTTTGGTCGGTTGTGAATCCGAAAGGTCAGAGGTTTTGAACCGATTGATCAGATCCTGATAGCGATTGAACATGAACATGAACTGCTCACGTACCTCATCGTTACGGCAACGAGCCGCGACCAGATGTTCGCCGCCAGTTATCTCCGAGGTCTCGCCGAACAGCAGCGTCGTGCCATGCGGGTACATTTTGTCGAAGGCATTGCCGACCGTCGGATTCGCCCCACAGCCTGACGTGGTGTCGGATTCACCACACTTGGTCGAAACCCACAGATCGGACAGCGGCGCTTCTTCACGGCGCAGTTCACTCGCCCACTGCACATACTCCCGGGCGGCCTGCGAGGCCTTCATGATGGTCTCGTGGTCACCGTGCTGCTCGATGCCGAAACCCGTCACCGGTTTGCCTGTCTTGGCGATACCTTCCACGATTTTTTCCGTCCAGCCGTTTTCGATGCCGATCACGACGACGGCGGCGACATTCGGATTCGCACCTGTACCAATCAGGGTGCGGAAATGCAGCTCGAGATCCTCACCGAACTGCAACCGGCCGTAGGGATGAGGCAGCGCCATTGTGCCTTTGATGTTGTTGGCAACCGCTTCGCATGCGGCATTGGACAAATCGTCCACCGGCAGGATGATGACGTGATTGCGCACGCCGACCCGGCCGTTCTCCCGGCGGTAGCCAAAAAAACTTGCGTTGCTTAAATCTTGGGGCATTGCTTTTTCTCTTCGAATAGTTGGACGACTCGGGGCCAAGGGCGCTGACTACCAGCGTTTGGTCTTGATGTTATGAACGTGGGCGTGCTCGCCCATGCCGATATCTGCGACCACCCGACCGATATCGACGCCATACTTGATCACCGTGTCGCCTTCCTTCAGGGGCTTGGTGGCGAGTTTGTGACCAATGGGGATGTCGCTTGCCGCGGTGAACTTGATCTCTGAATCCTGATCCATGATCCATCCGGTCAATTCATCGCCAGCCTTCACCCCTTCCACGACGACAACGCCAACACTGTCACCTTCGTCATGAACCACAAAATCGATCATTCGTCTGTCTCCGCTTGAGATGATTGAGGTTGCTCCTCTGCGTCAAGGAATCGTAGCCGCTCCAGACTGATAGTCAAGTAGTCTTATATAAGACCTAGAGGCGGCCTACCCTTTCATCCGCAAGCAATTGTTGACACGGATTTTTTTGGTGCGGAGAGAGAAACCGCGAGGGTATTCGAGGTCAGCAGTGCCCGTGGGGGATACGGCTGGACAAATCTTATAGAAGACTATAATGATGACACACGAGGACGTGCGCGAGCGGGCGTCAGACACTTCCGAGGTACATGGCTTGCAACTTTCAAGCGTGAGGGGAGCGACCCCACTCTACATGCAGATCAAGGACCTGCTCGTTTCCAGGATCAGTAACGGGCAGTGGTCGCCAGGCGAGCTGATACCGAGCGAAATCCAGCTTGCGCAAGAGCTTGGCGTGAGCCAGGGAACAGTCCGCAAAGCCATTTCCGAGCTCGTGGAAAAAAACATCCTGACGCGCAAGCAGGGCCGGGGCACCTTCGTCGCTTACCACGACAGCCAGCGTGCGCTGTTTCATTTTTTTCACATCGTGGACAACGCCGGGCACAAAGTGCTGCCTGACAGCACCACACTGTCCTGTCGCCGAAAACGGGTATCGCGCCTGCAGTCGATCAAATTACGCCTCCCCTCGGGCTCGTCCGTCGTCAACATCGAACGCATTCGCAAGCTCAACGGTCGGCCGATCATCCTGGAGACGATCACCCTGCCGTCAGATCCATTCGCCGAACTGACACGCATTGATCCACACCATCTGCCGAACATGCTTTACGAGCTATACGAAAAAGAATTCGGCACAACCATTCACAGCGCCGAAGAGCAACTGCGTGCGGTAGTCGCATCTGCACACGATGCATCATTGCTGGATATTGCGCCCGGGACACCACTGCTTGAAATCGATCGCATTGCATTGACGTTGGACAAAACCCCTGTTGAGCTACGTGTCAGTCGCTGCATCACCCGCAATCATCATTATCGGAATACGATCTTCTGAGATGAGGGCGCGCATGGTGAGCGAACCGATCAACGGTACATATCGCCATTTTGAAGAAAGGAAGGCTACTCGGTGTTGCTTGCATCTACGCCCAAGTGATTAAGACTCGGCGGAAAGACCGCATTAAACGAGTGGAACTTCGCCATTGCTTAGCGTTACAGCGGATGAACGAAGCACCGAAAATCGTGATCCCATTAACCAGGGACTATACGCCCGAGT
>CBFCWF010000026.1:0-27535 GCA_965601425.1 uncultured Chromatiaceae bacterium | reverse complement strand
CTGATGGGCAGCCCGCTGGACGGTACGCCGACGATGTTCAACTATGCGACGCAGGCCGAGGCCGGCTCGATGTACAACACGCCGCCGACATATGCCTGGTACCTGGCCGGACTGGTGTTCAAATGGATCAAGGGACAGGGTGGCCTCGAGGGGATGGGCGCGATCAACCAGCGCAAGGCGGGCATGTTGTACGACGCGATTGATGCTTCGGGTTTCTACGACAACCCGGTGGCGCCGGCGAGCCGCTCCTGGATGAACGTGCCTTTCACACTGGCCGACGCCGCGCTCGATGGTGCGTTCCTCGCGCAGGCCGGCGAGGCGGGATTGAAGACCCTGAAGGGTCACCGCTCGGTCGGCGGGATGCGGGCCAGCATCTATAACGCGATGCCGGACCAGGGCGTTCGGACGCTGATCGATTTCATGGCCGAGTTCGAGCGAACACACGGCTGACGCGGCGCTTCAGCGCCCCGCCCGCCGGCGACGGGATGGAGAGGCAATCAGGCAAAGCTTATGTACAAGATCCAGACATTGAACAATATCTCGGCGGTCGGTCTCGAGCGATTCCCGCGTGAAGGCTATGAGATCGCGTCGGAGATCGTGCATCCGGATGCGATCCTGGTGCGCTCGGCGAAGATGCATGACCTGCCGCTGCCGGACTCGGTCCGGGCGATCGGTCGTGCCGGTGCCGGCGTCAACAACATTCCCGTCGATGCGATGACGGCCGCCGGCATCCCGGTCTTCAATGCGCCGGGCGCGAACGCGAATGCGGTGAAGGAACTGGTGGTTGCGGGTATGCTGATGGCGGCGCGCAACATCGGCCAGGCGTGGCGGTTCGCGACTGGCCTGAGCGGTGAAGATGCCGCGATCAACCGCGAAGTTGAGGCCGGCAAGAAGAACTTCGTCGGTTTCGAGCTGCCGGGCCGCACGCTGGGCGTGATCGGGCTCGGTGCGATCGGCGTCAAGGTGGCCAATGCGGCGCGCGCCCTCGGCATGAAGGTGATCGGCTATGACCCGACCATCACGGTACGCGCGGCCTGGGCGCTGGACTCGGACGTCGAGCAGGCGCTGTCGGTCGACGACCTGGTGGCGCGCTCCGATTTCATCACCTTTCACGTGCCGCTGACCGACAGCACGCGCAACATGATTAATGCCGATCGCCTCAGGCTCATGCAGGGGCGTGGGGTCCTGCTGAACTTTGCGCGCAACGGTATCATCGACGATCAGGCCGTGGTCGCGGCACTCGACGAAGGGCGCCTCTATGCCTACGTTTGCGATTTTCCGAGCAACCGCCTCAAAGACCACCCGCGCGTGATCACGCTGCCCCACCTCGGCGCGTCGACCGCGGAGGCCGAGGAGAACTGCGCGGTGATGGTCGCAGACCAGCTCCGGGACTGGCTCGAGAACGGCAACGTGAGTAATTCGGTCAACTTTCCCGAGATCAACCTGCCGCGTGCCGAGGGCGGCTACCGGATTGCGGTCGTGAACAGCAATGTACCGAATATGCTGGGGCAGATCTCGACCGACCTCGCGGAGGCCGGACTGAACATCATCGACATGCTGAACAAGTCGCGCGGCGACATCGCAGTGACCCTGATCGACGTTGCCGCTTCCCCATCCGACGAAGCGGTCCAGCGGATTGCCGATATCGACGGTGTCCTGTCGGTGCGTTGCTTGGGTTGTGACGCGGGATAGTCGGCGATCGCGGGCGACCGGTAACCATCCATGACGGAAGAACAGCAACTCGCGGCTATCCGCGACCGGATCGACGCGCTGGACCGCCAGATCCAGGACCTGTTGAACGCGCGCGCTGAGGCCGCCCGCGAGGTGGCCGCCGTCAAGCTCGCGTCGGGCGGGGAGGCGCTTTTCTACCGACCCGAACGCGAGGCGATGGTGCTGCGCAGCGTCAAGGAACGTAACACGGGTCCGTTGGGTGGCGAGGCGATGGCGCGCCTGTTTCGCGAAATCATGTCCGAGTGTCTGGCGCTGGAATTGCCGCTGAAGATCAGTTTCCTCGGGCCGGAGGGGACCTTCACCCAGGCCGCCGCGCTGAAGCATTTCGGCCACGCGGTCACGACCGTGCCGATGGCCGCGATCCCGGACGTGTTCCAGGAGGTCGAGACCGGCGGCTGCCACTACGGGGTGGTGCCGGTGGAGAACTCGAGCGAGGGCGTGGTCAGCCACACGCTCGACATGTTTCTGAATTCGCCGCTGAAGATCTGCGGCGAGGTGACGCTGCGCATCCATCACAACCTGATGGGAAAAGACCCGGATCTCGGCGATCTGAAGGTGATCTACTCGCACCAGCAGTCGCTGGCCCAGTGCCGTGGCTGGCTCGACCGGCATCTGCCGCTGGTCGAACGGGTCCCGGTCGGCAGCAATGCCGAGGCCGCTCAGCGTGCGGCGAAGGCCGCGCATTCTGCGGCGATCGCCGGTGCGACCGCGGCCGAACTGTATGGTCTGCAGGTGCTCGCGCCGAACATCGAGGACGAGGCCGGCAACACCACGCGTTTTCTGGTGATCGGGCAACAGGCGGTGCCACCGTCCGGCGACGACAAGACCAGTCTGCTGCTGTCTACGCGCAATGAGGCGGGCGGGCTGTACCGTCTGCTCGAACCGCTCGCCGAGCACGGCATCAGCATGACGCGTATCGAGTCCCGACCCTCGCGCCGCGGTCACTGGGACTACGTCTTCTTCGTCGACATCAACGGCCACAGCGACGATGCCGAGGTCGCCGATGCGCTCGGGATCCTGCGACGCCAGGCCGGCATGTTCAAGGAACTCGGCTCTTATCCGAAGGCGGTGCTCTAGTGGGCAACCGCTTCATTCGGCTCGCCGCGCCGGGGCTGGCCGACCTGAAACCCTATGTGCCGGGCAAGCCGCTGGCCGAGCTGGAGCGTGAGCTGGGGGTTTCGGGCTCGATCAAGCTTGCGTCGAACGAGAGCCCGCTCGGGCCGAGTCCACGGGTGCGCGCCGCGCTCGAGGCGCAGATCGCCGAGGTCGCGCGTTATCCGGATGGCGGTGCCTTCGAGCTGCGTGCGGCACTAGCCCGGCGGCACGCTGTCGACCCCGCCTGTGTTACCGTCGGCAACGGTTCGAACGACGTGCTGGACATGCTTGCGCGCGTCTTCCTGTGGGCGGGACGCGAGAGCCTGTTCTCGCAATACGCCTTTGCGGTGTATCCGATCAGCACCGCGGCGGTGGGCGCGGTCGCGCGCGTCGCACCAGCGCTCGACTATGCGCACGATCTCTCGGCGATGCGTTCGATGATCGGTCCCGAGACCGGCGTCGTCTGGATCGCGAACCCGAACAACCCGACCGGTACCCGGCTTTCCGAACCCACGTTGCGCGGGTTCATCGAGGCTGTGCCATCCGACGTCGTCGTCGTGGTCGACGAGGCCTATTTCGAGTATGTCGACGCCGACGACCATCCGGACGCGACACGTTGGCTGGGCGACTTCCCGAACCTCGTCGTGACCCGCACCTTTTCGAAGGCCTACGGACTGGCGGCGTTGCGGGTCGGTTACGGGCTGTCGCATCCGGATGTCGCGGACCTGCTGAATCGGGTGCGCCAGCCGTTCAATGTCGACAGCTTTGCCCAGGCGGCGGCAATCGCCGCACTCGAAGACCAGGACCATCTGCGCAGCGCGGTCGAACTCAATGCGCGGGGAATGCAGCAGCTGGTCGAGGGTGTGACGGCGCTGGGGCTGGGGTTTATTCCCTCGGCCGGAAACTTTCTCACGATAGACCTCGGCCGCGCGTCCGGCCCGATCGACCGGGCGCTGTTGCGCCTCGGCGTCGTGACCCGACCGATCGCTGGCTACGGTCTGCCGAACCACCTGCGCGTGAGCGTCGGCCTGCCCGAGGAAAACGCGCGTTTCCTGGCGGCGCTGGAGCAGGTCGTTTGAGTCCCTCGATCGGCAGGCTCGCGATCATCGGTGTCGGTCTGATCGGTGGTTCGCTGGCGCGCGCGCTGCGCGCCGCCGGTGCGGTCGACGAGATCGTCGGCTGCGGCCGCGGCAGGGCGAACCTGGAGGAGGCGTTGGCGCTTGGCGTGATCGACCGCTACACGCACGACATCGGCGAGGCCGTGCGCGGTGCCGATATGGTATTCCTCGCAGTGCCCCTCGGGGCCATGCGCGGGGCCTTCGATGCAATGCGGTCCGCACTGCCGGCCGCTGCGCTGATCACCGACGGCGGCAGTGCCAAGGGCAGCGTCGTCGACGACTGCCGCCTCGCCGCACCCGAACTGCTGGACCGCTTCGTCCCCGGCCACCCGATTGCCGGCAACGAACGCAATGGCGTCGCGGCCTCGACGGCGACGCTGTACCGCGACCGGCGGGTGATCCTGACCCCGTTGCCGGAGAATGACGACGCGGCGGTGGCCCGGGTGCGGGCGATGTGGCAGGCCTGCGGGGCCGAGGTGATGTCGATGTCGGTGCAGCACCACGACGAGGTGCTCGCCGCGACCAGCCACCTGCCGCACATGCTCGCCTTCGGCCTCGTCGATATGCTTGCGCGCATGAAGGAGAACGACGAGATATTCCTGTATGCGGCCGGTGGGTTCCGTGATTTCACCCGCATTGCGTCGAGCAACCCGGTGATGTGGCGCGACATCTGTATCGCGAACCGTGAGGCCCTGGGTCCGATGCTGGCCGCTTTCGCAGAAGAGATGGGCGAATTGGCGTTGAGCATCGGCGAGGCCGACGCCGATCACCTGCTGGCGATATTCGAGCGCGCGAAGGCGGCGCGCGACCGCTACGTGGATGGCCTGAAATAGCGGCCGGTCCGGTAGGCGGGCGTTTTCGGCGTCAAGGGCGGCGCGGCGGTACCCGAGGGAATTCGCCGAGCAGTTCGGCGTGCCACACCCTGCCGGTCTCCCGGCGTTCCTCGCGGGTCGTGAACCGGTACCGGTAGGCGAGTATCCGCAGATAGCGCGGTCCAGCGTCGGGGAACGGGTTGTGGCGCAGCAGGCCGGTCACCGCCGGTGCGTTCTGATGCAGCTGCCAGAGGAAGCGTTCGAACCAGGGGCGCATCGCCGGATTCTGTGGCGGGATGAACCAGATCATCCAGTCCAGGCGCGGGTGCAGGGGCACGATGAAGGCCGGCCGTTCGTCCGGGCTGTTGGGCTTGTAGCGAAACCGATAGGCCTGCCAGTGGCGCCCGTCGTTGCTGCCCTCGATGATCAGCTCCTGGCGCTCCTTCTGCATGGTCGGGAAGATGTGATAAACGTTGGCCAGACCCCAGCCGCGCATCCAGGCCGTCGCCGCGGCCGTCCAGGTGTCCGCGCCGCGTCGCCCGGCGACGAAATCGTACATTGCGAGGCTACTGACGAGCAGTAGCAACGCGCCGAGGGGTGGCAGCAGGATCTTTTGCAGCAGGCCGCGTCCTGGCGCATCGGCGCGACGGCGCAGCCCGTCGGGCACCAGCCGTCCGACAGCGCGATCGTCGAGCAGGAACAGGCACAGCGCGATGGTCAGCAGATTGATGAAGTTGTGGTTGCTGGTCAGGATGATCAGCAGCTGGATCGCGATCGTCGCCAATGCGGCGAACAGCCGGAACGGGCGAGGCAGGAAGATTAAGAACGGGACCAGCAGTTCGACGAACAGCGTAGCCCCGGTGCCGGCCCGGAGCAACCAATCAGGCAGCTGATGCGCGTACCAGGCGCCCATGTGCGGCAGCGGCTGCGTCTCGAAATAGTCATTCAGCGCGGTCAGCCCACGCCACGACGGGTCTTCGCTGAGCAGCTTCGACAGGCCGGAAAGAAAGCGCAGTCGAAACAGCAGCCAGTGGAACAGAAAGACCAGCAGGCGGTTCGGGCCGGCGGTCAGGAATATCGACAGGAAGCCGGCCTCGAGCAGCAGATAGTCCCATTGGAAATTGAAGAACAGCTGACCCACCCGGAACAGCGATAGATAGAGCAGGAACAGCAGCAGCGTGGTCAGCAGGGGCCGCCAACCGATGAACAGCAATAGCGCCGCGGCGCAGCCGGCGTAAGCGGCGGCGAGCAGCGCGGTATCGCCGTGCGCGATCCAGAACAGCGTCGGCACCCGAACCCAGCGGGCGTCCCCGAACCGCTGTTCGAGGCGCGCGAGATGCTCAGCGGCCGGCAGGATGCCGTCTTGCCCGACCAGTCCGACGATCTCCAGCGCGGCCGAGGCGAAGGCTGCGAGATAGATCAGCGCGATCAGCCGCAGGAACAGCCAGGCGGTGAGACGGTAACGGTCGTCGGGTTGCAGCAACCCGGTCAACAGATGGCGGACGGGCGGGAATCGCACGGTGCTCTGTCGTGTGCGTTGCTTTCACCGACCAATGTAAACGAACAGGTGGCCGCTGCGCCATTGGCCCGTGACGGCGACCACAAGGGGCCGCGCCCGCTGCCATCCCACTTTACAACTTGAGAAATTACTTTAGGTGTAGTCACGGAATCGGAATCTCAGAAAATGTATTCCTGTCAGCCTATTTGCCCGCTAAGCTCAGGAAAGAGTTCAGGTTTGTTTGCCGAGATACGTGCCCTCCCGCGGGCAGAGGATACGCGGGCATGCCACTTGCAGAGCCCCGGTCATGATGCACCGGGTAACGCGAAAAAAACGACCGCTGAGGTTCGCCGCGATCCTGCTGGCGAGCCTGATCGTGGCCCTGCTCGGCAGTCGGGCAGCCTGCGCAGTGGCCGCGATGCCGCCGGCGCAACTGGCCGAAAAAGGGCTGCAATACCTGTTCGGCGAGGGCGTCGCGCGTGACGTCGACCGCGCCCTGGTCTACCTGTGCGCTGCCGCGCTGAACGAACAGGGCTTGGCCGCTTTCGAACTCGGTTGGTTGTACTATCAGGGACGCGGGGTGCCGCGTGACGACCGACTCGCGGCGGCCTGGCTGCGCGAGGCGGAGCGGCTGGGCGAGCGGTCCCCGGACTGGATCATGGACAGCCTCGCCTCGGTGGAGGCGAAGCCACTGCACTGTGTCGCGGGCAACGGCCTCGAACTGCACCTTGCGGACCAGCGGCGGGCGGGCCTGCTGATCGCGATCTATGAAATCGCGCCAAAGTACGAACTGGATCCGGCCCTGGTGCGCGAGGTGGTGCGCGCCGAGTCCAATTTCAATCCGCAGGCCCGGTCGCCGCGCGGGGCGATTGGCCTGATGCAGCTGATCCCGTCGACCGCGAAGCGCTTCGGGGTCGCGGACCCGTTCGAGCCGATCGAGAATCTGCATGGCGGCATGGCCTACCTGCAGTGGCTGGGGCGTCGCTTCGATGGCGATCTCAGCCTGATGCTCGCGGGCTATAACGCGGGCGAGGGGGCCGTCGAGCGCCATGGCGGCATTCCACCCTACGCCGAGACGCGGCGTTACGTGAAGCGTATCCTGCAGCGCTATGGCGTTCAGGACGCATACGACTCCTGACCCTCCGCCGTCCCGGCGATCCCGGCAGGGGATCCGGGGTATTCACCACGCCGGAGGGGGTGGACAGCGCCGGTGACCTGCTGTGGCTCGCGGGTTCCGGCAACGACCGGATCGTCAAGTACCGCTTCCGGCGCACGGGCGCGGCGGACGTTCAGTAACGACCGTGCTGGTGGCTGATGTAGTTCGACATCTCGACGAATTGCGCATTCATCCGGCCGAGGATGCGGTGTGCGGCACGCACCACGGTGCGCATCACCAGATAGACGAGGTGAGGATCCTGATCGATCAGTCGCTCGAGATCCTTGCGATCCAGCGCGATCAGTTCGCACTGGGTCAACGCCCTGATCGCGGCGCTGTGCGGCACACCGTCGACGAAACCGAGGATGCCCGCCATGTCCCCCCGGTGCAGCAGCTGCAGCGTGACCGCGTCGCCACCCCCGGTCTGCTTTATGACCTCGAGGCTGCCGCGGGACACGATGTACAGCACCTCGTCGACGTGCCCCTCATCGAGCAGCGGGGCGCCGACGTCGAGGGCGATCAGGCCGGTCGATTCGGCCAGCAACTGGCACTGCGCGTCGGTCAGGTCAAGACCGAACGGTGATTCACGAATGGCCTCGATGCTGACCATCGGCTCGTCTGCTTTTGTGCTCATGGCGATCCCCCGCTGAAGAAGCCCTACGCCTTTCCCTGCTACAAGTATAGTTAAGGCGGTCTCGCGCCCCCTGCGCCAGGTCAGTGCAGGTGCGGGCGGCGATCTCAGTCATGCCGCCAAGCGATCCAGGGCAGCAGCAGATAGCTGGACACCGCGATCAGTATCAAACCGGTGAAACCGATCTGCGCGGCCAGCGGCGTTGCCGCGGCGGCGCTGATCACCGAGGCACAGCCGTTGATACCCCAGGCCCAGGGCACCAGGCCGGGTGCCGCGTCGCCGAGCTGGCTGAGGCCGGTCGGAAACGGGACGCCCATCGCGAATGCGAGCGGGGCAAGCAATACCAGCACCACCGCGATGCGCCAGCCCAGCGCAATGCCCGCGAGCCGTTCGAGCCAGTCGGGTAGCAGCAGTACGTAGGCCAGACTGAATGCCACGATGACCAGTACCGCCGGTTTCAACAGGCCGCCCGGGTTTCGGTTTCCGGCGCGCTGCGACCAGAAGCTGCCGAGACCGGCGAATACGAGAAATGCCGCAAGCACCGCGGTGGTCGCGTACACCGGGTGGCCCAGGAACAGCTGCATGCGCTGGATCCAGGCCAACTCCAGGAACAGGAACGCGATACCAATCAGCGAAAAGTACAGCAGGGTGCGCCAACGCAGCCCGGCCGCTGCGGTCTCGGCCCGGTCCGGCCGCATCCACGACAAAGGCAGCAGTATCAGCAGCACGGCGGCGATGCCGACCAGACCGAGCGTGACCAGGCTGATCAGCAACGCGCTGTCGAGCCGGGCCAGCCCGGCCGGATCGCCGCGCATCAACGCAGTCCAGGACTCGCCCCAGCCGGTGAACAGCAGCGGAAAAGGCCTATCGTCGCTGGCCGACCTGAGCCGGTCAGTGCCTCGCCGGTCGGCAACCACCCGCTGCGGGTCCAGCAGCCGCGCGGCGCCGTTGAAGAACAGCGGCTGTTGCAGTACCTGGAAGCGATTGACCTCTTCGGCACGGATATCCGGCAGCCAGACCAGATCGAATCCGAGGTCGTCGGCGAAGCGGCGTATCCGCGCACTGTCGCGCGCCTGCAGCGGGGCGTTGGATACCATCAGCAGGAAACGTTGCCAGCCGCGAACCATCGCGATGTGCCGGTCCGGTCGTTGCACGTCCGAGGCGAGCAGTGCGCGCTGCGCAGTGTACAGCAGGCGCAAGGCAAGGCGCGGCGGCAAGCGGGTCGGGCCCTCGATCGCGAGCAGTCCGCGGTGCTCGAGGTGACTCAAGAAGTCGCCGAAAGCCTCGGTGGTCAGATCGTAATCGATGCTCAATGCATCGACGCCGCCCGGGTCGGCGCTCGCGACGACGGTGATGAGATCGAATCGCCCGACCGGGCCGGCGAGGTGGGCGCGTGCCGTCTGGATGTGCCACTGGACCCGTGCGCTGTCGCAGACCTCCGGCTGCTGGTCGCGGTATTGCGTGCACGCGAGTTCGAACAGCGCCCGCGTGGGTTCGATCGCGGTGATATGGCCGGCACCGAGCGCGGCGGCCTGCCGTACCCTGAAACCCGCGCCGGCATTGAGCACCGCGACGCGTGCGTCGGGCCGTAGGTCGAACGGCAGCGCGGAGAGCAGCTGCCCGAGGTAGTCGTCGACCCGGCCGCTGCCCTGGTCGACGTCGATCGCGCCGGCCGCCTCGCCATCCACGAACACCATGAGCTGTTTCGGTGGTGTCGCATCCGCGTTCAGGCTCAGCCCGGGGGCGAAGCGTTGTGCCACGCTGTCGTTGCGCACCACGTCGACCACACCATCGACGCCGCTCAATTCGCTGTCGATCTGCGCGCCGTATACGGTCAGGGCCCGCGCCAGATCCTTGTAGGCGGACGGTGCGACCTGGCGATCGAGGCCGCTCCCTGCCGCGACTGCCAACGTGATCGCGAGCAGGGACACCCGGACCGGATGCCAGCGCATCGCTTGTGCCGCGAGGGTCGCTGCCAACAGGCCGCCGACGAACACCCCGAACAACGCCTCGGCCGGGCGCAGCAGCGCGAGACCGGCGAGCGGCACGAACGCACCGAGGCCGGCACCCACGAGGTCGAAACCGTAAATGCGCGGGATGTCGGCGCGAAATTGCGACAAGGTCGCCCCGATACAGTTGGCCGCGGCAAAGAACGGGATCGCGAGCAGCAGGAAAGTGGCGGCGAGATAGACGGCCTGGCGCGAATCCCACGCGAGTGCCTGTGGATCGAGCGGGATCCGCTGGGCGACGCTCAGACAGACCAGCGCGGTGATCGCGAACAAGATTGCGTTGCCGACGAAAAAGGCCGGGAAGCGGCGTCGCAAGCGCGTCCCGAGCAGGGTGAGGAAGGTCCCGCTGACCCCGTAGCCCAGGAGCGCGAGACTGATCGCGATCGCGACCAGGTGATGCCAGTGCACGATTGCGAACACACGGGTCAGCAGGATTTCGTAGCTGAGCGCAGTGGCCGAGATCAGGCCGATGGCCGCGAGAGGAGGCGTGCTGTTTCGCATGGTCGTGCCGCTGGTCCACCGCCTCGCGCGACAAAGGCCGGCTCAGCGCGTGCCCGTCAGCGGGACGAAGGTCACCGGCAGGATCTCACGCGTGCGTACCTGGCCGGCCGCGTCGCGAGTCACCAGCACGAGCTTCTGGGTCAGGTATCGACTGCCGACCGGGATAATCATGCGCCCGCCGGGTTTCAGCTGTCGCAACAGCGGGGGCGGAATGTGCTCGCTGGCGGCGGTGACGATGATCGCGTCGAAAGGGGCCGCGGACTCCCATCCGAAATACCCGTCCCCGATACGGGTCTCGACGCCACGATAGCCGAGCACGCCCAGCGTCTCGCGCGCCCGCTGCCCGAGCTCCGGTACGATCTCCACGCTGTACACCTCGGCACCCAGTGCGTCGAGTACCGCCGCCTGGTAGCCCGATCCGGTACCCAGTTCGAAGATCCGGTCGCCGGCCTCGACCTCGAGCAATTCGGTCATCACCGCGACGATCAGGGGTTGTGAGATGGTCTGACCGTAACCTATCGGCAACGGCCGGTTTTCGTAGGCGTAGCGCCGCTGTTCTTGCGGTACGAACCGCTCCCGCGGTACCTGGCGAAGTGCGCGTCGCACCTCGGGTGACAGCCGGTCGATGCCGAGCTCGCGATGCAGTTGCGCGATCTGACGCTCGACATCACGCCAGAGCCCCTCGCGGAGCGCAGTGAGCGCGGCGTCTGCCGGCTCGTCCGCGTTGCCGGCCAGACTCGAGGCGGCAAGCAGCACCGCGGCGAAGAATCGGTTCAGTTTTGGCATGGGCTAGCCGTTGTCGAATGGCCTCCACCTACAAGTATGGACGGTTTTGCCCTCCGCGAAAGCCCTGCGCGATGCGCCGGCTCAGGCCAGCGACAATGCGACCAGGTTGAACAGCAGCAGCGCGATGCCGATGTAACCGAGCGCCTGGAAGAAGCGCTCGCGGCGTTCACGTTGTCGGGCGAAGCGGGCCGTGAACTGCGCGATGGCCGTCCGGCTCTGCCCGGAAAATTCCGGATCCAGGTAGACGCGACGATGGCGCAGGCCCAACGATTCGATGGCGGCCACTGCGCGCTCCGGCGCGATGCGGTAAAGGTGGGTGTCGGGATCGAGCAGGCGGCGTTTCAGGATCTCGTGCGTGTGCATCAGCGCCGCATCGCCGTCATTGAACTGCGCGACGTAGCGTATGCGTGGTTGTTCGTGCCCGCTCGGGTCCGGATCCGGCTGTTCGCCGCGCAGTTTCAGTCGTGACAGGCCGGCATGCCCGGCATGCGTTTCGACCGACAGGTAGCCAGGTTGCACAGGTGGGCGCCTTCCCTCGGGTTCATCGGGCAAGTGTGCACGCTCGGCGAGGTATTGCCTAGGGCCTGTGACCTGCAGCCAGTCCGCACGCTGGCTGGGCAAGACACGCGTGCCCGGGTCAGCGATGTCCGGCAAGTCAGTCGGACGGCCCACCCTCGTCGCGGTCCGGCCACAGGCGGCGCACCACCTCGGTGCCGGCCGCGAGCGTATGGCAGGTGTCGATGAAGTCGGTGGGCGGCGCGACGTTGTCCTCGAGGTGTTCGCCAGTCTCGCCACGCCATGCATACACGGTCTGGACGGCCGTGGTCGCCAGGGGTCCGAGCAGCTCGACCAGGTGTGTACAGCCCCAGCGGCCACCGAGCAGAAGGCGCACCTTGGCGGTCCAGCCCGGCTCGATCTGCTGGCCGACGAGCTTGTCGAAACGGTCGGGGAAATTGGGGCACGGCGGGTACGGGGCATGGACCGTCTTGGCGTCGATCGACCGCACGGTCAATTCGGAATCCACGGTCATCCTCAGCCACATCTCGTGCAGGTGTTCGCCGGGCGTGATCTTGCCGCGTCCAAAGGTTTCCATTTCCTCGGTGCGCGTGTCGATCAGGCTGCCCTCGATGTCCCAGAGGCCATCGGTGCGGCGGTATCCGCTGCATTCGATGGTCCGGGTGTGCACCAGCTCGCGTTTTTCCGGGGGGGGTAGTGACATAGAAAATTCTTTTGTTAACAGCGTGAAATATCGATAATGGTGCACCGCACAAAATATTTTCGATGAGGGGCTTGACAAAGGTTGAAAAAGACCGATATTGTGCACTGCAACATTGTTGCACTGCAGCATGCGATCACCTCAACAACCCAGGAGACATCCTCATGAACAACGAATACGTCGACATGGTAACCAAGTTCAACGATCAGGTCTTTGCCTCGGCGGCCCGCATCGGTGAACTGAACATGCGCGCCTTCGAGCAGCTGGCCACCAAGCAGGCCTCGATCGTCAATCAGTGCCTGGAGACCAGTGCCAAGCAGTACGAAGCGCTGGCCGGAGCCAAGGACTACAAAGAGGCGATGGTGATGCAGAGCGAGTTGCTCAAGGGCTGCAACGACAAGTTCCTGGCCAATCTGCGCGAAACCACCGAGATGTTCTCTTCGCTCCGCGAGGAACTGACCGAGATGGTGGAAGAGGCGGTCAAGTACACCAGCAAGAGCGTTGAGAAGGCGAGTGAGTTGGCGACCAAGAAAGTTGCCTGATGCGGTCTCGGCAGGGGCGACGCGGGTTACCCACGTCGCCCCCCGGGCTCGAGAATCAGGCGTGGGTAAATCAGAAAAGAACCAGAACGGAGAGGAAGAATGACCAAACGTGTCGCGTTTGTGACCGGCGGTAACGGCGGCATAGGCTCCGCGATCTGCTGCGAGCTGGCCCAGCAGGGTCATCAGGTCGTGGCGGGCTATTTCCCGCCGGAAAAGGACTCGGCCGAGGCCTGGCAGAAAAAGATGCACGACCAGGGACATGCGATCAGCCTGGCGGCAGTCGACGTCGCGAGTTATGCGGACTGCGAGCGCGCGGTCGCTGAGATCAGCGAGAAACTCGGCTCGGTCGATATCCTGGTGAATTGTGCCGGTATCACGCGTGACGGCACGCTGAAAAAGATGTCTGAAGATAACTGGCGTGCGGTCGTTGCGACCAACCTCGACAGCGCCTTCAATGTCACGCGACATGTGATCAACGGCATGCTGGAGAAAGGCTGGGGCCGCATCGTGAACATCGCCTCGGTGAACGGCCAGCGCGGCCAGTTTGGCCAGGCCAACTACTCGGCGGCCAAGGCCGGCATGCACGGCTTCACGATGGCGGTGGCACTCGAGACTGCCGCGAAAGGCATCACGGTCAACACCGTGTCACCCGGCTACATTGCAACCGCGATGACCCAGGCGATGCCCGAAAACGTGCTCGAGTCGATCGTCAACAGCGTGCCGATGCGCCGCATGGGCACACCCGAAGAGATTGCGAATGCGGTCGCCTGGCTCGCGAGCGAGGGCAATGGCTACACGACCGGTGCCAACATCCCGGTCAATGGCGGGCTCTTCACCAGCCACTGAGCGACGACAACGAACCCTCCTAGCAGAGGATTCTGCCCCCTCTGCTCTTCTGTTGGGCGCCCCTCGCGGGCGCCGCTTTTTTCCGAGGAACCGGAAACACAGTCCCGGGGCAGGGTCAGCCAGCAGCGATTGCGACACCGGCCTGGCCGTTTTCCGCTAGTGTATGGACACCAGAAGGCAAACTCAGACGCGTGACCCGCGCAGCGGGCCGTGTCGAACGACGACCTTACCGTCCAGGCCCCCGAGCTGACCGCAGAGTCACCTATCGAGAATACGGGGGAGGGGCGCCCAGAGAGGATGGTGTTTTTATGAGTATCTCACCCCCAAGCTACAAGCAGAACCGGCTCAAGCAGTTGCGCGCCTTCTGCAAGACCGTGGAAACCAAGAACATATCGCGTGCCGCGGAGAAGCTGTTCCTGACGCAGCCGACGATCTCGCTGCAGATCAAGGCCCTGGAGCGCGAGCTCGAAATCGTCGTATTCGAGCGCCATGGGCCGCAGATTCGGATTACGCCGGACGGCGAACTCCTGTACGAAATCGCCAAACCCCTGCTCGAGGGCATCGACAATCTGGCGCAAACCTTCGCCAGCAAGAGCGGCAGGCTCGACAGCGGTGAATTGACCGTGGTGGCCGGTGAATCGACCATCCTCTATCTGCTGCCCGAGTTCGTATCCTGTTTCCGTGAGCGTCATCCGGGTATCCACATCAAGCTGCTGAACGAGACCGGTCGCGACGGGCTGGCAAAGTTGCGTTCCGACGCAGCGGATTTCGCGGTGGGACCGATGGTCGACGGGCAGGCCGACCTCGAATACAAGCCGCTGTTCTCGTTCGAGCAGGTGCTTATCGTGCCGCTGGACCACCCGCTGGCCAGGCGCACCAAGGTGACACTGGAAGAAATCAGCCCCTATGGCCTGATTCTGCCCCCGCGCCAGCTCAACCACTGGCGCAGCGTGGACCTGGTATTCGAACAGCATGGCGTTTCCTACAGCGTCGTGCTGGAGGCCGGTGGCTGGGAGGTCATCAAGCGTTACGTCGAACAGGGGATGGGGATTTCGATCGTCAACGAGATCTGCCTCACCGGCAAGGAGCGACTGGCGGTGATACCGCTCGAGGACTACTTCCCACGGCGCACCTACGGCGCAGTGACGCGTCGCGGCAAGTTCCTGACACCGCAGGCGCAGGCGTTTCTCGATGCGATGTCGACCCTGCAGTGCAAGTTGCCCTACAAACTTGCGGTGGCGCATAGCCGCGAAGAGGTGGTGGAGGCCGGCGAACTCGACTTGCGCCATGTGCCGACGAATGTCGTCGATTTCGACTAGCCTTGAAGGCTGGTCGCGCGCGGTCACGCGGCGGCGGCCGTCGCATCCGGATAGAATCTACGGGCACGATTTACGCAGTGGGTGAGCGGGAGTGAGTACGCAGCTTTTCGTGTACGGGACCTTGATGGTCCCCGAGGTCATGGACCGGGTCAGCGGATTCCGTCAGCCCGGTGAGCCGGCGCTGCTGCACGACTACCGGCGCCGCCGCTTGAGCGGCGAACTCTATCCCGCGATCCTGCGCTGGCCGGGTGATCGGGTCGAGGGCTTGCTGTACCGCGGCCTGGATCCTGTCCATCTCGAAGCGCTTGACGCGTTCGAGGGTGCGATCTACCGGCGCGTGACGGTCGCGGTCGATGTCCGGGCCGGGCGGCTGCGTGCGCAGGCCTATGCGTTGCGTGAAGACCGTCGGCATCTGCTCGGCGACGAGCCGTGGTCGCTGCAGCGCTTCGTCACCGAAGGGTTAAGCCGCTTTGTCGCCAGCTATCCGGGCATGGCCCGGCGTAAGGCCCCGGATGCCGCCGATGAGCGCCGCTGATCCGGCCAGCGAAGGCTGCGAGGCGGACCGTCCGGTACTCGATGTAGCCTGCCTGCATCCGGACAGTCGCCGGGCGGCCTTGGTCTCGAGGACCGGCAATCACTGCCAGGTCTGGCGCAGCGCGCGCAAGAACACCGAGGACCCGGACGACGACAGCTACACCGAGTTCGTCGTGAAGTATCCCTGTGATCGCTATGGGCACGAGGACGCGAAGCTCCTGCGGCGTCAGTATCGGATGCTGCGCGAGGCGCTGGGCGAGATGATTCCTGAGGCGCTGTTCGTCGAGACCTGCATCAACGGTGAGCCCAACCTGATCGTGCTGGCTCGTGCGATCAACGTCTGGTTCAACATCGCCAACCCGCTGAACCGCGAGGAGGCCATCGGACTGCTGCGCGAGCACCCGATAGCGCGGCGCCAGCTGGCCCGTTTTCTCGCGGTGGCGGCAAATTGGCGGGAAGGTCCGAATCCACGCGTCATCGATCTGTACGGCCTCGACAATCTGATCATGGACAACCAGCGTCGGATTCGCTTCGTCGACAGCTTCTACGTGTTTTTTTTCGAAGACATGCTGCACCTGCTCGGTGGCGAGAGGGACTACGATCTGGAGGAGAAGATCGCGGTGTCGCTGAGACGCATCGCGTACCTGCAGGAGATACTCGCGCGGTCCACGACCGATCCCGGGGACGCCTCCGGCTGACGCGGCACTATTTCAGGTTGGCACCGACCAGCTCGACCAGGCTCTCGATCCGCGCGCCCCACTGCGTGCGCTGGGCCCCGGCCATCAAATTGACCCGGCAGCTGCCACAGGCCGTGACCACCGATTCGGCCCCGGTGGCTTCGACCTGCTCGCGCTTCAGGTCGAAGGCCGCGTCGCGCATCGGCCGGGCGCCCTCCATCACGAACAGCCCGGCACCGCCGCCGCAACAGAAGTTGCTCACCCGGTTGCTGGGCATCTCGCGCAGGTCGACGCCCAGGGCCTTCAGCACC
The DNA here is from genome assembly GCA_965601425.1 of uncultured Chromatiaceae bacterium. GTDB lineage: Bacteria > Pseudomonadota > Gammaproteobacteria > Chromatiales > Chromatiaceae > Thiosocius. The sequence goes on along the minus strand of CBFCWF010000026.1, from coordinate 10,753 downwards.
GCGCGCGGCTCTTCGAACACGCCGCCATGCCGACCGACCTTGCAGGGGTCGTGGTAGGTGACGTGACTGTCCGGTCCGAGCGGGTTCAGTTGCAGCCGTCCCGCCATGACCTCGCGCCCGAGAAACTCCGACAGCGCCATGACCTCGAACGGCAGGGGTGCGCCGTGCTCGTTCGCGCCGTACCAGCGCATCGCCGGGTAGGCGTGTCCGCATTCCGGGACGATGACGAGTTTGGCCCCCAGTGCGATCGCCTGGCTGGTAATGCGTTCCGAGGCCGACTTCTGTACCTCCTCGTAACCCGAGAGTAGGCCGAAGTTCGCGCCCTCGAAGGCACAGCTGTGGATGGTCCAGTCGGCACCGAGGTGGTTCATCACCTTCACCGTCGCCTCCAGCGCATCCTTGAACAGCAGGACATCGATGGTGGAACTCAGGACCAGGATGTCGGCCTTTTCCTTGTCGATCGGCACCTCATAGCCCTTGGCCCGCAGATCGTCCACCGCCTGTCGAATCTGGTCTGGGCCGACCCCGAACACGGTACCGCGGCTGCCCTGTTCCTGTTCCACCGCGCGCAGGCCGGCCGGTATCAGGCCAGCCTGGGCCAGCCCCTCGCGCGTCAGGTGCACCATCGCCGCGATATCGATGCCCATCGGACAGACCAAGCCGCAGCGGCCGCACTCGGTGCAGGATTCGTAAACCAGTTCCTGTGTGGCCTCCAGGTCTGCCTCGGTGATCGCCGGCTCGGTCAAGCGGTGAAAAAAGCGCAGCGGGGCCTTCTCGCGCCGGTAGAAGCGCTTGAGCAGGTCGAGCTTGTGGATCGGCGTGAACTTCGGGTCCTCCGTCTGGATGTAGAACTGACAGGCCTCCGCGCACAGGCCGCAATGCACACAGGACTCGAGATGCGTCGCCTTGGCCGCGTCGAGCTTGGCAGCGAACACCGCCTCGGCCCGTTTCAGGCGCTCGTTGTCCGGGCAATCCGTCGGCTGCGCCATCTGTGGGAGCATCTTGATCTGCTCGGCGAAACCGAGAAAGACATTCATGTCGATGGCCATGGCCTAGTCTCCGAAACGGTCGCCGCGCGGGGCGACTGAGGTGTGGGCGCGCGTGGCCGCGAACCCGTTCATACGCTCACTCCACGTCGCCCGTAGTGGGCCCCCATGAAGCCCCGGCTGAACGGGAAGGTGAAGGTGTGCATCAGCGCGCTGAACGGGAAGTACAGCAGCAGCAGTTCGGCGAGGAAGAAGTGGATCACGCGCAAGGGTTCGTAGGCACGTGCGAGCGCGAGGCAGCCGCTGAGCATGACCAGGAAGATCAGGATCGAACCCAGGTAGTCGCCGCGGTTCGAGATCGCCCGTGTCACTGGGTTCATCAAGCGGTGCAGAATCAGCAGGAGCAGGCCCAGAAACGCGAGTTCGGAGGTCAGAATGAACGCCCATTCGGGCATCGCCGGCCAGCCGAAGCCGAGCACGTACTCGCGGTAGAACTTGATGTGCGGTGCGGCGAAGAACAGCAGCGCAAACAGCCCGACATGGAAAAGATACCCGGCAATGACCTGCAGCTTGATGCGCGACCAGAAATCGGCGCGCGGGAAAAAGCGTTTGATATTGACACCGACGACGCCGCCGGTCGCAGATGCGCGCGGTTCGCTGTAGTCCGTCTTGCTGCCCATTGCGAGCATACCGATGAGCCGCCACAGTACCCCGATCACGAACACGGTGGCAGAGAAGTACCAGAAGGGCCCGTCGACAAATTCAGTGAAGCTCACGCGCTGTTCCCTCGTTTCGCTTGATGTTGTTCATTGCGATCTGCACCCGGCCGGACCAGGTCATGCCTTGTCGGGCGATGCGTCCAGGCGCGTTGCGTGCCGGGCGGCTGTTGTCTGGCCATGCCCGGTGGTCCCGACAGCCTGCGTGGCCTCCGCGTACCAGCGGTCGTGATGCCCCTTGGCCCAGTTCTCGTCGACATAGCCGGTGGTCATGCTCTCCAGGCTGCCCTCGGTGCCGAGCGTGCCGATGTAGATATGCCCGAAAGAGCCGGCGATGAACAGCACCGCGGCGATACCGTGCACGATCAGCGCGAGCTGCATGATTTCGCGTCCCTGTCCGAACACCGGGAACAACAGGACCAGTCCGCTGATCGACACGGTCAGGCCGAGCACCATGACCGACCAGAACCAGATCTTTTCCCCGGTGTTGAAGAAGCCGGCGCTGACATGTGCATTCCCGATGATACCGCCGCCCTTGATCAGCCACTTGAGGTCGCCGCGCGACGGCAGGTTTCTGGCCGCCCAGCGCACGAACAGCGCCAGTATCGCGACCAGGAAAAGCGGCCCGAACAGGTTGTGGCCTTCTTTGGAGGCGCTGGCGATCACGCTGAACGCCTCGGCGCCGAGCACCGGCAACACGACGAATCGCCCGAACAGCAGGGTCAGGCCCGTCAGCGCGAGGAAGATGAACAGGATCGCGGTGAACCAGTGGAGCGTCCGGTCGATATCCGGAAAGCGTTTGATCCGTGTGCCGGCGCGCCCGTCGGGGATCGGAATCCTGCCGCGGATCAGGTAGAAGAGCAGGATGATCCCGGCGGCTGCCGCAATGACCAGTCCGGCCGGTGCGACGAAGTCATTCCGCCGGTAGTTGCGAAACGCTTCACCGCTGGCGTCTATCAAGACCCCGGTTTCGACGCCGCGGGCCTGGGTCGCCCCGGCAGCCGGGGCGTCGCGCTGTCGCACGGCCCGCCAAAGGTCGCTGGCCGGGTTGGGGACCATGATCGGCGATGCCGGATCGCGTTCCTGGGCCGATGCGGCAAGTGGGGTGCTCAGGCAGAAAATGAATAGCAGCAGGACGCATGGAGCGACTGCCAACCGCGCGGTGGTCGATGACATCGCGTTGTTCCTCGAATGAGCGGGCTGAGTTTCAGAGCTTGGCTTCGTCAACCTGTTTCCCTGGTCGTGGGACGCCTGGCCCGACGTTGCGATGCCAGACGACCGAGACCGCCGGGCCCGCGCTGATCGGGCCGGCGGTCGATCGGAATCAGCCGTCGCTGCTGACCTTGCCTCGCATGCCCTGCGGGGCCCGCAGACTGGCCTTGTCGTAGTTGACGCCCCAGTCGAGCACCGAGGCGCCGCGATTCACGACGCGCTTGCGGTAGATGTCGGAGATGACGTCGGCGTCACCGGCCAGCAACGCCTTGGTCGCGCACATCTCGGCGCACAGCGGCAGCTTGCCTTCGGCGAGTCGGTTTGCGCCATAGGTGCGGTGTTCGTCCGCGCTGCCGGTCTCTTTCGGGCCGCCGGCGCAGAAGGTGCACTTGTCCATCTTGCCGCGCGAGGCGAAGGCGCCGGCCTTTGGGAACTGCGGCGCGCCGAACGGGCAGGCGTAGAAACAGTAGCCGCAGCCGATGCAGATATCCTTGTCGTGCAACACCAGCCCGTCTTCGGTCGTATAGAAACAATCGACCGGGCAGACCGCGGCACAGGGGGCATCCGAACAGTGCATGCAGGCCACGGACAGCGAGCGCTCACCCGGCTCGCCGTCCTTGATCGTGACCACGCGGCGGCGGTTGACACCCCAGGGCACCTCGTTCTCGTTCTTGCACGCGGTGACACAGGCATTGCATTCGATGCAGCGTTCTGCGTCGCAGTAAAACTTCATTGTTGCCATGTCTGAATCCTCCTCAAGCCTTGGAGATGCGGCACAGGGTGCATTTGGTTTCCTGCATCTGCGTCACCGAGTCGTAACCATAGGTGAACGCGGTGTTGCAGGCCTCCCCGAGCACATACGGATCCGAGCCGGCCGGGTACTTGTCGCGCAGGTCCTTGCCCTGGAAGTGGCCACCAAAGTGGAAGGGGGTGAATGCAACGCCGGCCCCGACGCGCCGCGTGACCATCGCCTTGACCTTGATCTTGGCGCCCTCGGCACCCTCGACCCAGACATCGTCGCCGTCCCTGATCGCGGCGTTGTTCGCATCGCGCGGGTGGATCTCGACGAACATGTCCTGCTGCAACTCGGCCAGCCACGGGTTCGACCGGGTCTCGTCGCCGCCACCCTCGTACTCGACCAGGCGTCCGGAGGTCAGGATGATCGGGTAGTCCTGCGAGTAGTCCTTCGCCTGCACCGAGCTGTAGCGTGTCGGCAGCCGCCAGAACGACTTGCGGTCTTCGTAGGTCGGGTACTGTTCGACCAGGTCACGGCGGTTGGTATACAGCGGTTCGCGATGGATAGGTACCGGATCCGGGAAGGTCCAGACCACGGTACGGGCCTTCGCGTTGCCGAACGGCGCACAGCCGTGTTTGATCGCGACCCGCTGGATGCCGCCGGACAGATCCGTCTTCCAGTTCTTGCCCTCGGCGGCCGCCTGCTCCTCGCTCGACAGGTCATCCCACCAGCCCAGCTTTTTCAGCAGTTCGCCGGTGAACTCGGGATAGCCGTCCTGGATGTCGGAAGCCGCCGAGTAGCTGCCGTCGGCGAGCAGGCTCACGCCGTCACGCTCGACGCCGAAGCGCGCGCGGAAGGTCAGGCCACCCTCGGCGACCGGCAGGCTCGTGTCGTACAGGTTCGGTGTGCCGGGATGCTTCATCTCGGCGCTGCCCCAGCAGGGCCAGGGCATGCCGTAGAAGTCGCCGTCGGCCGGCCCGCCTTCCGCCTTGAGACTGGTGTAGTCGAAGGTGCCCCAGTTCTGCTGGTGCAGCTTGAGTCGCTCCGGGCTCTGGCCGGTGTACCCGATGGTCCACATGCCACGGTTGAATTCCCGCGTGATGTCCTCGATGAGCGGCTCTTCGCCATTGACCTGGATGTGTTTGAACAACTGCTCGGCGAAGCCCAGCTTGGTCGCCAGCTTGTGCATGATGATGTGGTCGGGCAGTGACTCGAAAAGCGGGTCGATGACCTTGTCGCGCCACTGCAGGGAGCGGTTCGAGGCGGTCGCAGAGCCGTACGTCTCGAACTGGGTACAGGCTGGCAGCAGGTAGACGCCGTCGGTGCGGTCGTGCATCACCGCCGATACGGTCGGGTAGGGATCGACGACGACCAGCAGATCCAGCTTCTCCATTGCCTGCTTCATCTCATTGCCGCGGGTCTGCGAGTTCGGGGCGTGGCCCCACATGAACATCGCACGCAGGTTGTCCTTCTGGCCGATGTTGGCGCTGTCCTCGAGCACGCCGTCGATCCAGCGCGACACCGGGATGCCTTTCGCGTTCATCACGGCCACGTCCTTGTCTCCGGACTTCTCGTAGGACCCGGAATCGAACTGGCCCTTGATCCAGTCCAGGTCGAGATCCCAGACCCGTGCCCAGTGTGCCCAGGAACCGGGGGCGAGGCCGTAGTAGCCGGGCAGTGTGTTGGCCAACACGCCGAGATCGGTCGCACCCTGCACATTGTCGTGTCCGCGAAAGATGTTGGCGCCGCCGCCGGACACGCCGATGTTCCCCAGCGCGAGCTGGAACGCGCAATAGGCCCGGGTGTTGTTGTTGCCGATCGTATGCTGTGTGCCGCCCATGCACCAGATGAACGTGCCCGGGCGGTTGTCCGCCATCGCCTTCGCGGCGGCATAGACCTGGTTCTCCGGCACGCCGGTCACGCGCTCGACCTCGTCGGGCGTCCACTTCGCGACCTCGGCCTTGACTTCCTCCATCCCGTAGACGCGCTGGCGGATGTATTCCTTGTCCTCCCAGCCGTTCTTGAAGATGTGATACATCATGCCCCAGATGATCGGCACGTCGGTGCCGGGGCGGATGCGCAGGAAGTGATTCGCGTGCGCGGCCGTGCGGGTAAAGCGTGGGTCGATCACGATGATCGGGGCGTTGTTTTCTTCTTTCGCCTTCAGAATGTGCTGCAGCGAGACAGGATGCGCCTCGGTCGGGTTCGAGCCGATCAGCAGGATCGCCCGTGAATTGTGGATGTCGTTGTAGCTGTTCGTCATCGCGCCGTAGCCCCAGGTGTTCGCGACACCGGCGACGGTCGTCGAGTGGCAGATGCGCGCCTGGTGGTCGACGTTGTTGGTGCCCCACATCGCCGCGAACTTCCGGAACAGGTACGCCTGCTCGTTGTTGAACTTGGCCGAACCCAGCCAATAGACCGAGTCAGGGCTGGACTCCTGACGAATCTTCAGCAGCTGGTCGCCGATGTCGTTGATCGCCTCGTCCCAGGAGACCTTTTGCCATTTACCCCCGACCAGCTTGGTCGGATACTTGAGCCGGCGTTCGCCGTGTCCGTGTTCGCGCAGCGCGGCACCTTTCGCGCAATGCGCGCCGAGGTTGAACGGGTGATCGAAGGCCGGCTCCTGCCCGGTCCAGACACCATTTTTCACCTCGGCGATGACACCGCAGCCGACCGAGCAGTGCGTGCACACGGTCCGCACCTCTTTGGTTTCTCCGCCGCCGGCCGCCGGTGCGGCCTTCGCCTTGCGCATCATGCCCGGTGCGAGGCCGGTCGCCAGTGCGGTGCCCCCGGCGAGGATGCCGGAATGACGCAGGAAATCACGGCGGTTGAGCTTGCGGCCGGTCTGATCGGCCGGTTCCCGGGCGGCTTCGGTCGCCGCGACCGCACCGACCTGGTCGGAGACCTTTTTCAGTTTCATCATCACGCTTCTCCTTAAGGCCCGGGCTCAGCTGGCCGCGCTCTTGTAGTAATCGAGGATATGCTGGGTCAGGCGGTACGCCTCGGTCGGTTTCCGTTCGGCGGTCTGTTCGGTCTCGGCGGCGATCACCGTGCCCGGCGAACCGACAGCGACGGCTGCGATCCCCCCGGTCACCGTGGCGTCGCGCAGAAACTTGCGCCGGGAGTGCGAGACCTGCTGCTTGGGATCATTCATTGCGATTTGCTCCTTCGACATTGCGTGCACGTCGCGGGTGTGGGGTGAGGGCATTGGCCGCCGGCCCGCCCGTACGCTCTCTCTAAGTCGTCAAGTGATAATGGCAAGTTACGGGCCATCGGGCGAGGAAGAAAGATGACCAAAAGGGCGCTGGATGACCATTGCCGCGGCCTCTCGGCGTATCGAATCGATCCAGTGTGACTATTTGTCTAGTCCAGCAGGGACAAATAGCGCGTCTCGAGCGACAGAAAGGCCTCGCCCAGGCGCGCTACCGACCGATAGAACACCGCGGATTCCGCCCCGGCCAGGTCTCGAAAGAAATCTCCCGCCCAGTTGCCGAGGTGATGATCGAAGAACTGTTGCTGGTTCTCGATCGGGATTCCGTCGAGGATCATCAGCGACATCACCTCGCACAATGCGGCAATGTGGTCTTCGGGTTCCCGAACATCGTCGTCGCGCTCGAAACCGAGTCGCCGCAGGTCGGCCCGCAACAGACCGAGCGGCTTCTCCATGAGAAAACCGGTCTGGTACCAGGAGCCGTAGGGCACGAGCTCGCCGCGGCCGAGACCGATGAACAGCATATGGTACTCGTCACGCACCGAGTCGACGGCGCTGTGCCGGGCGGCCAGTGCCAGTGTGCTCAGCGCCAGCGGGAGTTCGCTCTGCCGACCGCCCGCATCCGCTTCGAGGCCGCGCGTGTAGTCCAGCACCGCCTCACCCGGTGCGTCGCGCAACAGCCCGGCGAGCAGTTGGTACAGCGCGGCGCGGCGCGCCTGCTCCTCGGTCGGCGCGGCGGGCATTGCCGCCGGGCCTGTGTCCGACGTTGTTTGCGGCATCTGTGGGTTCATGATGATTTCCCGTTGTCAGGGCGGTGGGTCGGGTCGCTGCCGAGGCCTGCCTGCATCGCTTCGCTGTCTTGTACCGCGTCGACGACGCGGCAGTCCTCACACATCTGGAGCCGGCGCCGCGCCCGCTCGGATTGAAACATCGCGTGACCCGCGAGCTTGTCCAGGATGTTATCGATCACACGCCGCGTCGCGAACGGTGTGCCGCAGCCGATGCAGCAAAACGGCGGCTCTTCGTGCAGGATAACGGCCTGGCGCCGCTTGTCCGGATTGGCCAGCAGTCGCGGTTCGAGTGTGATCGCCGCTTCGGGACACGCGTTTTCACAGATCCCGCATTGCACACAGTTCACCTCGTGGAACACCAGTCGCGGCGTCTCGTCGCCCGCGCTGAGCGCACGCGCCGGGCAGACAGAGGTACAGCTCATGCACAGCGTGCATTTTCCGCTGTCGACCTGGATCCGCCCGTAAGGTGCACCGCCGGACAATCCGAACGCCTCCGGACGCTCCGGCGATGCGTGCCAGAGGTGCGCCAGTCCCAGGGCCGCCAGTTGACGCTTGTCGCCGGTCGCGGCGAAGCGCGCCGGCGCAGGCAGGTCGGCGACCGGCACACGGAGGGTGTCGCCCGCGCGCGTGTCGATGGGTTTCAGCATCGCGCCCGGGTAACCCAGGCCGCGCAGCATCTGCTGGCAATAGCCGATCTGCGCGTCGAGCGCGCGCCGCGCCTTGTCGGGTACCGAGCCGCCGTCTGCGAGCAGGAGACAGCGGGCACCCCACGCGATTGCGGCGAGCCAGAGTTCGTGGCCGACGCTCGCGAGTTCTTCGACCACGATCAACAGCACGTTGGCTGGGGTCGGCGGCAGGCCAACCGCGTCGCTCGCTGCGACGAACATGACGACCGGGTCGCTACCCCCTGCCTCGAGATAACTGTGCAGCATCAGGCGAACCCGCTCCGCGGTGTCGCCTGCGTGGGGATAGGCGTAGCGCATCGCGCCTGTCGGACAGACACTGGCACAGATGCCGCCGCCCTGACAGAGATTGGGGTTGACCTCCACGGTCTCGCCGACCGAGATGATCGCATCGGCCGGACAGGCATCGAGACAGCGGCTGCAGCCTGGCTGCCCGGCGCGTCCGTGGGCGCAGATTGCAGGGTCGTATGCGAAATAGCGGGGCTTCTCGAACGTCCCCAGCATGCCGTCCAACGCCGCGCATGCCGCGTCGAGATCGGCCGGCTCGCGACCGAAGCGCCAGTAGCCGGGCGGCGGGAGCTCACTCGTGATCAGCGCTTGCGTGCCCAGATCCACGACCAAGTCCGTGTCGATCCGCTGGTAGTTGTGCCGGCCCTGCTCGCCGAGTTCGATCCGGAACGCGCCGAGATGCCCCTGGATGGTGACTGCGCGCCCGCCCAGCGCGGTTGTCGGGACACCGGCCTCCTCGTCGCCGTCGGTCAATAGGATCTCCGCATGCAGCGGTTCTGTGACCCGTGCCGCGAGCCACTGGGCCTCCTCGCCGCCGATCACCAGCACGCGCCCGCGCGATTCGTAGTGCACTACGCCGGTTGGTTCCGGCGTGAGTCGCTCGGCTGCCGTTTGCGCGGCGCGGCGTGCGCGCAGGTTATCGGTTTCGTCGAGCCTGGGTTTGGTTTCGGACATGGGTGGCCGTCTCTCCTCGATTCAGGTGCGGCTGTCGTCGTCGTTTGGGGTCGTGGTCGCACCGTCACTGGCCGAGGATGCGACCGCCTCGTCCCGGGTGGGCACGGCGTGCCCCGGCGGGCCCTGTTCGTCCGCGGGTTGCGCCTCCGCGTCGAGCAGTGCCCGTTGCGCCGCCTCGGCCTGGCGTTTTGCCTCGATCTCGATGCGGTGCCGCATCTCGGCGGTCACCAGGTCGCCGAGCGCGGTGAAGGTCGTGAAGTCCTCCGCATAGTCGTCGAGCCCGTCGATCACGTTCAACTCGGCGCTGTGGAACAACTTGCGCAGCGCGGCCCGACGCAATGGCTCGCTGACCTCGGTGGACAGGAAGCCGCTGTAGTCGGAATCGATCGTGAGCGATTCCAACGGCGGCATGTCTGCATCGGTCAATGCGGGGGCGGGCGATGCCTGTTGCGATTCGACCTCCTCGACCGGCTTGCCCTGCGCTATCCCCTGTGCCTGCTGGAGGTTCGCCTCGCGCGCGACCTGCTTGCGCCGGTGGAAGCGGGCGAGAAAGGTCTCACCTGGCCGCGGTTCGGCCGCCTCCTGATCGATCGGGCGACGGGAGTCCGTGCTCACGATGGCACGTCTTGCGACCCGTCGGCCGACCAGTTGCGCAGTTTGCGTTTGCGCTTGCGCTCCGGGAAGTAGTTCGAGATGACAAAGGATTCGGTCCATCGATAGAGTTCGGGTGGCACGTCGACCGCATAGATCTCGTCTTCGCCCTCGAGGTAGGCATGCGCCTCGTCGAAGCTCATGCTGACCCGGAAGGGTTCGGGCCGAGCGTCGGCATCGCCGACGTGGGCGAGCACAAAGGCGCGCGGGCTGTCGCTGAGCAGGTTGTAGTAGTAGCTCTCGCATTCGTCGACATGCAACGCGACCTGGAGTCCACCGACCAGAAAATACGCGCGGTCCGCGGTCTCCCGAACCAGGCGTGGCTCGCCGGCAGCCTGCGTCCCGACAGTGATACCGGCGGCGGCCCATACGTGATCCACCCAGCGGCTGGTGGCCTCGCGCCGTTCGAGGAGCACCGAAACGGGGAGGTGTTGCAGCCCGTCAGGCTGTCGTTCGCTGTGTTCGCTCGCTGTCATGTTCTCCGGGGGCTCATCGTGTATCAAGTGCTCGCGGTCTTCTGTGAAAGCATCTTTAACCTTACGCAAGTTGTGTACCAGTGCCGGGTTTGGGGTGGACAGCGCACGCGGCGCGAAATAGGGTGCGTATGAACAGACGCCCTTTGGCGCAAATTGTCGCGATCGGCCGCGGCAATCGGGACAAATTAACGCAATCCGGCGGTGACGTTGCCGGGGATGCCAGCGGCCGGATCGCGACGCGATCGCACCTCGGCGCGGCTCTTTGAGCTGTCGGCCATCTTCACGGAACGCTTCTTGCAGTTCAGGGGGGCACCAGGGGTTTTACCAT
>CBFCWF010000025.1:0-27970 GCA_965601425.1 uncultured Chromatiaceae bacterium | reverse complement strand
GGCCGAGGACGTGCAGCAGCAGGGTGACCTGCAGCCACGGGCACCGGTCGTCACCATCATGGGCCATGTCGATCACGGCAAGACTTCGTTGCTCGATCACATCCGGCGGACCCGCGTCGCGGCCGGCGAGGCGGGCGGGATCACGCAGCACATCGGGGCCTACCATGTTCAGACCGATCACGGGATGATCTCCTTCCTTGATACCCCCGGACACGCGGCATTCTCCGCGATGCGTGCCCGTGGGGCGCAGGCCACCGACATCGTGATCCTGGTGGTTGCCGCGGACGACGGTGTGATGCCGCAGACCAAGGAGGCGATCCAGCACGCGCGCGCCGCGAAGGTCCCGCTCGTGGTCGCAATCAACAAGATGGACAAGCCGGAGGCGAATCCTGACCGGGTGATGCAGGAACTGGTCGCGGAAGAGGTGGTTCCCGAAGAGTGGGGCGGCGATATCCAATTCGTGAAGGTCTCGGCAAAGTCCGGAGAGGGTATCGATCGGCTGCTCGAGGCCATCTTGCTGCAGTCCGAGGTACTGGAACTGCGCGCGGTGCACGACGGCCTGGCCAGGGGCATCATCGTGGAATCCAGTCTCGACAAGGGCCGCGGTCCGGTGGCTACGGTGCTGGTTCAATCGGGCACCTTGAGGCGCGGCGACTCGGTTGTCGCCGGCGCGGAGTACGGTCGCGTACGCGCGATGTTCGATGAAACCGGCCGGTCGGTTAAAGAGGCCGGCCCGTCAATTCCGGTGCAGGTGCTCGGTCTGTCCGCGGCGCCCTCCGCCGGAGACGATCTGGTCGCCCTGGCGGACGAGCGCAAGGCGCGCGAGCTGGCGGAACTGCGCCGCACCCGGCATCGCGACTCACGGCTGGCCGAACAGAAATCGGCGAAGCTCGACCAGCTGTTCTCGCAGATGGCCGACGGCGAGATTTCCTACATCAACCTTATCGTCAAGGCCGACGTTCAGGGCTCGGTGGAGGCGCTGCGCGAAGCGCTGCTGAAGATCGAGACGGACGAGGCCAAGGTGCGCGTCGTTGCGTCCGGCGTCGGTGGTATCACCGAATCCGACGCGAACCTGGCCGTTACCTCGAATGCGATTCTGATCGGCTTCAATGTCCGCGCCGACGCGAGCGCGCGTCGCGTGGTCGAAGAGCATGGTCTCGATCTGCGCTACTACAGCATCATCTATGAGGTGATCGACGACGTGAAGCAGGCGATCTCCGGCCTGCTGTCGCCGTTGATCAAGGAAGAGATCATCGGACTCGCACAGGTACGCGACGTGTTCCGGTCTTCCAAGCTGGGCGCGATTGCCGGTTGCATGGTCGTCGAGGGGACCGTCAAGCGACACAACCCCATCCGCGTACTGCGCGACAATGTGGTCATCTACGAGGGCGAGCTGGAGTCGCTGCGTCGCTTCAAAGACGACGTCAACGAGGTCAAGGCCGGCACCGAATGCGGTATCGGCGTCAAGAACTACAACGACGTCAAGAGTGGCGATCAGATCGAAGTCTTCGAGCGCGTCGAAGTCGCGCGCGAGATTTGATCCGTCTCGGGGGTAGGTGCACATGCAGGAATTCGGCCGCGAAGAGCGCGTCGGCACGGAGATCCATCGCGAACTCGCGCTGCTGCTGCGCGACGAGGCGCGAGACCCGCGGCTGTCCAGCGTGACCATCCAGGAAGTGCGGGTAGTCCGCGATCTGTCGCATGCCAAGGTGTTCTTCACGCTGATGGACTCCACCCAAGCGAAGGCCACCGAGGCGGCGCTCAACAAGGCCGCGGCGTTTCTGCGACGCCGACTGGCCGATTCGATGAGCCTGCGCACCGTGCCGCGGCTGGCATTCGTCTATGACAAATCGATAGAGAACGGCATGCGTCTTTCGTCGCTGATAGACGAAGCGGTCGCGAAAGACGAAAGGCGCGAGGACTGATCGTGGGGCGGCGTGGACGCGCGCGCGGTCGCCCCGTCAGCGGCATCCTCCTGCTGGACAAGCCGCTCGGACTGAGCTCGAACCACGCACTGCAGCGGGTTAAACGTCTGTACGATGCGCGCAAGGCGGGGCACACGGGGAGTCTGGACCCGCTGGCCGACGGCATGCTGCCGATCTGTTTCGGCGATGCGACCAAACTTTCGGCCTTCCTACTCGATGCCGACAAGCACTATTGGTTCCGCGTCAGGCTCGGCCAGACCACCGCGACCGGCGATGCCGAGGGCGATATCGTCAGCGAGCGACCGGTGGAGGACGTCACGGCCGACCGCATTGAGCGGGTGTTGGCGTCCTTCTGCGGCGAGATAGAGCAGCTCCCGCCGATGTACTCGGCGCTGAAGCACCAGGGAAAACGGCTTTACGAGCTGGCGCGCGAGGGCCTCGAAGTAGAGCGTAAACCGCGGTGCGTAACGATTCATTCCCTGACCCTGGGCGATGTCGATCTGCCGACCTTCGACCTGAGCGTGGCCTGTTCAAAGGGCACCTACGTCCGCACGCTCGCCGAAGACATCGGCGAGGCGCTCGGTTGTGGCGCACATGTGATCGCATTGCGGCGCACCGGGGTCGGCCCCTATACCGACTTTCCGATGCATACGATGGACGCGTTGGAGCGGACTGCAGAACAGGGGCAGGCTGCGCTCGACGGCCTGTTGCTGCCGGTCGACACCGCGCTGGCGGACTGGCCCGAGGTACGGGTTGGTGCGGATGCCGGTTTTTACCTGAAGCAGGGCCAGCCGGTCCTGGTGCCGAAGGCGCCGACCGAAGGCTGGGTGAGGATCTATCTCGGTGACGAGTTTCTCGCAGTCGGGCAGGTTCAGGACGATGGCCGCATCGCGCCCAGGCGTTTGATGACCGGAGGCTGACAGCCGTTCCGAATTGAGAGAGAATATGCGACCTCAATTTATCCAGGGGCCCTTGGCGGCCCTTTTTTTGCAATCGCCGGAGCGGCCTGAACTCATTGTTGGGGGCTCCATCGAGGCACAATGACAGGAGAAATGTCATGACAATGAGCGCAGAGCAAAAGCAGGCTATCGTTTCAGATTTCGGAAAGGATCCGAAAGACACGGGTTCGACCGAGGTGCAGGTCGCGCTACTGACCGCCCGTATCACCGAGCTGACGCCACATTTTCAGTCCCACAAGAAAGATCATCATTCCCGCCAGGGCCTGGTGCGTCTGGTCAATCAGCGCCGCAAGCTGCTCGACTACCTCAAGTCGAAGGATGTGGAGCGTTACAGAGAACTCATCGCCCGTCTTGGCCTGCGTCGCTGAGCGGCAACACATCCACAAGGTTTGAGGATTTCCCAGTGAACCCGATCAAGAAGACTTTTCAGTACGGCGAGCACACAGTCACACTCGAGACCGGCGAGATCGCGCGTCAGGCCGACGCCGCCGTGCTGGTCAACATGGCCGATACCGTGGTGTTGGTCACCGTTGTATACGACAAGAAACTGGACAGTGGTCGGGACTTCTTCCCGCTCACGGTCGACTATCAGGAAAAGACCTATGCGGCGGGCAAGATCCCCGGTGGTTTTTTCCGTCGCGAAGGGCGACCGTCGGAAAAGGAAATCCTCACCTCGCGCCTGATCGACCGGCCAATCCGTCCGCTGTTCCCGAAGTCCTTCAAGGCCGAGACGCAGGTGATCTGCACGGTCAAGTCGCTGAATCCGAAAATCGACCCGGAAATCCCGTCGCTGATCGGTACATCGGCGGCGCTGGCGATCTCCGGTGCACCGTTTCAGGGCCCGATCGGCGCGGCCCGCGTCGGTTACAAGGACGGTAGCTACACACTGAACGGGCCGACCGGGCTTGGTGATCACACGGACCTCGACCTGGTCGTTGCCGGCACAGAGAACGCGGTGCTGATGGTCGAATCGGAGGCCGATCAGCTGTCGGAAGAGGTCATGCTCGGCGCCGTGCTGTTTGGACACGAGCAGATGCAGGTCGTGATCAATACGATCAAGGAGCTCGCGGCCGAGGTCAACAAGCCGATCATCACGCTGCCGGAAGCCGTAGAGAATACAGCGTTGAAATCGGCCGTCGATTCGGCGGCGGGCGAGGCGCTGCGTAACGCCTACACCATTGCCGACAAGATGGACCGCTACACGGCCATCGACGCGGCGGTTGCGGCGGCGAAACAGCAGCTGTGTGGCGGTGAGGAACCGGCCTTCGACGAGGCCGAGGTCATCGGCGCGATCGAGAAGTTGAAGAAGGCGATCGTGCGTGGACGCATCATTGACGGCGAGCCGCGCATCGACGGCCGCGACACCAAGACGGTGCGCCAGATCAGCATCCGTACCGGCGTGCTGCCGCGAACGCACGGCTCTGCGCTGTTTACCCGCGGCGAGACGCAGGCGCTGGTTGTGACCACGCTGGGGACGGAGCGCGACTCGCAGATCGTCGACGCGCTGGAAGGCGAACGCAGAGAGGCGTTCATGCTGCACTACAATTTCCCGCCGTTCTGCGTCGGCGAACTGGGACGGGTCGGTAGTCCGAAGCGACGCGAGATCGGTCATGGGCGCCTGGCCAAACGCGGCGTGCTCGCCTGTATGCCGAGCATCGAGGATTTTCCGTATTCGCTCCGCGTGGTGTCCGAGATCACCGAATCGAACGGTTCCTCGTCCATGGCCTCGGTGTGCGGTACCAGCCTGTCGCTGATGGACGCCGGGGTCCCGGTCAAGGCGCCGGTCGCCGGTGTGGCCATGGGTCTGATCAAGGAGGGCGAGCAGTTCGCTGTGCTCACCGACATCCTCGGCGACGAGGATCACCTGGGCGATATGGACTTCAAGGTGGCCGGTACCATAAACGGTATCAATGCGCTGCAGATGGATATCAAGATCGACGGCATCACGCGCGAGATCATGGAGATCGCGCTGGCCCAGGCCAAGGACGGCCGCATGCACATCCTCGAAGAGATGGGCAAGGCGATCAAGGGGCCGCGCGAACAGATGTCCGAGCACGCGCCGCGCATCGTCTCATTCAAGATCAACCCCGACAAGATTCGCGACGTGATCGGCAAGGGCGGGGTGACCATCCGGTCGATCACCGAAGAGACCGGCGCAACCGTCGACATCAGTGATGATGGCACCGTAAAGATCTTCTCGGTCGATCGGCGTGCGGGTGATGAGGCGCGTAAGCGCGTCGAGCTGATCACTGCCGACGTCGAGGTTGGCAAGATCTACGAGGGTCGCGTTGCGCGCCTGATGGACTTCGGTGCCTTCGTCACGATCTTGCCCGGCAAGGATGGCCTAGTGCACATCAGCCAGATCTCGGATGAGCGAGTCGAGAAGGTCAGCGACAAGCTGTCCGAAGGCGACACCATCAAGGTCAAGGTGCTCGAGGTCGACAAGCAGGGTCGTATCCGCCTCAGCATGAAGGCGGTGGCCGAAGAGGCCGAGGCCTGACACGTAGTTCGTTTGGCGCAGCCCGTGCTGCGCCTGGCTTTTGGTGGCCAGCGGGACTTCCGCATCGCACCGATGCCGGCTGGGCCGCAGGAACGCGGCAGCCGAGCCGTCACGGATGGATCCACGGCATCCCGTGGGGCAAATGCACCGGGGCATGGGCAACAAAACCAGCGTCTTGCCTCCCAGGGCGCTGCCCGATCCGATACATCACACGACCTCGTGGGTGTTCAACAGGTATCCGTGGGCGCGGTAGTAGCGGAACCTCTCCCGGCTGGCGGCTTTCACGGCCTCGTCGTGATCGACACATTCGATCAAGCGTTCGAAGCGGCCGAAAAACAGCGGGACGTCGCTGGCGAGATTAATCAGGACTTCGTGCTCATCGGCATCGGTGTTGCCGTCACCGATCAGGATCGGGTTCGTCGCGCGGTCGTCTTTGCCCAGCCTGCCGTGCGGAATGAAGCTCTGCTCCCAGAGGGTCCAGAGCAACGCATCGAGGTGTTGGGCCGCCGAGGCGTCCGGCGTATGCAGCAGCACACGGCGACCGGCACGCCGGGCCTTTTCGGCGACCCGGCAGGCCAACTGATAGCGGTCGCCGCTGGCCTGGGCGCCGAGGATGTAGAAGTCGACCTGGGTCATGCCCGCAACAGGGTCGCTACATTGGGGTCTTGCTGCGACGCAGCAGGTACTCGGTCAGCAGTGGGACTGGCCGCCCCGTGGCCCCTTTCGCGCTGCCCGTCAACCAGGAGACGCCCGCGATGTCCAGATGCGCCCACTTGAATTTCTTTGTGTAGCGCGAAAGAAAACAGGCCGCGGTGATCGCCCCGGCACCACGACTGCTGCCGATGTTCGCCATATCGGCGAAGTTGCTGTCGAGCGCGCGTTGGTACTCATCGAGCAACGGCAAACGCCAGGCGCGGTCGTTGCACTCGTTGCCAGCCTCGAGCAGTTCGTTGGCGAGCCTGTCGTCGTTGGCCATCAGGCCGCTGACTTCGTCGCCGAGCGCGACGATGCAGGCACCGGTCAGTGTCGCGATGTCGATCACCGCAGCCGGTTCGAATCGCTCCGTGTAGGTCAACGCATCACAGAGGATCAGTCGACCTTCCGCATCGGTGTTCAGGACTTCGATGGTTTGTCCTGACATAGAGGTCACGATGTCGCCGGGTTTGTTGGCATCGCCGTCGGGTAGATTTTCCGAACTCGGCACGACCCCGACCACATTGATGGGCAGTTCCAACGCCAGACAGGCTGCGATCGTGCCGAGCACGCTGGCACCGCCGCACATATCGTATTTCATTTCGTCCATGCTGGCCGACGGCTTGATCGAGATGCCGCCTGCGTCGAAAGTCAGGCCTTTGCCGACCAGTGCGACCGGTTTCGCACCGGCCTTGCCGCCCCGGTATTCCAGCACGATCAGCTTGGCCGGCTGGCGGCTGCCGCGGGACACGGACAGCAGTGCGCCCATGCCCAGTTTTTCCATCTCATCCTCTTCGAGTACCTTGACCTTCAGCTTGCGCTGACGACGTGCCAGGGCCTTGGCCTGATCAGCCAGGTAGCCCGGCGTGCAGAGATTGCCGGGCAGGTTGGCCAGATCCTTGGCCAGGCGGCAGCCCGCGCCGATGGCCTGACCGTGTTGCACCGCGCGTTTCGCCGTCTTGAGCTGGGTGCGCGACGGTAACAGGAAAGCGATGCGTTTCAGGGGTCGCTTCGGTGGGGTCGTCTCGCTCTTGCACCGGTCGAAACGGTACACCGCGCTCTCGGCTGCCAATACGGCCTCGCGCACCAGTCGATAGACGTCCTCATCTGCATCGGTCGGCAGCAGCACCGCGCTGTCGGTCGCGCCGGAGGCCTCGAGCGACCTGAATGCCGGTACCAAGGCGCGTCCAAACTGGCGTGGAGAGTACTTGTTTTGTTCGCCCAGACCGACGAGCAGGATGCGAGCGGCTTCGCAGCCCTCCGGCCGGGAAATCAAATGGGTCTGGCCGATATCGCCGCCGAAATCGTGGTTTCGCAGTACGGCCCTGACCGGTTCGCCGATCGCCGAAACCAGCCGTTGGCCGGATGGCGGGACACGATTGTTCTTGAATACGCCGACCACAAGACAGGCGGATTTCGTTTTGTCTGGGTCGCCAAGTTTGCAGCTGTATTCCATGGTTGCTCCGTGATGACTGTTGCGCGGCCGATCGAGCTTTCGTTGGCTGGTTGTTGCCGGTATGGTTCGCGTTTGCCGTGCGTCAGAGTGTAGCGAATCAGGAGCCCAAAGAAAGCACGATGGGGATCATAGACCGGATGCTTCTGCGCGAGATATTCAAGACGCTGCTGGTCGTCGTCGTGGTCATCGCGCTGCTGCTGCTGTCCAACCTCCTGGTGCGCTATCTCGGCAAGGCAGCGGTCGGTGCGCTCAATACCGACGTGCTGCTCATGGTCGTGGGCCTCGAACTGATCAGGGCGCTGGGTCTGATCATACCGCCGGCGTTCTTCTTCACCGTGCTCTGGGTCCTCGGGCGCATGTACCGTGACAGCGAAATGGTTGCACTCGCCGCCTCGGGCTATGGCTATTCGCGCATCTTCCGGTCCGTGCTGCTGGCCGCACTGCCTCTTGCGGTGCTGGTGTTGCTGCTGGTCATGGAACTGCTGCCCTGGGCTAAGGGCTATGTGTCACAGCTCAGGGCCATGGAGGCCAGCACGGCAGATATATCCGGCGTGAAACCAGGGCGCTTCAACGAGTTCCGTCGTGGTGGCCTGGTCGTGTTCACGGAACGGCGGGCAGAGGACGGGTCCGAGCTGGGCGGCGTGTTCGTGCAGGACCGTCAGCATGGAAAGCTCGGTCTGGTGACCGCGGAAACCGCGTACCAGCGGACAGACCCGGACACCGGCGAGCGTTTCATCATCCTCACTGAGGGGCGCCGCTACGAGGGCACGCCTGGCCAGCTCGATTACCTGGTCGGTCGCTTCGACGAATATGCGGTGCGCATCCCAACGGCCGAGACGGATACCGGGCAGGTCTCGGAGAGCTCAAAGCCCTGGCAGGAGCTGATCGCGTCCGATGATCCCGAGGACCATGCCGAGTTCCACTACCGGCTCTCGGTGCCGTTGGCGCTGCTGGCGTTCGGTGTGCTGGCCGTGCCGCTGGCGCGCTCACCGCCCCGCTCGGGTGTCTATGGTCGGCTCATTTTCGCCGTGCTGGTGTACTTCACGTTCATGAACATGCAGCACGTGGCCGAGAACTGGCTCGAGGACGGCGTGCTGCCGGGCTGGTTGGGCATGTGGTGGCTGCCGCTGCTTATGGTCCTGTTTGCAGGCCTGATCATCGTCGTCGATTCGAACTGGTTTGCGATGCGCTTTCGCCGCTGGCGGGTGGGGTATCGATGAGGCTCTCGCTGCTCGAAAGGTATATCGGCGCAACCATGCTGAAGGCGACGCTGGTCACCGTGTTCGTGCTGGTCGTGCTGCTGGTCTTCTTCGGCTTGATCGACGAGTCGGACAACGTCGGGCGCGGCAACTACGGCCTGGGTGACGCGTTTCTGGTGGTGCTGCTTTCGGCGCCGCGCTACATATTCGACGTCTTTCCGGTGGCCGCGATGCTCGGCAGTCTTGTCGGTCTGGGCGCGATGGGTTCGCACGGTGAGCTGGTCGCGATGCGTTCCGCCGGCTTTTCGCTGCGCCAGATCATAGTCGCGGTCCTCAAGACCGGCGTCCTGATGATGGTGCTGGTATTCCTGTTCGGCGAACTCGTCGCACCGGCCAGCGAGCAATGGGGAGAGCAGCACCGCATCGAGCAGATGGAGAGGAAAACGACCCTGAAGACGCGCCATGGTTTTTGGGCGCGCGACGGCAGTGCCTTCGTCAACATACGGGAGATCCTGCCGCGTGCCGAGCTGCGCGACATCTACATCTACGAGTTCGACGACGCGCGCCGGCTCACGCTCGCGACGCGCGCCGAGCGCGCCGAGCACCGCGGGGATCATTGGATGATGTTCGGGATCAGTCAAAGCCAGGTTTCAGACGGCGGCGTGACCCAGCGCCGGCTGGCCCAGGCACGATGGGATTCCCTGCTCGATCCGGGATTGTTGCGCGCGGTACTGATCCACCCGACCATGTTGCCGCTCGACGAGCTGTACCGTTACATCCGCGTGATGCGCAAAAACGGCCAGTCCGCGATCGATTACGAGGTCGCCTTCTGGTCGAAACTGGCGACGCCGCTGGCAACCCTGGTTATGCTGTTCCTCAGCGTGCCGTTCGTGCTCGGGCACAGCCGTTTCGTCAGCATGGGGCAACGCCTGTTCCTCGGCGTCGCGGTCGGCATGGCCTTTTACATGCTCAACCGCGGGATGTCTTACGTCGCGTTGGTCTACGGCATCAACCCGATGGTGACGGCGCTGGTCCCGGCGGCTGCATCCCTCGCCATCGCGGTGTTCATGATCCGCCGCGTACGTTGACGGCTGAGGGGTGCCCGTCAGTCCTTGCGCAGCAACACGAGCCGCGTCCCGCTGAGACGGTCGTGCCAGGCGAGTCCATCGCGGTCGATCCATACCCACAGGTATCCGAGGCCGAACGCGAGCAGCGAGACCCAGGCAGCACCGTAACGCAGCAGCGACTGGCGCCAGGTGACCGGATGACCCTCGCGGTCGAGCAGTTTCAGGCGCCAGGCGCGCATCCCGAGCGTTTGTCCGCCGTGCGTCCAGAACCACCCGAAGAACACGGCTGGGGCGGCAAGCAGAAAGATCTGTAGCGCCAGGTGTGAACCGCTCGTTTCCGCATCCAATGCCCTTCGCGCGAAGGTGTCCACCGTGGCCCCGAGCAGCCAGATACCAGCCATCAGCCAGCTGTCGTAGAAGATCGCAGCGAGTCGGCGCCACAGGCCCGGAACGACGGCCTCATTCAGGTCGGTCTGTGTCATGTCTGCCGGTCTCGGCGCCACGGGGCCGCCGGATACCGATGCCGTGCGGGCGGCCGCTCCGCCACCGGTGAAAACACCCCAGGGCCCGGGTAGTCAGTTTGTAAGCGCATGGTTCATAAGAATAACAATACTGGTATAGGGAATTTACCGAGGGCAACCGGGATTGCCCCTAATGGCTTGTTCGCGGTTTTTCCAGATAATCTTGCCTATCCGAATTTCGCAAAACGACCCAAGATCGTGTGCGAGCGGTTCGCCTTTCAAAGGAGGGAAGGATGGAGCAGCGAAACTCTGACCGCAAGGCGGTCTCGTTGGACGCGGTGATCGGTTGCTCACGCTTCGGCCTGATTCGAGGCCGGATCGTCGATCTTGGCTACAGCGGGCTTTACATCAGCGCAGAGACCAGCATCGTACCGATCGGCGCCTCGGTAACGGTAACCTTTCAACCGGATCCCGACAGTGCTGCCGCATGCCTGAACATCCGCGGGTGGGTCGCGCACCAGAGCCTACAAGGGTTCGGCGTCGCGTTCGACGATCTCGACGCGCATTGTCGTGAGGCACTGGATAGGCTGCTGCCGGCGATGCCGCCGGTGCCGAACCGCGCAGTGCCCGTGTTGCGAGCGATCTGAACGGCCGGTTGTTTGATCCGGGTGCCGCGCCGCGTGCCCCGGCGCGCCGCGTGTCCGGTTGGTTATTCGCGAGCCCCGGGTGATAATCCGTCCACGGCGTTTTACCGGGACGAGATCCATCAGCAAGCGTTCGTTTTCGCGGCGGCTTCTCACAGGGATTCCGATCCCCGTCCTGGCGCTCGCCTTCGGCCTGCTGACCGGTCTGATCCTCTGGGTGGTCGTCGACCGGGTGCAAACCCGTGCGCTGAGCCATATCTTCGACCAGGCGCTCGAGAGTCAGCTCGATCAGCAGGCACGCGAATCGCTGATCCGATTCGACGAATACCGCCGCTCGTTCGGTTATTTCACCCGCCTCGTGGCGACACACCGGCGAATGGCCGACTACCTCGACCCGGTGATCTGGGGCGCAAGGTCGCGCCAGGTCGTCCACTATGACGCGCGCAATCCTCCGAGCTGGCTGCCGGACGACCTGACCTGGCAGGGTGGCGTGAATCCCAGTTATTTCCTGCTGGTCGATCCGGCGGGTGCGGTGCGCGAGCTTTACAGTCCGGGTGGACAGCCGTTGCCGGCGGGACTGCAGAGCGAGGCGGGCGGGCAGCTGCCGGTCAGGCAGCGGCGGGCTTTCGTCACGCTGCTCAGCGAGCAGCCCTGGTTGGTCGTCTCAGAGCCGACCGAAGACAACGCGCGCACGCCGATGGGCAGTGTGGTCGTGATGATCCCGCTGGACAGCTCCTTCCTGAACGCATCGCAACAGTTCGTCAAATCGTCCCATAACGTCGTTGCGATCCTCGATCCCGATGCCCAACGCATCCTGTCCAGCAGCAATGCCGTCCTGGTACCGGGCGGTACGTTGCTGTCCACGCTTCGCAGGGACTATCTGATCACTGCACAGTCGTTCTTCGAGTACGAAGATGCCGATGTCAGCCTGTTGTTCGCGACCCTGCTGCCGCGCGCATCGTTCGAAAGGACCGGACAGCAGGTGCTCGATCTGGAGCGCCGCCAGCGATTGATCGGTGCGGCGGTGATCATCTCTTCATTCGTGCTGTTGTTTCTGCTGTTGTCGAGCCGTATCAGCCGATTACTGCGCCGCGTATCCAGTCTTTCGCGTCGTGCACTGGACATCCCCGAAGCGGCCGTCGATCGACACGGTAATCAGCTGCTGATCCTCGAGGACTGGATCCGCGACTTCGTTCAGCTGGTGATGCGGGCGCGTGACGAGATGCGCCGTCAGCATGAAAGCGAGCTGCGGCAGACCGAAAAGCTCCGTGTCGCGATCATGGACGCATCCCTTGATTCGGTCGTCACGGTCAACGAGCGCGGCGAAATCATCGACTTCAACCCGACGGCGCAGGATACTTTCGACTACCGTCACGAAGAGGCCGTCGGTCGTGCGTTCGGCGAGTTGCTGGTCGCGCCGAAATGGCGGGAGACGTTCGAGCGACTGCTGGACCGCTCGGTGACCGGTGCCGAACAGGGTGCACCGTTGCAGCGTGTCGAAATGCAGGCCGTTGCGCGGGACGGCCGGGTCATTCCGGTGGAGTTGTCCATCAAGCCGGTGCTTCTCGAAGAACAGCTGGTCATCACGCTTTACCTGCGCGACATCGCGGAGCGCAAGGTGCGCGAGGCGGAGATTCGCAGCCTGGCGGCATTTCCCAGTGAAAGTCCGATCCCGGTGTTGCGGATCAACCGCCGGGGCGTCATCACCTATGCGAACCAGTCGAGCATGCCGCTGCTGCGATACTGGGGATGCCGCCCGCTGCAGACGCTTCCGGTCTATTGGCGCAACCGAATCGAGGAGGTTCTCGCCAAGCGCTCGACCGGTCAGTACGAGGTGACAACCGACCATGCCGTGTTCTCGCTGCTGCTGGCGCCGGTAGCGGAACTGGATTATGTGAACGTCTATGCCCGCGACATCACCAGCGAGCGCCTGGCCGAGGAGGAGCTGAAGCGGCGCCAGAACGAGCTGGTGCACGTCACGCGCCTGAGCAACATGGGAGAAATGGCCACCGGCATCGCGCATGAGCTGAACCAGCCATTGTCCGCCATCGTGAATTTCGCCAACGGCTGCGCGCGGCGCCTGCGCATGGACATCGGTGGCAAGGACGAGCTGTTGCATGCGCTCGGTCAGATCTCGGCACAGGCCAACCGGGCGGGCGAAATCATCAAGCGGCTGCGCGGCATGGTCAGTCGCCGGCAACCCGTGCGCGAAGTGGTCGACCTGAACGTGCTGGCGCGCGAGACCTGCTCGTTGATTAGCCATGAGCTGAGGCGTCAGCAGCTGATGATCGACAGACGACTCTCGGAGCAACCACTCTGGGTCCGCGTCGATTCGGTCCAGATCGAGCAGGTGTTGATCAACCTGTTGCGCAATGCACTTGATGCGCTGAACGACACCCCGTCCGCGGAGCGGCGCCTCGTGATCGAGTCCGGCGTGCAATCCGATGGCATGGTCTACGTCAGTGTGCAGGACAACGGAAGCGGCATTTCGCACAAGGCCATGGAGCATCTTTTCGACCCGTTCTTCAGCACCAAGGAAAGCGGAATGGGCATGGGCCTGGCGATCAGTCAGACGATTATGAACAACCATCATGGTAAGATCCGGGCGGATTCCTGGCCTGGAAACGGCAGCACGCTTACGATCGAGCTGCCACCGAGTGTGGAGGCGACCGTCAGCGCAGCATCATGAAGTATGTCTGACACAGCGTTCAACAAAGCCACCGTGTTCGTGGTCGATGACGACCAGGCGATGCGCAACTCGCTGAAATGGCTGATCGAGTCGGTGGGCATGCAGGTTGAGAGCTTTTCGTCGGCCGACGAGTTCTTGGCCCAGTATCAGCCGAGTCGTGCCGGCTGCCTCGTGCTCGATGTGCGTATGCCGGGCATGAGCGGTCTCGAGCTCCAGGAACACCTCACGGAAAGAAGTATTCGCATCCCGGTGGTCATCATCACCGGTCACGGCGACGTACCGATGGCCGTGCGGGCGATGAAGGGCGGTGCGATCGATTTCATCGAGAAACCCTTCAATGACGAGGTGTTGCTCGATGCGATCCGGCGCGCGATCAGCTACGAGGAGCAGCAGCGCTCGCACGATTCGGAGCATCTCCAGATCCGCGAACGCCTGTCGAACCTCACGCCACGCGAACGCGAGGTGATGGCGATGGTTACGGAGGGCAAATCCAACAAGGAGATCGCCAATGCCCTCGGCGTGTCGGCCAAGACCATCGAGGCCCATCGGGCGCGCGTGATGGAGAAAATGCAGGCCGGATCGCTCGCCGAACTGGTGCGTATGGTGCTTGCCGTCGGCGGCGACGGTTGAGCACGGCCGGCCGCCTGCGCGCAATGAGCGGCTTGCGATGAGCAGGGTCCATGGCTTCCCACCGATTGCGGCCGCCGACGCGCGACTGCTGTTGTTGGGCTCGATGCCGGGTAAGGCGTCTCTGCTTGCCCGGCAATACTATGCGCATCCACGAAACGCGTTCTGGCCGATCATCGAGGACCTGTTCGGCATCGACCGCTCGCTGGCCTATGCGGCGCGCTGCGCGCAGCTGGTGCGGCGACGGGTCGCGGTCTGGGACGTGCTGCAGACCTGTACGCGGGGCGGCAGCCTCGACGCCGATATCGTTGAATCGTCGATTGTGCCGAACGATTTTTCGGCGTTTTTCGCGGCACACCCGGGTGTCCATGCGATCTATTTCAACGGGGCGATGGCCGAGAAGTCCTTCCTTCGGCACGCCAGTGCGCAGTTGACCGACGCACAGCGGCGGTTGCCGATGATCCGCCTGCCATCGACCAGTCCGGCCAATGCTACCTACAGCTTCGAGCGGAAGCTGGCGGCCTGGCGCATCCTGAGCGCCTGAGCGCGGCCGCCGGCGGTAAAAGCCGGCGCGCTTCGGCATCCGCCGGTCAGCGTGTTGCCAGTTCCGTAATCGGGCCGGGGTTTTTCGCGTCGACCTTTGCATACAGGTCGTAGAGCGCCGCCTGCAGCGCTTCCTCGATTACCGGATGATAGAACGGCATGCGCAACAGATCGCCGACCGTCAGTCCCTGCTGGATGCTCCAGGCCAACAGATGCCCCAGGTTCTCCGCCTTGGCGCAGATCATCTCGGCGCCGAGCAATCGGCCGCTCGCCTTTTCCGCATAGACGCGAATGATGCCCTTGTTCTTCGCCATGATCAGCGCGCGGCCCACCGGCGCCATCTGCATCTCGCCGATGGCCGTGCTGTCCGGGTCCAGATCGGCATGGCGCTGGCCGACCTGGACGATGTTCGGATCGCAGAAGGTGATGCTCAACGGCGTCTTGCGACGGTAGGCCGTGACTTGGTCGCTGACTGCGTTCTGCCCGGCGATGCGTCCCTCGTCACCGGCCTCGTGCAGCAAAGGCCGCTCCCCGGTCACATCGCCGGCGAGAAAGACCGGCAGATCGCCGACCTGCATCGTGTTGGGGTCATAGAGCGGGATCCCGCGGTCGTCGACCGGTGCGCCGATCACGTCCAGGCCGAGCTTTTCCACGTTCGGCTGGCGTCCAATGCCGGCGAACACCCGGTCGACCTCGATGCTGTCCTCGCCCGCGCTGACCTTCAGCCTCCCGTCGGCCCCTTCGCTGATCTCCGCGCCGTGGCCCAGCCACAGAGGGAACTCTTTGCCGATGATCTCGATCGCCGACTTGATCACTGCCGGGTCGCTCAGGCCGCCGATCGCATCACTGAGGTCCACGCCGACCACCTTGCAGCCCAGGCGATGCAGCGATTGGCCGAGTTCCAGGCCAACCACGCCGAGACCGACAACCGCGATCGACGGCGGTAGTTCCTCCAACTCGAAAAACTCGTCGGTGGTGATGATGCGGTCGCGGAACGCGTCCCAGGCCGGCGGGACGATAGGACGTGAGCCGGTCGCGACGATCACCCGGCTGGCACGAATACGCTGGCCGTCCTGCATCTGGAGCACGTTGGGTTCGACGAAATGTGCGTAGCCCGCGACGAACATGCCCTCAGGCATGCGGTCGGTACTGTTCGAGACGACCCGCTCGACGAACATGTCGCGCAGGTCCTGGACATAGCCCATGGCCTCGCTGACATCGAGGTTCAGCCCAGCCTCGCCCTCCAGTCCGAACCGCTTGAACACCCCGCGGCGATGAAAGTCCTCGGCCACCTGTATCACCGCCTTGGACGGCATACAGCCGACCCGGGCACATGTTGTGCCGAGTTCACCGCCATTGATCAGCACAACGGACTTGCCCGATGGCCGGACCCGCCCCATCGCATACAGTCCAGCGCTGCCCGAACCGATGATCGCGACGTCTACCTGGCGCTCTTCCACGTGGAAACCTCTGCGTCTAAAAAACCGGCCATCATTTTAACCGTTCGGGCCGGGATGATTCAGGCCTATCGAGGACGGTAATCCACCGGGCGCCAACTCAGCGGCGCCGGTGCACGCCGCGGGCGCGTGCTGGCGGATGTCGGTGGCGCCTGGCGCGGCATGATCGGCGGCAGGCGATAGGCCGGCAGTCGGTAGACGGCGGCCGGGTAGGGCATCGATCGCCCAAAGGCCCTGTGGTCGGGCCCGGGTTTGAAACAGAAGAATGCGTTTGCCGCGTGCGGCAGCATCAGCGTCGCGCAGAGCAACGCGATCCGGCTACAGCGCCGGGTACTGCCGGCCCGGATTGAGGATCCGCTGCGGGTCGAATACCTGCTTGAGTCCGCGCTGCACCCTTTCTTGCACCTCGTCGAGCGGGTGGAATACCGGTGTCTCAGCTTCGCCATGGCGAAAAAGTATGGCATGTCCCCCGACTTTTGCGACCTCGGCCCGAATAGCGTCTGCACTGCAGTCGCTGTACACCCAGCGCTGCGCACCGGCCCAGTCGGTCAACACCTGTTGTTCACACGCCAGTCGTGGCGTGGCCGGTGGGACCGACAGACGCCACAGTGGACGCTCTGAGTCGAAATAGGGCAGACGTTGGTCGCGTAGATCGCGCCAGAATTCGTTGCCGGCACCGGTTTCGCCGCCTATCTGTGCTTCCCAGGCCGTCACGCTTGCGGCGTTCCCCGACAGGCGCAGATGCAGCCGCTCGTCCAGGTGGCAGGCGCCGGACAGGGGTGCCGGCTGTCGAGCCAGATCGCGCATCAGGGCCAGCGCCCGGTCGCGCGACAGCGTCAGGGTCAGGCTGCGCTCGAGCGCGGGCGCCGGCAGGACCTTGATCGAGACCTCCAGCAACACCCCCAGCGTGCCGAGCGCGCCGGCCATCAGGCGCGACAGGTCATAGCCGGCGACGTTCTTCATGACCTCGCCGCCGAAACGCAGGATACGCCCGCGGCCGTCGAGCAGCGTGACGCCCAGCAGCAGGTCACGGGGTGCACCGCCCCAGGGTCGGCGCGGACCGCCCAGGCCGGCTGCGATCGCACCGCCAAGCGTCGCTGTACCGGCGAAGCCCGGGGGTTCGAACGCAAGCATCTGGCCGTGTTCGGCCAGCAGTAACTCGATTTGCGGCACCGGGGTTCCGGCGCGTGCGGTCAGCACCAGTTCCGTGGGCTCGTAGCTGACGACGCCGCGATGCTTGGCGATATCGAGCCTGTCGCCGGGCACCGAATGGCCGTAAAAGCCCTTGCTGTCGTGGCCGACCACGCGCAACGCCTGCCCGCGGTTGGCGGCCTCGCGTACCTGAGCGGCCAGGTCGCCCGAGAGGTCGCGATCGGCCATCAGAACCGCTCCAGATGCGGGAAACGCAGGTCGCCTTTGTGCACGTGCATCGCACCGAATTCGGCGCAGCGATTCAGGGTCGGGATGGCCTTGCCCGGATTGAGCAGCCCGTGCCGGTCGAATACTGCCTTGACTTCGTGGAACAGCTGCAGTTCCTCGGGCGGGAACTGCGCGCACATCTGGTCGATTTTCTCCAGGCCGACCCCGTGCTCGCCGGTGATGGTGCCGCCCACCTCGACGCAAAGTTCCAGAATGCGTCCGCCTACCTCCTCGGCCAGCGCGAGTTCACCCGGGATGTTGGCGTCGTACAGGATCAGCGGGTGCAGGTTGCCATCGCCCGCATGGAACACGTTCGCCACGCGCAGACCGGACTCCGCCGAGTAGCGCGCAATTTCGCCGAGCACCCGCGGCAGGTGCTTGCGTGGGATGGTGCCGTCCATGCAGTAGTAGTCAGGGGAGATGCGCACGACCGCAGGGAACGCCGACTTGCGTCCGGCCCAGAAGCGTGCCCGCTCGTCATCGTCGTCTGCCGTGCGCACCTCGGTCGCGCCCGAGTCGAGCAGGCGCTGACGCACGCGGGCGATATCCTCCGACACCTCTTCGTTGCCGCCGTCGACCTCGCACAACAGGATCGCGGCCGCGCCGGTCGGGTAACCGGCATGCGCGAAGTCCTCGGCTGCGCGAATCGCGGGGTTGTCCATCATCTCAAGTCCGGCCGGCAGGATGCCTGCCGCGATGATGTCCGCGACCGCCTGGCCGGCCGTCGCGACGTCGTCGAACGCCGCGAGCGCCACCTGGGCACGTTGCGGAATCGGCAGCAGCTTGACCGTCACCTCGACGACCACGCCCAGCATCCCCTCCGAGCCGGTGACGAGCGCCAGCAGGTCGTAACCCGGGCCGTCGAGTCCTCCCCCGCCGAACGTCACCCGCTCGCCCTCGATCGTGATCACCTCGACCGCGAGCAGGTTGTTGACGGTCAGGCCGTACTTCAGACAATGCACGCCGCCCGCGTTTTCTGCGACATTGCCCCCGATCGAGCAGGCGATCTGCGATGAGGGATCCGGCGCGTAGTACAGGCCGTGCGGTCTTGCCGCCTCGCTGATCGCGAGATTGCGCACGCCCGGCTGCACGCGGGCTCGGCAATTGTCCGGTTCGATCGTCAGGATGTTATTGAGCCTGGCGAGGCTCAACAGCAAGCCGTCCTCGATCGGCAGTGCCCCGCCGGACAGCCCGGTACCCGCACCCCGCGCGACCACCGGCACCCTGAGCTCGTTGCAGATGCGCAGCACAGCCTGCACCTCCTCGGTGCTGCCGGGTAGCACGACGAGCAGCGGAACCACCCGATAGGCCGCCAGGCCATCGCACTCGTAGGGTTTGAGTTCCTCGGGCGAACTCAGCACATAGGCCGCGTCGAGCACCGGGCGCAGTCGCGCGGACAGTACCTCGCGTCGTTTTGTCAGATCGATCGCTTGCATCGCTGCATTGTCGCAAAAAAGTCCGCCGCGCGGGCCCCGGACGACGCGCGCCATTGGCTGGCAGGCGCCATTTGCTAACATTCCCCGAGTCGCGAGCCGCGAAAGGCGTGCGCGGCAAGCACGGAGAACCCAATGGCAAACCAGCCGCGCACCCTGTTCCTGGTCTCCGATCGCACCGGCATCACGCTGGAGAACCTGGTCCGGACACTGATGACGCAGTTCGACGGCCATTGCTGCGAACGGGTGGTGCTGCCCTTTCTCGACGGGCCGGCGAAGATCGAGTCCGCGGTGCGCGAGATCAACGCCGCCGCCCGCGACGACGGTGCACCGCCCGTGGTTTTCTCCAGTATCGTTGACCTGGCGCTGCGCGATCGGATAAAGCGGGCGGATGCGCAGGTGTTCGACATCTTCGACACCTACCTCCCGGCGCTGTCCGCGGCGATCGGCATCCCGCACAGTGGACACATCGGGCGCAGCCATGGAATGGGCGACCCGGCGCGCTACGATCGGCGGGTCGACGCGGTCAATTTCGCGCTCAATTTCGACGACGGCTCCCGATTGCGCGGTTTGCACGACGCCGACCTCATCCTGATCGGTGTTTCGCGCAGCGGCAAGACCCCGACCTGCCTCTACCTCGCGATGCAGTACGCGGTGCGCGCCGCGAACTGGCCACTGACCGAGCAAGATTTTCTGCACGCGAGGCTGCCCAAGTCACTGGTCGAGCACCGTGACCGCCTTTTCGGGTTGACCATTTCACCGGACCGCCTGCACCGTATTCGCGAGGAGCGCCGTCCCGGTTCCGATTATGCGAGCCTGGCGCAGTGTCGCACAGAGGTCGCGGCCGCACTGGGGCTGTTTCGCAGTCACGCGATACCGTACCTGGACAGCACTGCGGTATCGATCGAGGAGCTCGCGATCGAGATCATGCAGCGCGTGGGTGTCGGTCGGGACTACTGAACGCAGCAGGTCCGTTCCAGTGGTTTCCGGAGGATGCGTCAGCGCGCCCTACCAGAGGAGAGGTTGGCATCCGCGGCCTCGGTCGCAGGCCTAACGCCCGATTCGTTGCGATCAGGTCTGATCCAGCCTGTTGCTGAGGCTGCCCACCCCGGGGATTTCGACCACGATGGTCTGGCCGTCTGCGATATCGACTGCCCCGACCGAGGTGCCGCATGCGATCACGTCGCCGGGGTAGAGCGCGATTTCACGGCCGATGTGCCAGACGATCTCCTGTGGCGCAAAAATCATGTCGCTGACCGGGTAATCCTGTTTGACCTCGCCATCGAGTATCCCACGCACACGCAGCCCGGCCGGGTCGATCCCGGTCGCGATCGTCGGGCCAATCGGGCCGAATCCCGGCAGGCTCTTGCTGCGGCACCATTGATGGAACTCATCGTTCGCAAACAGGGACTCGGGTGCGGTGACGTCGTTGACACAGGTGTAGCCGAAAATGAACCGGTCGACCTGCTCGCGTGCCGGCTGGAAACATTGACGGCCGATCACGATACCGAGCTCCGCCTCAAACTTGACGCGCCCGTGAAAGCCGGGCGGCCGACGAATCGGGCGCTGATGGGCCGACAGGGATTCGCCGAGCTTGACGAAAAACAGCGGATAGTCGGGGATTCGGGTCCCTTCCTTCTGCTGTCGCTCGTGAAAATTGTTCCAGAGGCCGAGGAACTGGCGTGGTTCCACAGGGGGAAGCCAGACCGCGTCTGCGGTGGGGACTCGGCGGCCGTTTGCCACCGGTGCGCCGAACAGCTCGCCGTCGCACAGTGCGATCTGATCGCCCTCGATCCGTCCCAAGCTCGGCCGCCCGTCGACCACCACCCGGCACCAGTGTGTTGGACTCATTCGCTTGTCGCCTCAGGTGATCACGTCCGGCGCCTCGCGCCCGGTCCTTTCCCGGATCTCTGCCAGTTGACCGGCGATGCCGATCAGCGGCGCCAACGCCTGCTGCGGATCCATTTGCTGCCGCGCCAGGTCTGCCTCGAACGACTCAAGGTAGACACGCAGCGTCGCGCCGACGGTCCCGGTACCGGACAGCCGGAATACGATCCGCGACCCGTCCGCGAAGCCGATCCGCAGCCCCTGGTGCTCGCTGACCGAGCCATCGATCGGATCGGTGTAGCTGAAGTCGTCCGCGTAGCGCACTTCGCACCCGTCCAAGCGTGTGCCTGGCAGCCCTGGCAGCCGTTCGCGCAATGCCGCCATCAGCTCGTCCGCCGGCCCATGCTTGATTGCCTCGTAGTCGTGCCGTGCATAGTAGTTGCGGCCATACTCGCGCCAGTGGCCGGTAACGATGTCGGCCACCGATCCGCCCCGGCCTGCGAGTACGTTGAGCCAGGCGAGGACCGCCCATAGGCCGTCCTTTTCGCGCACATGGCTGGAGCCGGTGCCGAAACTCTCCTCGCCGCAGAATGCGATGCGCCCCGCGTCCAGCAGGTTGCCGAAGAATTTCCAGCCGGTCGGGGTTTCGAAGCACTCGATGCCCAGTCTTGCCGCGACCCGGTCCACCGCCTGGCTGGTCGGCATTGAACGGGCGACCCCAGGGATACCGTCGCGGTGGGCGGGAATCAGGGTCGCGTTGGCCGCCAGTAGCGCAAGGCTGTCGCTCGGAGTGACGAAGAAATCCCGGCCCAGGATCATGTTGCGGTCGCCGTCACCGTCGGACGCGGCGGCGAAATCGATGCCGTCCGGGCCGCGCGTCATCTGAACCAGTTCCGCCGCATGAACGAGGTTCGGGTCGGGGTGATGACCGCCGAAGTCTTCGAGCGGTTCGCCGTTGATCACAGTGCCGGGCGGCGCCCCCAGCAGGTCTTCGAGGATCCGTTTCGCGTAAGGTCCGGTGATCGCGTGCATCGCATCGAAGCGCATTCGGAAATCGCCGGCCAGCAGCGTGCGGATCGACTCGACATCGAAAAGGGACAGCATCAGGTCGGCATAGTCGTCGACCGGGTCGATGATCTCGACCTGCATTTCCCCCAGTCGGTGACTGCCGAGCGCGTCCAGCGGCAGGTCGTCGGTCTCGATGCTGCGGTAGTCCGCGATCTCGAGCGTGCGCGCGTAAATCGCCTCGGTGACCTTCTCCGGCGCCGGCCCGCCGTTCGCGGTGTTGAATTTGATGCCGAAATCGCCGTCAGGTCCGCCCGGATTGTGACTGGCGGACAGGATCAGCCCGCCGGCCGCGGCGTGCTTGCGGATCACGCACGAGGCCGCCGGGGTCGACAGCAGTCCGCCCCGGCCGACCAGCGCCCGGGCCACGCCGTTGGCGGCCGCGATCCGCAGGATGACTTGGATGGCTTCGCGATTGTAGAAGCGGCCGTCGCCGCCGAGCACCAGCGTGCCACCGATCAGCTCGCGCTGGGTGTCGAACACCGATTGTACGAAGTTTTTCAGATAGTTGCCCTGACGGAAGACCTCTACACGCTTGCGCAGGCCGGAAGTACCGGGGCGCTGGTCCGTATAGGGCTTGGTGGAGTAGGTGGTTATTCCCATCGGTGTCTGAGTCCTGCGAAAACTGGGCGGATTTTTACCACAGTCACCACTTGAAATCCCGTCCGGTCGACCGCACTTGTCGCGCCAGCGAGGAAAAACCCGGAGGGAACAACCACGATGACCGCTACCGCGCAGAAGGAAACCCTGGATTTTCAGGCCGAAGTCAGCCAGGTGCTCAACCTGGTCATACGCTCACTTTACTCGAACAAAGAGATATTTCTCCGCGAACTTATCTCGAATGCCTCCGACGCGGCTGAGAAGCTGCGCTTCGAGGCCCTCAGCAACGAAGCACTGTACGAGGGCGAAAGCAGCCTGCGGATCCGGGTCTCGGTCGACAAGGACGCCGGCACTGTGACGATCACCGACAACGGCATTGGCATGAGCCGCCAGGAGGTCACCGAAACGATCGGGTCGATCGCCAGCTCCGGGACGCGCAGGTTCCTCGAGAACCTGTCTGGCGACCAGGCCAAGGACAGTCAGCTGATCGGTCAGTTCGGGGTCGGTTTCTACTCCGCGTTCATCGTTGCGGACAAGGTGACGCTGGCCACCCGCCGTGCCGGGATGCAGCCGGACGAGGGTGTGCGCTGGGAATCGACCGGCGAGGGGAGCTACACGATAGAGAATGTCGGGCGCGCCGAGCGCGGCACCGAGATCGTGCTGCACCTGCGCGAGGACGACAAGGAGTTTCTCGATGACTGGCGCCTGCGCAGCATCATCGGCAAATTCTCCGACCATGTGGCCATCCCCGTCGAGATGGCGAAGCCCCCGGAGCCGGCCGAGGAGGCCGAGGAAGGCAAGGACGGCGAGGAAGGCAAGGACGGCGAGGACACGCAAGTCGTGGCCGAGCCGGCGTGGGAACAGGTCAACCGGGGGACGGCACTGTGGATGCGCAACAAGGCAGACGTGTCCGACGAGGAATACCACGAGTTCTACAAGAACACCTGTCACGATTTCGAAGACCCGCTGGCCTGGGTGCACAACCGCGTCGAGGGGACCAACGAGTACAGTTCGCTGCTGTTCCTCCCGTCGCGCGCCCCGTTCGACATGTGGGACCGCGAGCCCAAGCACGGGGTGAAGCTCTATGTGCGGCGTGTGTTCATCATGGACGAGGCAGACAAGCTAATGCCGCACTACCTGCGCTTCGTCAAGGGTGTCGTGGATTCGGACGACCTGCCGCTGAACGTGTCGCGCGAGATCCTGCAGCACGACAAGAAGATTGACAGCATCCGCAGTGCGAACGTCAAACGCGTGCTGGGCCTGTTGGAGAAACTGGCCAAGGACGACGCCGAAAAGTACCAGAAATTCTGGGACGAGTTCGGCAAGGTGCTCAAAGAGGGTCCGGCCGAGGATTTCGCCAACCGCGAAAAGATCGGCGGCCTGCTGCGCTTCGCGACGACCAAATCGACCGGGGATGCGCAGGATGTCTCGCTCGACCAGTACATCGAGCGTATGGCGGAGAAGCAGGAAAAAATTTACTACATTACCGCCGACACGCTGTCGGCTGCGCGCAACAGCCCGCACCTCGAGGTGTTCAAGAAGAAGGACATCGAGGTACTGCTGCTCACCGACCGCGTCGATGAGTGGCTGGTGTCGCATTTCACCGACTACCAGGGCAAGCATCTGCAGTCGGTGGCCAAGGGCGAGCTGGACCTGGGCGAACTCGAGGACGCGGACGACAAGGAAAAAGTCGAGAAGGCGGCCGAGGAGCACAAGCACCTGATCGAGCGGGTCAAGAGCGCGCTCGGTGACACGGTGAAAGAGGTGCGCGTGTCCAGTCGCCTGACCGAATCACCGGCCTGCCTGGTGGTTGACCACTACGACATGAGCCAGAATCTGGCGCGCGTGCTGAAACAGCTCGGCCAGGACGCCCCGATGCCGACCCCGATTATCGAGGTCAATCTGGAACACCCGCTGCTTCAGCGCATGGATGCCGAGGCGGACGAGGACAGGTTCGCCGAACTGGCCAAACTCGTTTTCGATCAGGCGCTGCTGGCCGAGGGCGGGCAGCTCGAGGACCCGGCCGGTTTCGTGCATCGTCTCAATCGCCTCATGCTCGACATGTCCGCGTAACGGCTTGCAGCCCGAGCACTGCTACCGCGGCTGGCGCGGCCCGCTTCGCGGTAAGGGCCGCGCGCGAAGCACCGGGCTGTGCAGCGTGCCGATGCCGCCGAGCGCCATCGGCGGGCCGGCATTGGGGGGCTTCATCAGTGGACGCTGATAAGGACCCTCAATCCGCCTATACACACAGTCCGCTAGTGGTGGTTGCGTTCCTTGTGGCAGACTCCGCCCCCTGCCATTTTTCAATCCACGCAAGGGGGTACAACCATGCGCGTCATTCTTCTCGGCGGCCCCGGTGCCGGCAAAGGTACTCAGGCCAACTTCATCAAGGAGCGCTTCGGCATCCCGCAGATCTCGACCGGTGACATGCTGCGTGCACATGTGAAGTCGGGCTCCGACCTTGGTGTGGCGGCGAAGAAGATCATGGACGAGGGTGGCCTGGTGTCCGACGACATCATCATGGGCATGGTGAAGGAGCGGATCAAAGAGGACGATTGCAAGGCCGGCTACCTGTTCGACGGGTTTCCGCGCACGATCCCCCAGGCCGAGGCACTGAAAGCGGCCGGCGTACCGGTCGACGCGGTGGTGGAGATCGACGTGCCGGACGAAGAGATCGTCAAGCGCATGTCCGGGCGCCGGGTGCATCTGGCCTCCGGCCGCACCTATCACGTCGTTTTCAATCCGCCGAAGGTCGAAGGCAAGGACGACGCAACCGGCGAGCCGCTGATCCAGCGCGACGACGACCAGGAGGAGACGGTCAAGGCGCGCCTGAAGGTCTACCACGACCAGACGGAGCCACTGATCAGCTTCTATACGCAGGAGGCCGATGCCGGCAACTGCAAATACGTGAAAATCGACGGCGTGGGCGGCGTCGACGAGATCCGTGACCAGATTTTTTCTGGCCTCGAGGGCTGATCGGCCGGCGGTCGCGATAGAGGCCCGGTGTGCCGGGCGTTTATCGCCGGATCGTCAGCACGATGTGTTAAAATGAAACGCTGATGCAGGATTCCTGGAGGCCGTAATGGCTGTCGTCGAGCTGACGAAAGACAACTTCGAAAATATTGTCACCGATAACGAATTCGTCATTGTCGATTTCTGGGCGCCGTGGTGCGGGCCCTGCAGATCGTTCGCCCCGACCTACGAGAAGGTCTCCGAGGATCACGCCGACGTGGTCTTCGCCAAGGTGAACACCGAAGAGCAGCAAGAGATCGCCGGGCATTTCCAGATCCGCTCGATCCCGACCCTGATGATCTTTCGCGAAAAGATCATCATCTTCAGCGAGGCGGGTGCGCTTCCTGAGTCGGCTTTTCGCGAACTGGTCAAGAAGGCCGGTGAACTGGATATGGCCGAGGTGCGCCGGCAGGTCGAGGCGCAGCAGAGCGACCAGGCCTGACGCGAATTCGGGCATCGGCCGCGGCGGTGCGCCGTGGTCTCCCGCTGCGGCTATACTGGGACCTGAATTTACGCGGACAGGCCCATGCAGCGAGAGCAAAATGCGCACCTCTACAAATGGTTGGACAGCGCCCCCTCGGTAGGCGACCTGCTGGCACTGTGCGAAGAAAATTATCGCCATCTGCATCATCTGGTCCCGCAGCTGCGCAGGTTGCGCGGTGAGCACCTTTCCCGTCGACCCGACCACCAGGACCTGCATCTCTCGATCCTTGAGCAGACCCGCTACACGACCCTGTTGCGCCTGACCTACCGATTCCCGCATCCAGAGGGCGGTACCTCGGACCCGGACGTGGTGCTGAGGGTATATCACGATGCGCACCAGGTGGAGGTGGAGGATCTGCGCCAACAGGCCCTACCGACGCAACGCCTGTATGAGGCCCCCGGGTTACTCAATAAATGGCGCGTAAACCTTTTCGTCGCCCGATGGCTGGCGTTCTGCATCCGGCAGGGCCACCTGTTCGTCGATGACGTCACGGCGCTGCGCGAGCCCGCCTGCAACCTGACCTGATCCGCCAACGCGGGCAAGCCGGCCGTTTGTCCGACAATTGTCCCGGTATTGCGGCACAGCAGCCGGTGAGGGGCGCGATGGTCCGCATGCTTGTCCAGGTCATCGTCTGCCGCGCCGGCACGAATTAAAACTTGACTGTTTTTGTCGGTTACTGCTAGATTGTTAACCAAGCAAATTACTGGGTAATTGCACACAGGTGCAGAACGACGAGGAAGACGAACCATGAGACTCTCTACGAAAGGCCGCTATGCGGTCACCGCGATGCTCGACCTGGCCCTCAACGGCACCGATGGGCCGGTGACGCTGGCCGACATCTCGGAAAACCAGGGGATTTCGCTTTCCTATCTCGAACAACTGTTCGCTGCCCTGCGCAGCAAAGGTCTGGTGCGCGGCGTCAGGGGGCCGGGCGGTGGCTACTATCTCGGTCGCGACTCTGACGAAATCTCGATCGCAGATATCATTTGCGCGGTCGATGAGTGGGTCGAATTCACGCGCTGTAAGGGTCGGCAGAATTGCCAGGACGGCCAGCGCTGCCTGACCCACAGCCTGTGGGACGACTTGAGTCAGCAGATCTTCGTGTTTCTGACTGATATCACGCTGGATGATCTCGTGGTGCGCGGTCAGGCACGCGAGACGGCACGACGCGAGAAGAAGGCCGCTGCGCAGGTGCTCGGCCTCAAGGACCAGGCGGCCTGACGGCGGGCGGTCTTCGGCAATCGATGAACCGATAGGAGATCGACGCAATGTCGTACAGCGACAAGGTCATTGACCACTACGAGCACCCGCGCAACGTTGGGGTGCTGGATACGGCGTCCGCAAACGTCGGGACCGGGATGGTCGGTGCGCCGGCCTGCGGCGACGTGATGCGTTTGCAGATCCAGGTGAACCGCGACGGCGTGATCGAGGATGCAAAATTCAAGACCTACGGCTGCGGTTCGGCAATCGCGTCGAGTTCACTGCTGACCGAATGGGTCAAGGGCAAGACGCTCGAACAGGCGCGTTCGATCAGAAACACGCAGATCGCCGAGGAGCTTGCGCTGCCACCGGTCAAGGTCCACTGTTCGGTGCTGGCCGAGGACGCGATCAAGGCGGCTATCGCCGATCTGCAGTCTAAGCAGGGCACCGATGTCGACGCTCAGTCCACCGAGGCCCTTTCCGCCCCGGCTTGATCTGCCGCCTGCGCTTCGCCTGCCGTCGATGGCAGGCGAAGCCGGACGCGCGTCCCGGTGTGGGCAACCGACGCGATCTCGACGGCCCCACCGTGTGCGGTAACGATACGCTTCGCGATCGGCAGACCAAGCCCGGTACCGCCGGACTTGGTCGTGACGAACGGCTCGAACACACGCTCCAGAATCTTCTCGGGTATCGCCGGGCCGCCGTTCAGG
>CBFCWF010000024.1:0-28055 GCA_965601425.1 uncultured Chromatiaceae bacterium | reverse complement strand
GGCACTTACTTTGGAGCGCAAGCGACAAATTGGCCTGATGTTTCCGGTCATTTCTTCCGAAAAACGCCGTTAATACGTCCCTGTAGGCTCGACGGCGGCGTCCATGCCGCCGACGTTTTCTCCAGAAACGACCGGAATCAGCTCCCGAATCAGCTTAAGTGAGCGCCAGTGGGGCAGCCCGCCTCCGTCAGCGGAATCGCCTGCGCAGCGTTGTGTGTGGATGGTAGCCGAACTGCGCCCGGTAATAGGCGGCGAAGCGGCTCAGGTGATTCACGCCGTGCTGCCGGGCGATCGCCTCGACCGTCGCTGTGTCCTCCAAGGAACGCATCAACGCATGATGGATTGCGTTCAACCGCAGCCTGATCAGGTACTGGATCGGTGACAGCCCCAGAAGGTCCTTGAAACAGAGTTCCAGGGTTCGCTGGCCGACACCCAGCCGCGCTGCGACCTCGGCGATGCGCAGATCGCGGTAGGCCTCACCCTCGGCCAGCCGTTCGAAGCTGCGCAGCAACGACATCCTCTTCGCGTGGTTTGGACGCGCCGTGCCGCGGCGCTGGTCGTCGGTCAGCAGCATGCAGGCCGCGTCGAGCAGTCGCGACTCCAGCCACTCGGCATCACTGTTGCGCAGCCCCAACGGCTGGGCCGACCCGGTTTCGATCGCGTCCAGCAACGCCTTGAAGCAGCCGGCGAATCGCGTACCGCTCCCCTGGCTGCTCGGTACCAGGGTCGCTCCCCGCCCTGAGTGCGCGTTCGGGCAAATCGCCTCGATGTAGCTGAGCGGCAGCTGCAACGCCACCCAGCGCGTGTTTGCCGGCAGCAGGTAGTCGAGTTCGGCCCCGGCCAGGAAAATCACACTGTCGAGCCGCCCGAAGCGGTAGCCATTGATGCAGCCAGGCTGTTCGGCGTCGAGCAGGCAGCCGATCACCACCTGGTCCCGCGCGAACGCACCACGCGAGATCAGGGTCTGGCTGTAGCGACCGGTATCCACCCGGCAGCTGTCAAACTGCGCCGCCAGCAGCTCGCCCCGGAAGGGGCCACCGCTCAGCTGCGTGTGCGTGAGGGTGCTCGAGCCGACCGCCTCGACCAGTTCTTCGGGGTCGAAGACCGAGAGGGAATGCGCCGCAACGGCGGGTGATTCAGTGGGCCCAGTCGGCATGGCGTTGTCGAGTTCTTTGCGAAATTCGGACATTCCGACGGAATCGATGCGGAGTTCACACCATAATCGCCGGGCATTTCGATAATAACCCGGACCCACACCCAAAAGGAGGCGCACGATGCCGATTGCGATAAAAGACTCCATAGCCAAGCTACTCTGCCTTTCGGTCCTGCTGATGCCCGCGCTGGCTTGGGCGGCCCCGAAGCCCAACATCCTGGTCATCTGGGGCGATGATGTCGGCCAGCAGAACATCAGTGCCTATCATCGCGGCATGATGGGCGGGAGCACGCCGAATATCGACCGTATCGCCAATGAGGGGGCGATCTTCACCGACTCCTATGCCCAGCAGAGCTGTACCGCCGGGCGCGCCTCTTTCATCCTCGGCCAACACCCGTTCCGAACGGGCCTGCTGACGATCGGCATGCCGGGTGCCAAACAGGGCATTCAGGACAAGGATCCGACGATTGCGGAATTACTCAAGAACCACGGCTATGTCTCCGGTCAGTTCGGCAAGAACCACCTCGGTGACCGCGACGAGCATCTGCCGACCGCGCATGGCTTCGACGAGTTCTTTGGCAACCTCTATCACCTGAATGCCGAAGAGGAACCGGAAAGCGAGTTCTATCCGAAAGATCCCGAGTTTCACAAGAAATTCGGTCCCCGTGGCGTGCTGCACGCCTATGCCGACGGCCGGATCGAAGATACCGGTCCCTTGACCCGCAAGCGCATGGAGACCGCGGACAGCGAGTTCCTCAACGCTACCATTGACTTCATCGAAAGGGCGCACAAGGGCGGCAAGCCGTTCTTCGTCTGGCACAATTCGACCCGGATGCACGTCTGGACCCACCTGAGCGAGAAGTACAAGGGCAAGTCCGGTTACGGCATGTATGCCGACGGCATGATGGAACTGGACGACGGCGTCGGCGCGCTGCTCGACAAGCTCGATGAACTCGGCATCGCCGACAACACGATCGTGATCTTCAGCACCGACAATGGGGCCGAGAAGTTCACCTGGCCGGACGGTGGGACGACGCCGTTCCGCGGCGAGAAGGGCACGACCTGGGAAGGTGGCTTCCGGGTGCCGATGATGGTCAGGTGGCCCGGGATCGTGAAGCCGGGCACGGTGATCAACGACATCTTCTCCCACGAGGACTGGTTGCCGACCCTGCTGGCGGCAGTTGGTGAGACCGATATCAAGGAGAAACTGCTCAAGGGTCACCAGGCCAACGGCAAGACCTTCAAGGCGCACCTGGACGGTTACAATCAGATGGACGCGCTGACCGGCACCGGCCCGGGCCATCGGAAGGAGATCTTCTACTTCGACGCGGGTGGCAATCTGAACGCGGTGCGGTACAAGGACTGGAAGGTGCATTTCACGATCATGGAGGGCGCGATCAACGAGGCCTATCGCAAGACTCCGAGCTGGCCGCTGATCGTGAATCTCCGGATGGACCCCTACGAGGTCGGACCGGATGCGGCGCTGTATGTCCGCAACTTCTACGCCGACCAGATGTGGATGTTCGTCCCCGCGCAGGCATTGGTGGCAAAGTTCCTCGATACGTTCAAGGAGTTCCCGCCGACGGCCGGCGATTCGCTGAGCATCGACGCGGTGCTCGCATCGATGAAATCGGCCAGCAGTCGCCAGTAGCGCCCCGCACTGTGTGAGAGAAATCGTCCCTCCCGGGTTGACCGCCCGGGGGGGCTTGATATTCTCGCACCGACCAAAAACGAGAAGCCTGACCCGAGGAGGCGAGGAACATCCATGCGTTTCAAAAGAAATCCTTTACTGGGCTGCACCCTGGCGGCATCCCTGTTGGTGCCGCTGGTGGCAGTGGCCGCCGACAAGCCGAATATCCTGGTCGTCTGGGGCGACGATGTCGGCCAGTCGAACATCTCCTATTTCACGCACGGCCTGATGGGTTACCAGACCCCTAACATCGACCGCATCGCTGCCGAGGGCATGACCTTCACCGACTACTATGGCGAGCAGAGCTGCACCGCTGGACGTTCGTCCTTCATCATGGGGCAGAGCGTATTCCGTACCGGCCTGTCCAAGGTCGGTCTGCCGGGCGCCAAGGAGGGCATGCAGCCAGAGGACCCGACCATCGCCGGCCTGCTCAAGGCGCAGGGCTATGCGACCGGACAGTTCGGGAAGAATCACCTCGGAGACCGCGACGAGCACCTGCCGACCAACCATGGTTTCGACGAGTTTTTCGGCAATCTCTACCACCTGAACGCCGAAGAGGAACCCGAGAACGCGGACTACCCGGGTGACATGAAGCTGGCCGACGGCAGCACCTTCCGCGAAAAGTTCGGACCGCGCGGTGTGATCAAGTCGTCCGCGGACGGCAAGATCGAGGACACCGGCCCGCTGACCAAGAAGCGCATGGAGACCGTCGACGACGAAACCGCGGCCGCCGCGATCGACTTCATCGAGCGCCAGCATGCGGCGGGCAAGCCGTGGTTCGTCTGGTGGAGCGGCACGCGCATGCACTTCCGCACCCATGTCAGCGACGAGAAGATGGCCAAGTGTAAGGAACAGTACCCGGGCGCCGACGCGTACAGCTGCGGCATGGTGGAGCACGATGCCCATATCGGCCTGTTCCTCGACAAGCTGGACGAGCTCGGCGTCGCCGACAACACCATCGTGTTCTACTCGACCGACAATGGCCCGCACATGAACACCTGGCCGGACGCGGCGATGACCCCGTTCCGTGGCGAGAAGAACACCAACTGGGAGGGCGGCTGGCGCGTGCCCGCGATGGTCCGCTGGCCGGGGAAGATCAAGCCCGGGACCTGGAACAACCAGATCGTGCACCACATGGACTGGCTGCCGACCTTCGTGGCCGCCGCGGGTGAGCCGGAGATCAAGGAAAAGCTGAAGCAGGGCGGGGTCGAGGCGATCGGCCGCAGCTACAAGGTGCACCTCGACGGCTACAACATCCTGCCGATGCTGACCGGCGAGACCGACGCAAGCCCGCGCAAGGAGATCTTCTACTTCTCCGATGACGGCGACCTGACCGCGCTGCGCTACGAAGACTGGAAAATGGTCTTCATGGAACAGAAGTCGATGGGTACCTTCCGCGTCTGGATGGAGCCGTTCGTCCCGCTGCGCGTGCCGCTGATCTTCAATTTGCGCCGCGATCCCTACGAGCGCGCAACCATCACGTCCAACACCTACTTCGACTGGTTGCTTGACCGCGCCTATCTGCTGGTGCCGGCCCAGGCCTACGTCGGGCGGTTCCTCGAGACCTTCAAGGAGTTCCCGCCGCGCCAGAAGGCCGCGAGTTTCAGTCTCGACCAGGTCATGGAGGCGCTGGTGCCGGACGGCGGCTGATCGATGCCCGGCGCCGGGTTTTCGTCGGATGCCCGGTCGTCTGTACGATAGGCCTGACGCCACCCGGTGAGGGTGGCGTTTTTTCGATGGGGGAAGCGAAATGCGTGGTCTGCAAACGTTGACAGTCCTGATCGTGATCGGCGTTAACGCGGCGGTAGCCGATGTGTTGCCATCCTGGAACGACCGGCCGGCGCGCTCGGCCATCATCGCGTTCGTCGAGCGCGTGACGGAGCCGGGGGGCACGGAGTTTGTGGCCGCGGAAGACCGCATTGCGGTGTTCGACAATGACGGTACCCTGTGGTCGGAAAAACCGGCGTACTTTCAATTGCTGTTCGCGATCGACCGGGTCAGGGCGCTGGCGCCCGAAAACCCGGCGTGGAGAGACAAGCAGCCGTTCAAGGCGGTGCTCGAAGACGACATGCAGGCGTTGGCAGCATCCGGCGAGAAAGGTCTCCTCGAATTGGTAATGGCCTCGCACGCCGGCATGACGACCGTTGAGTTCGAGCAGAGCGTCTCCGAGTGGATCGCCAGCGCCAAGCATCCGCGATTCGACCGGCGCTACAAGGAGCTGGTCTTCCAGCCAATGCGCGAGCTGCTG
The DNA here is from genome assembly GCA_965601425.1 of uncultured Chromatiaceae bacterium. GTDB lineage: Bacteria > Pseudomonadota > Gammaproteobacteria > Chromatiales > Chromatiaceae > Thiosocius. The sequence goes on along the minus strand of CBFCWF010000024.1, from coordinate 22,964 downwards.
GGCTACCTGCGCGAAAAGGGCTTCAAGATCTTCATCGTGTCCGGCGGCGGGATCGAGTTCATGCGGCCCTGGGTCGACGAGGTCTACGGTGTCCCGCCGGAACAGGTGGTGGGCAGCAGCATCAAGGTGAGGCTCGAGGAACGCGACGGCAAGCCTGTGCTGGTGCGCCTGCCCGAGATCGACTTCATCGACGACAAGGAAGGCAAGCCAGTCGGGATCCACAGGTTTATCGGCCGCCGACCGATCTTTGCCGCCGGGAACTCGGATGGTGATCTGCAAATGCTGCAATGGACCACCGCCGGTGACGGCCCACGCTTTGGCCTGATCGTGCACCACACCGATGCGGAGCGCGAATGGGCGTACGATCGCGAGTCGCCTGTCGGCAGGCTGGACAAGGCGCTGGATCTCGCACCGGCAAACGGCTGGACCCTGGTCGACATGGCGCGCGACTGGCAGCGCGTCTATCCCTTCTGAGCCCGTAGAGGGTCTCCCCCTACCCTGGTGTTGCCGCGGCTCGCTGTGCCTGGCGCGCCACCCGTGAAAAGAAGGTTCGCGAGCCCGCGGAACGCCAGGTAGAGCACCAGCCCATTGAGCAGGTGCCAGAAGAAGTGGGTGCCGAGCGGCCAGTCGTCGCAGACCGCGAGGTCGATCGAGCGGAAGGTCAGCGAAAGCGCCAGCACGCCCGTCGCCAGCAGCAACAGGGAACGCTCCTTCGGTGCGTTCAGCAGATGATGCGTTCCCAGGCCGAACAGCACCAGCAAGGTCGGTGCATAGCCGAGCGAGCCGTTGAACGGCTCGGGGTAACGGGCACCAACCGCGACACCGGCAAGCAGCAAGGCCACCGACAGCAGCCGGCCGGGTATGCCCCAGCCGATGACCCGGCCGCCGTAGACCCAGATGAAGACGACCTGGAACAGCAGGATCGGGATGACGTCGGCGGTCATCGCCCAGCCGGTCGCGAAGGTATGGAACAGGAGGCTGCCGATGCCGATTGCGGCAATCAGCAGGATCAGGGCCCAGGTCTCTGTGGACAGCACCCGCCGCGCGGCGGCCAGGCGCCATGCGGAAAACGCGGCGACCAGAAATGAGAAATTGGTCAGCGCGTTCACCGGTTCTGCCCAGAATCCCGGTGCGAGTCGTTCGCAATACAGATCGATCATCGCCTGCGGCTTCCGGCCCGTCGTGCAGCCAACCCCGCAGCAGTCATCGGCATGGCGGCAAGCGGGCTCAGGCCTCGGCCGCGTCGGCGTCGCGCGCCGCGGCGATCTCGCGCAGGCTGTCGGCTGCCGACACACAGCCCAGCGGGATCACCAGCAATGTCAGCACGGTCGACACGAACACGCCGAACATCAGCGAAATGGCCATGCCCTGGAAGATCGGGTCTGTCAGGATCACGCTGGCGCCGCCGATCAGCGCGAATGCGGTGATCATGATGGGCCGGGTGCGGGCCTTGCACGAGCGCAAGACGGCCTCCCGCACGTCGACCCCCTGGCGCACCTCTTCGATCGCAAAGTCGACCAGCAGGATCGAGTTGCGCACGATGATCCCGGCCAAAGCGATGAAGCCGATCATCGAGGTGGCCGTAAAGTACGCGTTCTGACCACTGAGCAGGCCGATCAGCCAGTGGCCCGGCACGATCCCGAGCAGGGTCAGCGGGATCGGCGCCATGATGATCGCGGGGACCAGGAAGTTGCCGAACATCCCGACCACCAGCATATAGATCAGCACCAGCGCGACCGCGAACGCGGCGCCCATGTCGCGAAACGTCTCGTAGGTCACGGTCCATTCGCCTGCCCACTCGAAGGCCGACAGCCCGTTGTCCTCGGGCGGGCCGGTCATCGTGCCAGACAGCGTCTGGCCGTCCGGCGTCTCATAGTCTTGCAGGCGATCGTCGATCTCGAGCATCGGGTAGATCGGCGCGCCGAGCCGGCCGACCGCATCGCCGACGACATACTCGAGCGGACGCAGGTCCTTGTGATAGATGATCGGGTCTTCCTCGATTCTCTCGAAACTGCCGAGCTCGGCCAGCGGCAGCGTGCTGCCGCGCGGGCCCGGAATCGGCAGATCGCTGAGCGCCTGCGGGTTCGCGCGTAGCGCCAGCGGCGCCTCGATCACGATCCAGGTCGGTTCCAGTGCCGAACCCTCGCGTAGGTCAGTGATCTTATAGGCGCCCATCGCAGTCGACAGCGTCTCGATGACGGTCCGTGCCGAAACGCCCTTGGTCGATGCCTTCTGCGTGTCGATCACGAAGCGCCATGCCGCGTACGGCTGACTCATGTAGCTGTCTACGTCGGCGAGGCCGTCGACCGATTCGAAGACAGCCGTCATGTCCGCCGCGACCTGGCGCCGTGTCGCCGCATCCGGGCCATAGATCTCCGCGACGACCGCCTGCAGCACCGGCGGGCCCGGCGGCATCTCGGCCACCGTGATGTGCGCCCCGGCGGCGCGTGCCATCGGGGTCAGCAGCGCGCGCGCCGCCTCGGCGATCTCGTGGCTCGAACGGTCGCGCTCCGTCTTGTTCAACAGCTGCACCTGGATCTCGGCCTGCCACGGGTCCTCGCGCAGGTAGTAGTGGCGCACCATGCCGTTGAAATCGAACGGCCGCGCGGTGCCGGCGTAGGTCTGCAGCGCGGTGACCTCCGGGATCTCGCGCAACCGCTCGGCCAGTTCGCGCGCCATGTTTGCGGTGGCCGGCAGCGCGGTCCCCTCCGGCATGTCGATTACGACGGCGAATTCGGGCTTGTTGTCGTAGGGCAGCATTTTGACCGTGACCGCGGTGGTATAGAACATCCCCATCACCGCAAAGAACAGCACGACCAGACCGGCGAGGAAGCCGTACCCAGCGACCTTGTTGTCGAGCAGCCGCGGTATGATCCGGCGGAACAGCCGGTCCAGCTTTTCGTTGCTCGCGTGTTCCGCCTGCTCGGCCTTTTCGAGTTGCGCCATCGACGGCCGGATGCGCATCGCCAGGTACGAGGTGAAGGCGAACGCCGCAAACAGCGAAATCAGCATCGCGATCGAGCCGAGCACCGGGATCGGTGCCATGTAGGGCCCCATCAGACCACTGACGAACGCCATCGGCATCAGTGCCGCGACCACGGTAAAGGTCGCGAGGATGGTCGGGTTGCCGACCTCGCGCACCGCGTCCACGGCGATTGCGGTCGACGGCTCGCCCGCCATCAGCCAGCGTCGGTAGATGTTCTCGACCACGACGATCGCGTCGTCGACCAGTATTCCGATCGAGAAAATCAATGCGAACAGCGATACCCGATCGATGCTGAAGCCCATCACGAACGCCGCGAACACCGTCATCAGTATGACCACCGGGATCACGACCGTGACCACAATGGCCGGCTTCAGACCCAGCGCATACCAGACCAGCACGGTAACGATGCCGGTCGCGACGACGAGCTTGAACAGCAGCTCGTTGACCTTTTCCTGCGCGGTCTCGCCATAGTTGCGCGTGACCTCGACCTCGACCTGCTCCGGGATCAGTCGGCCCTTCAGCGACTCGACCATCGCCAGGATGTCGTTCGCGACCGTGACACCGTTCGAACCCTCCTTCTTCGCGATTGCGACCGTGACCGCGAGCTCGCCCTCGGCGTGTTTCTCGAGGCCTTGGGCCTCGCCGTAGGCCGGACCCGTGTAGTAGTTGACATAGCTGGCGGCCTCCTCGTTCGCCCAGGAGACATTCGCCACGTCGCGCACATAGATCGGGGTGCCATCGACCACGCGCACCACGAGGTTCTCTACGTCGCGCGGCGACCGCAGGAAGCTGCCCGCATAGATGCGCGACGCAGTGTTGTCGGACTCGGCGCGACCGACCATCTGTTCGGCGTTGCTGCCGCGGATCACCTGGATCACGTCGCCGCTCGAGATGCCCTTGCCGCGCAGCTTCTCCGGCAAGATCTCGACCCGGATCTGCTGCGCCTGGCCGCCGACGACGAAGCCCTGGCCGGTGTTGGGGATCTGCTTGAGCTGCTGCAGCAGATTGAGGCCCAGGCGGCGCAGGCTGCCGCCGTCGAGTTCCGGCGACCACAGGGTCAGTGTGACCACCGGTACGTCGTCGATGCCCTTGACCTTGACCAGCGGTGGCATCTGCACCCCGGCCGGCATCTTGTCGAGATGCGAGGCCAGTTTGTCGTGCACCTTGACCAGCGACGGGCCGGTCTGCTCGCCGACCTTGAAGCGCACCGTGACGATACCCTGGCCGCGCAGGCTGGCCGAGTACACGTGTTTCACGCCGGGGATCTCGCTCATGATCCGTTCCAACGGGTCGACGGCCATCGCGGCCACCTGTTGCGCCGAGGCGCCGGGGTAGGCGAGGAAGATGTCGACCAGCGGCACCGAGATCTGTGGGTCCTCCTGGCGCGGCGTCGCCATCAGGCCGAGGATGCCCATCGCGAGCATCGCCAGGAACAGCAGCGGCGACAGCGGCGAGTGAATGAACGCGCGGGCGGTCTTTCCGGCGAGGCCGAGCTCGGCGGCCGCGTTTTCCTTGCGGTCGGTGTCAGACAAGGCGCAGGCCCCCTAGTCGGCGTTCTGGGTGTTGTTCGGTGCCGCCGGGGTCGTGACCTGGGTACCGGCACGCAGCCCGGGAGGCGGCCGGTCGAGCAGAAGATCACCCGCATTGACGCCGGAGAGCACGACTCGCCGGCCGTCGTCGGTCGCATTACCCAGGCGCACGACGCGCAACCGCGCCTTGCCCTGGTCGTCGACGGCATAGACCAGCGGCAGCCCCCCCTTGTGAACGATCGCGCTCTGCGGGATGGTCAGCTGCGCCGGCCGCTGCCCGGCGGTGTCGGGGACGCGGATCTCGACATACTGCCCGGGGGTCGCGCCGCTGCCGTCTGGAAGGGCGAGTTCGATGCGCACCGTGTTCTGACGCGGGTCGGCGACCGGGTGAATCCGGCTGACTGCGGCCTGCAGCACCTGGTCGCCGCCCGGCGCCACGTCCAGCGGCTGGCCGGGCCGCAGCGTCCTGCTCAGGCGTACCGGGAGGTCGGCCTCGACCACCAGCGCGGCGGATTCGCTGAAATCCAGCAGCGGCTGGCCGGGTTGTACCGTGTCTCCGACCTCCACGTGTACTTTCTGGATCACGCCGGCGAACTGCGCCACGCCCTGCGTGTCGCGCAGCAGCGACTGCAGCTCGCGGATGTTGGCATCGGCGCTCTTCAGTCGCGTGGTCGCCTGGGCCAGCTGAGTCTCGGCCCCGACCAGGTCGGAGGTGCGCTCCTGGCCGCGGTTGCGCATGCCCATCATGTTCTGCATCGGGTTCGTGAACATCTGATCCATCATCGCCGGCACGCCCATACCCCCCGGTGCGCTGCCCGACGAGTTCGAGCGTGGCGAGTACAGTTCGCGATCGAGCTGGACCCGGGCGTTGCGCATGTCGGCCGCGGCCGCTTCGCGGGCCGCGACGGCGGCCTCGAGCCTCGCGAGCAGCGCGGTGTCGTCGAGTTCGACCAGCACCGTACCGGCCGCGAAGCGGTCGCCCTCCTGGCCCGCGACACGCGCGATACGGCCTGGCATCTGCGCAGTGAGCTGCAGGGTCTTGTCGGCGGTCACGGTCCCGGCAAAAGACAGGGTCGACGCGACGGCCTCTCGTGCCACCTCGTGCAGCGTGAACCCGCCGGGTGGATCGTTGGCCGCAGATGCCGCACCAGGGATTGCGAACAGCAGCGCGAGGACGACGGACTGGGACGACTTCACTTCACGGACTCCTGGGTTCGGTCGATGGACCATGGTGTCTGACGCGCACCTCGGCCCGGTCGGGCGGGGCGCGACACTTTCCGTCCGGTGCCGCGTGGACGGGTCTGCGGGCGGCGATGGCCTGGCCCGCATGAAATCGACCGCCGATTTTACATTAGCGCTTGGTTATAAACAAATTCTATTGCTTCCCGGGCACACAGTTGTCTAGACGCGCGCAGGCCGGCCCGGCCGCGCAGTGGTCAGTCTGCGATCCGCAGTGTTACAGTCTGAGCCGACGGGACCAGATTACCGACACCTTCGCTTAAGACAAGACTCAGATCATGCAGTGGCAGGAACTGCTCTCGCGTGCCCGCCTCGGCTCGCCGGAGCCGCCGCGGGCCGCGTCCGCCCGCACGGACTTCCAACGCGACTTCGATCGGGTAGTTTTCTGTTCGGCGTTCCGTCGCATGCAGGACAAGACCCAGGTCTTTCCGCTGTCGAAGGTCGACTACGTCCGGACCCGATTGACCCACAGCCTCGAGGCCTCGAGCATCGGCCGCTCGATCGGCACACTGACCGGCGAACAGGTGATCCGGCGCCATGCGCTGGACCCGTTTGATGCGGCCGACTTCGGCAGTATCGTCGCCGCCGCGTGCCTGGCCCACGACATCGGCAACCCGCCGTTTGGTCACTCCGGCGAGGACGCGATCCGACACTGGGCGCACGAGGCCGACTACGGGGCCCGTCGGGTCGCCATGCTGCAGGGCAGTGAACGCGAGGACTTCCTGTCGTTCGAAGGTAATGCGCAGGGTTTTCGCATCGTCACGCGACTGCAGAACCCGGACAATGTCGGCGGGCTGCAGCTGACCTGCGCGACCCTGGCCGCGTTCACCAAATACCCGCGCGAATCCTGGCTGGGCGGCAGCCGCTTCGGCGGCATCAGTGCGAAGAAACAGGGTTTCACCGCAGCCGATCGCGTCGCCTTCGAACATGTCGCCGAAACGGTCGGCCTGATCCCGCGGGACACCCACCATGCGATGTGGTGCCGGCACCCACTCGCGTTCCTGGTCGAGGCGGCGGACGATATCAGCTACCGGGTGATCGATATCGAGGACGGCTACCGGCTCGGACACTTCAGCTACCAGGAGGTGCTGGACCTGTTCTGGCCCCTGGTCCCGGATCCGGGACGGCAGCGGCCCCGTCTGGATCGGATACGCGAGCCCAAGGACCGGGTCGAGTTCCTGCGTGCGAAGGTGATCAACGAGGTGATCCGACAGGTCGTCGAGTGTTTCATGGAGAACGAGGACGACATCCTGGCCGGGCGTTTCGATGTGCCGCTGCTCGCCGAGCTGCCGGTGCGCCCGGAACTCGATGCGCTGATCGAGAATGCGCGCGATCGGATCTACTGTGCGCCCGAGGTGGTCAGCATCCAGGCCGCCGGTTTCCAGGTGGTCGGCGACCTGCTCGAGCGCTTCACCCAGGTAGTCGACGATGTCGCGGAGAAGGGCGAGCGCGCCTCGCCGCGCAGCCGCATGCTGATCCGGCTGGTCCCGGAGCAGTTCATCGGCCCGGCGATGGTCCCGTCCGTGGACCCCTACCGGCGTCTGCTGCAGCTGACCGATTTCGTCTCCGGGATGACGGATTCCTACGCAGTCAGTCTGTACAAGAAAGTCACCGGCATCTCATTGCCGGGGGGGTGACCCATGTGCGGCCGCTATTTCCTGCACTCCACCGCGGACCGTCTGACAGAGCTGTTCGGTGAAATGCCGATGCCGCTGCTCGAGCCGCGCTACAATATCGCGCCGACCCAGCCGATACCGATCGTGCGCGAGGCCGCGGCCGGCCGGCGCGAGATGGCGCTGGTTCGCTGGGGCCTGGTCCCCGGCTGGTCGAAAGGCCCGGACTCGCGCTTCAGCATGATCAATGCCCGGGTCGAAACCGTGGCCGAGAAACCCGCCTATCGCAATGCGTTTCGCTACCGGCGATGCCTGATTCCGGCTGACGGCTTCTACGAGTGGCGCGCCGCGGGCAGCGGCAAGCAGCCGCATCTTTTGCGCGCGCGTGACGGCCGGCCGCTGGCGCTGGCCGGCATCTGGGAGCACTGGCAGGATGCGGACGGAAACGAGCTGGAGTCCTGCGCGATCCTGGTCGGGGAGGCCGATAGCCAGGTCCAACCGGTCCATCAACGCATGCCGCTGATCGTTGCGCCCGAGTCCTTCGGTCGCTGGCTCGACATCCACAGCCAGACGCCGCAGCCACTCGAGGCCCTGCTCGCGGCACAGCAGCCACCGGAACTCGAGATTCATCCGGTCGGTCGGGCCGTGAACAATCCGCGCAACGACACCGCGGCACTGCTCGATCGCGTGCCGGGGGAGGGCTGATGGACCCGGTCTCTCGCCTGCTCGACATCATGGCCCGGCTGCGCGATCCACGGCGCGGTTGCCCATGGGATCTGCGCCAGACCTACGCGAGCATCGTGCCCTACACGCTGGAGGAGGCCTACGAGGTCGCCGATGCTATCCAGCGCGGCGACATGGCAGAATTGCGTGATGAGCTCGGCGACCTGCTGTTCCAGGTCGTGTTCTACAGCCAGATCGCGCGCGAGGAGGGGCATTTCGACTTCGACGACGTGGCCCGCGGGATCGGCGACAAGATGCTGCGCCGCCACCCGCATGTGTTCGGCGACGCCGAGTACCGTGACGACGAACAGCTGCGCCTCGCCTGGGAGCAGAAAAAGGCCGAGGAGCGCGTCGCCCGAGGGTCGGTCGCCGAGCACTCGCAAATGGACGGCGTGGCGCGCGCGCTGCCGGCGCTGATCCGCGCCGAGAAGCTACAGCGGCGCGCCGCGCGCGTCGGCTTCGACTGGCCGGACGCGCGCGGCGCGTTCGACAAGGTGCGCGAAGAGTTCGCCGAGATCGAGGCCGAGCTGGAACCGGCCGATCCGGACCGGCTCCAGGACGAACTGGGCGACCTGCTGTTCGCGATGGTCAACCTCGTGCGGCTGCTCGGCCAGGACGCGGAACAGACCCTCAGCCGGGCCAACGAGAAGTTCGAGCGACGCTTCCGGTCCATGGAACGGGCCCTCATCGATGCGGGCTGCCGCGACCTGCGATCCTTGACTCTGCATGAGCTGGATGCGGCCTGGGAGCAAATCAAGCGGTCCGAGCGTGAAGGAACCTGAACCGGGCCGGCGGGGTCGGATCAGCAGCCCGCGCACTTCGGAGGACGATGCCAGTATGGGAAGGAGAGGATTGGCATACGGCATGCTGCTGTTCTTGTTGGTCGTGCTACTGGGTGGCTGCGCGGTCAACCCGGTGACCGGCGCCAACGAGGTCGCGTTCGTCTCCGAGGCCCAGGAGCTGGCGCTGGGAAAGCAGAACTACGGACGGTACCGGCAGGCGCAGGGGGGTGATTATGTCCTCGAGCCCGAACTCACGCGCTACGTGCAGTCGGTCGGTCAGCGGCTAGCCCGCGCGAGCGACCGCCAGCTGCCTTACGAGTTCAGCATTCTGAACGATTCCTCGCCCAATGCCTGGGCCCTGCCCGGTGGCAAGATCGCGCTGAACCGCGGTCTGCTGGTGGCGCTGCGCAGCGAGGCCGAGCTGGCCGCGGTGCTGGCACACGAGATCGTGCACGCGGCGGCGCGCCACAGCGCGCAGTCGATGGAACGCAGCGTGTTCCTGCAGGGCGCCCTGGTCGCGGCCGGCGTCGCGCTCGGGGGTACGAATTATCGCGACCTCGGCATGATGGGCGCCGAACTCGGCGCGCAGCTGACGAATCAGAAGTTCGGTCGCGACGACGAGAGCGAGGCGGACCGCTACGGCATGCGTTACATGGCCCGGGCCGGCTACGATCCGGCCGCCGCGGTGGGTCTGCAGGAAACCTTCGTGCGCCTGTCCGAAGGAAGGGAGCCGAACTGGCTTTCGGGGCTGTTTGCGAGCCACCCGCCGTCGCGCGCGCGGGTAGAGGCCAACCGCGTCGAGCTGACGCGGCTCGGTAATCCGGGTGGCGAGATCGGTGCGGAGCGCTACCAGCGTGCGATCGCACGCCTCAAGCGCAACAAGCCTGCCTATGAGGCCTATGACGAGGCGCGCGAGGCGGCCAAACGCGGTGACCTGAAGGACGCACTGGCCAAGGTCGAAGAGGCAATCCGTCTCGAGCCGCGCGAGGCGGCCTTTTACAGCCTGCGCGGGGAAATCAACGCGGCGCAGGGGCGTGACGCTGCGGCAATCAGGGATCTGGACCGGGCCGTGGCGCTGAACTCCGGATATTTCCGTCCGCTGTTGCTGCGCGGACTGACCCGCAATCGACTCGGCGACGGCGCCGGTGCCCGGCGCGACCTCGAGCGCAGTGTTGCGCTGCTGCCCACCGCAGAGGGCTATTACGGGCTTGGGCAGGCCGCGGCGCGCAGCGGGCGGCGCGACGAGGCGATACGCTATTTTCGCAAGGCCGCGGGCTCGCAGTCGGATGCGGGTCAACGGGCGAACAGCCAACTCGCCCTCCTCGACATCCAGGCGCATCCCGAGCGCTACGTCGTCGCCTCGCTGGGGCTCTCCCGGCAGGGGTTCCTGCTGGTCAGAGTGACCAACCGTGCGCCGCTCGCGGTGCAAGGAGTGCGCGTCGTGATCGGGTCACAGGGCGCCGGCGGTTTCCGCGAGCGCGCCGCCTACCGGCTCGACCGGCGGATCGGGGCGGGGCAGACCGTGCAGCTCGAGACCCGACTGGGACCGATGCGCGCGGACAGCGTGCGACGCCTCGTGGCGCGGGTCAGCGACGCGCTGCCGGTCGAGTAGGCGGCAGGCCGACAAGCCGGGTGCCGGAGGGAAACTTTGCAGCGCAGGGGGTGTCTCACGTGAATGGTTTTTACCGGCATATCGCCGCATGCAACCCACCGATCGACGAGGTGTTCGTACCCTGGAGGATCGACGACCAGGTGGTCGGCTGGCTCCGCCCAGGATTTGTCGAGGAACTCGCGCGCTTTCCCGAGGTGTTCGATATCCGCGCAGAGGAGCTGCGTTTCGCGGGTTCGCTGCAGCTTGCCGAGACGCGCAGCGCAGCGCTGGACCAGGTGGCCCGTGACCTGGCTACGCAGGACGTGATTCCGCCATACCAGGGTGAACCGTTCGCGGTCACGCCCGGCGAGCGCGAGGCGGCGCTTTGCGTCGTGGATCGTGCGGCCGCGGCCCCTTTCGGCGTGCGCTCCTTCGGACAGCACCTGAACGGCTTCGTGCGGCGCCCAGACGGCATTCACATGTGGCTGGGTCGTCGTGCGCGCGACCGGCTGCTGTTCCCCGGGGCGCTCGACAATATGGTCGCCGGCGGCCTTCCGTACTCGTTGAGCCTCGAGGCGAATCTGGTCAAGGAGTGTGAAGAGGAGGCCGGGGTGCCGGCGGCGCTTGCCAGGAAAGCGGTTCCGGTCGGGGTCGTCTCATACAGCCGTGCGGCGCCGCGCGGACTGCGTCGCGACGTGCTTTACTGTTATGACCTGGAGCTGCCGGACGACTTCGTCCCGCAGAATACCGACGGCGAGGTGGAGGAATTCCTGCTGCTGCCGTTGTCCGAGGTGGCGGCGATTGTACGAGAAACAGACGAGTTCAAACTGAATTGCAATCTGGTTGTGATCGATTTCCTGATTCGCCACGGCTGGCTGGCACCGCATTCGCCAGACTATCTGCGCCTGGTGCTCGGACTGAGACGATCGCTGGACGCGGTGGACAACAGCTTGATTGTCGTGGGTTAACGGCTTGCCCGCGCAGCACCGATACGGCATGGTGGTCGGCGTATGCAGGGGATCTGCGCCTGCGCACCGGACGCGCCCAAGCGCGTGACGAGGTGAAATGATGAAGAATTACTGCACGAAACTGATGATGCTGGCGGCCGCGCTGCTGATTGGCGGTGGTGTGCTGGCGAAACCGTCGGTGGTCTCCGTCGATGATCTGCGTGCGAATGAGCAGCAGCGCCAGACCGCATTGATCATCACGCAGGTGATGGAGAAGTTCCACTACCGCAAGCCGAACCTCGACGACGCGATGTCGGCGGCCGTGTTCGACCGCTACCTCGAGTCCCTGGACGCGAACCGCAGCTTTTTCTCGGCCCAGGACATTGCGAAATTCGAACGCTATCGGGACAAGCTGGACGACAGCCTGCGCAGGGGCAAGCTGGATCCCGCGTACCGGATCTTTCGACGCTTCCGCGAGCTCGTAGAAGAGCGCGTCGACTACGCACTCGAGCTGCTCGACGCGAACGCGTTCGACTTCGAGCGCGACGAGCGCTACATGTTCGACCGCACCGACGCCGACTGGCTGCCGGATCGCGCCGCGCTGGACGATGTTTGGCGCAAACGTATCAAGAACGACATCCTGTCCCTGCGCCTGGCGGGCAAGGACGACGCCGAGATCAACAAGACGCTCAAACGCCGCTACGAGGGTATCGCGCGGCGTGTCACGCAAATGGAGCCTGAGGACGTGTTCCAGGCATTCGTCAACTCGTTCACGCTGAGCGTCGAACCTCACACCAGCTATATGTCCCCCCGGCTGTCGGAAAATTTCGATATCGGCATGCGGCTTTCGCTGCAGGGTATCGGCGCCGTTTTGCGCAACGACAACGAGTTCACCGAAATCCAGAGCACGGTACCCGGCGGGCCGGCGGAGCGCAGTGGCGAGCTCAAGGGCGGTGACCGGATCGTCGGCGTCGCACAGGGTGGCGACGGCACGATGGAGGACGTGGTCGGCTGGCGTCTGCAGGACGTGGTCGACCTGATTCGCGGGCCGAAGGACAGCGTTGTGCGTTTGAACGTGCTGCCCAAGAGCCAGGGCGTGGGCGGGCGGACGCGCGAGGTCACGCTGGTGCGCGATGAGATCAGGCTGGAGGACAAGGCCGCCAAGAGCGAGATCATCGAGGCCGGAGGTGGCATGCGCCTTGGCGTGATCGAGATCCCCGCCTTTTACCGCGATTTCGGTGCGCAGGCGGCCGGCCTCGAGGATTTCCGCAGTACGACACGCGACGTGCGCCTGCTGCTCGACGAGCTACAGGCGGAAAATGTCGACGGCGTCATTATCGATCTTCGACGCAATGGCGGCGGTTCGCTGTCGGAAGCGACCGAGCTGACCGGACTGTTCATCGAGAAGGGGCCGGTCGTGCAGGTCAGAGACGCGTCCGGCAAGGTCGAGGTGGAACGCGACCCGGATCCCACGCAGGTCTATGCAGGGCCGTTGGCCGTGCTGGTGGACCGGAACAGCGCATCGGCCTCGGAGATATTCGCCGGGGCGATTCAGGACTATCGTCGTGGTCTGATCATTGGTGAACCAACGTTTGGCAAGGGTACCGTGCAGACCCTGGTCGACCTGGGGCGCTTCCTGCGCTCGCGCGAGGACATCGGTCGGCTGCGCCTGACCATGGCCCAGTTCTTCCGCGTCGAAGGGGGCAGCACCCAGCATCGCGGCGTTACGCCGGACATCGTGTTTCCGACCGCGAAGGGTGCGACGGACCATGGTGAGCGGGCGCTCGAGAATGCGCTGCCCTGGGCGGCGATCAAGCCCGCGGCGCACGACCGGCTCGGCGACACCTCGGTCTCCGCATTGCGCGCCGCATCGGAGCGGCGTATGGCCAGTAATCCCGGCTTCCAGTTCCTGCTGGCCGAGGAAGACGATCTGATCGAGCTGGAACAGCGCAAAACGGTATCGTTGCGCGAATCGGTCAGGCGTGCCGAATGGGAGCAGCGCGAGCAGCAGCGCCTCGACCGGCGCAACAGCCTGCGGCAGTTCCGTGGTCTTCCCCCTTTGGCGGCGCTGGACGACGAGGAGGAGAATGCGGCGGATGCGGACGAGGATCAGGACGAGGAGGGGATCCTGCGGATCATGCTCGAGGAATCGGCCAACATCCTGGCCGACCATATCCGTGCCGAGCGGCCACGCACCGCGCTGCTGAACTGAGCCACCGAAACGGTGGGACCCGCGCCAGTGCGTCGGCGGTAATATCAGCCGGTGGACGCCTGCCTCGGCCGCTTGCTGACCGCCGGGCGCCGCCTTCGATCGACACCGGCCTCTATCCACTTGCGCACCCGGTTGGCATCGCCGAACGGTGTCAGCTTGCCGAACGAGTTCAACAGCACGACGACCGTCGGCGTGCCGTCGAACTCGGTATGCATGACCAGGCAGCGCCCGGCCTCGTTGATGTAACCTGTCTTGCTGACCTGGATTCTCCAGTGGTCGTTGCGTAACAGACGGTTGGTGTTCACGTAGCGCAACGGACCGCGCTTTTTCAGCGGCCGGACCTCGAAACTGATGCGCGTGGTCGCCTCGCGAATCGCCGGGTAGTGCATCGCTGCAAAGACCATGCGCGCCAGGTCCTGGGCCGAGGCGACATTGTCTGCGTCGAGTCCCGCCGGGTCGGCAAAGCGGCTCTGGTGCATGCCCAGTTCCTGTGCCTTGCGATTCATCGCCCCGACGAAAGATTCCATGCCGCCCGGAAAACTGCGTCCGAGCGCCGCCGCCGCGCGGTTTTCCGAGGCCATCAGGGCCAGTATCAGCAACTCGCGCCGGGTCAACTGCGAACCGAACTTGAGTCGCGATCCGGTCAGGCGGATCAGGTCGCGGTCGTCCTTCGTTATCTCTATCTGCTCGTCCATCGGCAGCCCCGCGTCCAGCGTGACCATGGCCGTCATTAGCTTGGTCACCGAGGCGATCGGCATCGGCTCGTCGGGGCGGCGCTCGTACAGGGTATTGCCGAAATGGTCGACGATCAGTGCGGCCTTCGAGCGCAGATTGAGCTTTCGGGTGTCAAGTTGTTCCCACAGGCGCAGGGCGCGCGAACTCGACTTCTTGTCCGCCCGGGATGGGCCGGCCGCGAATACAACTAATGGGGATATCAGACTGGCAATCAGGAACGAACGGCGCTGCATGGGCACACATGATGGCTCAGCAGAACGCCGATCGCAACGGGCAAGTGGGCAGCGTGTCGCAAGGGGTTATAATCGCGCGCCTCCGTTTCCACCAGGGGGTGCTTCTTGTTCGATTCTGTCCAGGGCCGGCTCTTCCGGCTTGCCGGCGAGGCCGACGTAGGTCTGTTGCGTGATGGCCGCTTCGGACTGGAAAAGGAAAGCCTGCGCGTGTCCACCGCGGGTGGCATCGCGCTGACGCCGCATCCGCGCGCCCTCGGGTCGGCGCTGACCCATCCGGACATCACGACCGACTATTCCGAGGCGCTGATGGAGTTCATCACGCCGCCGCTGCCGAGGGTCGGTGACGCGCTCGAGTATTTGGCCGATCTGCAGGCTTACGTCTATCGGCGTCTCGACAACGAGATACTCTGGGCGACCAGCATGCCCTGTGTACTCGCCGGCGAGAGGAACATCCCGATCGCGGAGTACGGAAGCTCGAATGCGGGGCGCATGAAGCACGTCTATCGGGTCGGCCTGGGCTATCGCTACGGCCGGGTGATGCAGGTGATTGCCGGCGTGCACTTCAACTGGTCGCTCGCAGAGGGACTGTGGCCGGCGCTGCGACTGATCGAGGGGCGGGTCTGCAGCCTGCGTGATTTCCGTGACCGCCAGTACATGGCGCAGATTCGTAACCTGCAACGCTACGGCTGGCTGGTGCCCTACCTGTTCGGCGCTTCGCCGGCGGTGTGCAAGTCGTTCTTCGTCGGCAAGGCAACCGATCTGCCCTCGTTCGACGAGACCACCAACTACGCGCCGTACGCAACGTCTCTGCGCATGGGCGACATCGGCTATCAGAACAGCCGCGAAGAAGGGCTGGGACTCAAGGCCTGCTACGATGATCTGAACTGCTACGCGGACAGCCTACTCGCGGCAACCATGACCCCGGCCGAGACCTGGGATTCTATCGGCATCAAGTCGGAAGACGAGTACCGTCAGCTCAATGCGAACATTCTCCAGATCGAGAACGAGTACTACAGTACGGTGCGCCCGAAGCAGACCCTGCGAGGCCTGGAGAAGCCGAGCCTCGCGCTGAAGCAGCGCGGCATCCGCTATGTCGAGCTGCGCTCGCTGGACGTCAACGCTTACCATCCGCTCGGACTCGACGAGATCCAGGGGCGCTTCCTCGAGGTCTTCATGTTGTTCTGCCTGCTGGTCGACAGCCCGCGCATCGATGCGCTGGAACGACGCGAGATCGACCGCAATCTGCTCGATGTCGCACATCGCGGCCGTGAACCCAGATTGACACTGCAGCATCGAGGCATGCGTCTGCCGATGCGTGCCTGGGCCCTGGAGATCCTGGAGTCGATGCTGCCGATCTGCGAACTGCTCGACGGCATCGAGGGCGGCGCCTGGTTCGAGGACGCGATCGACGACCAGATCGCCAAGGTGCGCGCGCCGGATCTGACCCCGTCCGGGCGGATGCTCGAGGAGATGCGCGACAAGGGCGAGGGCTTCTACCAGTTCGCGCGCCGCCTTTCGCACCAGCATCAGCGCTATTTCGTCGAACGGGAACTGGCCCCGGACAAGATCGCCGCGTTCGATGCCGCGGCGCGGCGTTCGCTGGCCGAACAGGCGCGACTCGAGGCGGAGCCGCAAACGGATTTCGACCGCTTTCTCGCCGATTACCAGGCGCAGGTCTGACCCGGGTCCGGGCAATCGCCCGTCGATGGTCTGTCGTCCTGTTGCCGGCCACACATCAGCTCCGCCCCGCCCCGCGGTCGGGGTCGCCCAGGTGGGCTATGATTGAAGCTTCCTGCCGGGGAACCAACATGAAAAGACTATTCATCGTTTCGCTTGTCGCATTGATGCTTGCCGCCTGCCAGCCAAGTGCCACGGTACGCGAGTCGTCGGGGAATACCTTTGCACAGCTCCAGGGTGCCACGTTGGTTCTGAACCAACCCCTTCGCGTGCGGCCCGGGAAGGCGCGCGTCTTTGTCCAGGACGGCGCCGTGGGTAGTTGGTTCAACAGCTTCAAGACGCACTGCGCGTTCGAGATCAAGAGCGTGCGGCATGACGGTGTCGTGATCAACCCGGACACCTTCACCGTATCGAAGGTGCAGCGATCGGTGCAGGAAGTCGTCCGTGCCGAGCCGGTGCGCGTCGCGGCGCTATGGCTCGTCGAGGGTATGGGGGGCGGTGGCAGCTCGTCTTACTACTCGGGCTATCATTTCTGGCTCAGTTCGGAATCCCAGCCCGAGGTGCGGCGGATGAGCTGCTTCGGCGTGTTTGCCCAACCGTACGAGCTCTACCCCCCGACCCTCGAGGAGATCCGGGATGCGCTCGGATCGGTGGCCACGCTCGAATAGCGGATGCCGTCAACCGGCTGACCTACCAAGCGTCCCGCAGCGGTCACGCCCCGGCGTCCCGACCTGTCGCGGCTTCCGGACATCGTCGCCATCGCGCAACCGGCGCGTCAGCGGCTGCCGCCCCCCGATGCCTTGCGCAGCAGCCAGTCCAACGGGCGGGTGCCCAACACGCGGCGCAGCGCACCGAACACATGGGTCGGTAGGGTCACCGCGTAGCGCGGGCGAGGACGGGGGCTCTCCAGTGCGTGGATAACCTTCTTCAGCACCGCCTCGGGCGGTAGCGTGAATGCGGTTGTCGGGCCTTCATGCTCGAGGCGCGCCTGCATCGCGCGGTAGCGGTCGCGGTGCACGCTGCGCTCGATGTCGATGTGTTGTTTGAACATGCGTAGCGAATTGTCGCGGAAGCGGCTTGCGATCGGGCCGGGCTCGATCAGGCTGACATGGATGCCGCTGCCGTGCAGTTCCAGCCGCAGCGTGTCGCTCAGCCCCTCAAGCGCGAATTTCGAGCAGTTGTAGGCACCCCGGTAGGGCATCGCGACCAGGCCCAGCACCGAGCTGTTCTGGATGATCCTGCCCTCGCCCCGCTCGCGCATGCCCGGAATCAGCCGTCGCGTCAGTTCGTGCCAGCCCAGCAGGTTCGTGCGCAGCTGCATCTCCAGAACGTCCCAGCGCAGGTCTTCGACCGCACCGGGTTGACCGTAGGCGCCGTTGTTGAACAGGCCGTACACGTGGCCACCGGCGGCCTCGAGCACCTCCGCGGCGGCCGCGGCCACCGAGGTCGGGTCGTCGAGATGCAGTTCGATCGAACTGACGCCCTGCCGGTCCAGCGCGAGCAGATCCTCGCGCCGTCGCGCGGTCGCGAACACGCGGTAACCCCGGTCTTTGAGACCGAGCGCAACGCAATGCCCGATACCGCTCGAGCAACCCGTCACCAGTATCGATTTGTTTGGCATCTGCGTTCCGTTTTCGCTCGTGGCAGAACTAAAGTTTTCCGACTCACTTCCGCTACCGAGCACATACTCGACCCCGGGCCGATTCCGCGTGCGGACCGGGCTCGCAAGGAGGTCAATTCGTGGATATCGCTACGCTCGTCGGTCTTCTCGGCGGCTTCGGCATCATTATCGGCGCAATCGCGACCGGCGGCGACATCATGCTGTTCGTCAACGTCCCGTCGATCCTGATCGTGGTCGGTGGCACCTTCATGGTGACGTTGATGCAGGTGTCGCTGGGAGATTTCCTCGGATCCTTTGCGATCGGGCTCAAGGCATTCTTCTACAAGGTAGACGACCCGAGGAAGTTGATCGACGAGGCGGTGATGCTGGCGGACATCGCGCGCAAGAGCGGCCTGCTGGCGCTCGAGGACCAGGAGATCAGCAACGAGTTCATGCAAAAAGGTATCAGTCTGTGCGTTGACGGCCATGACCCGGCACTGGTGCAGAAGATGCTGACCAAGGATATCGATCTGACCATACAGCGCCACGAAGTAGGCCAGCGGATGTTCAAGAATATGGCGGTGATGGCCCCGGCGATGGGCATGATCGGCACCCTGATCGGGCTGGTCCAGATGCTCGCGAATATGTCCGACCCGGCGGCCATCGGCCCGGCGATGGCGGTGGCGCTGCTGACGACGCTGTACGGGGCCGTGATCGCAAACGCGTTTGCGCAGCCGATGGCGGACAAGCTGGGGCGTGCCAGCCAGCTCGAGCAGACCAACAAGTCGCTGATCCTCGAGACCATCGGCGGTATCCAGGAGGGCATGAACCCGAAGGTCCTCGAGCAGATGCTCGGTACCTATCTGCCGCCGAAGAAGCGCGCGGAACCGGCGTAGAGATCGGGGCGTGGCGGATGACTGCTCCAAATGCGACGCCGGCCTGCCGCCCTGGATGGCGACCTTCGCCGACATGATGGCGCTGCTGATGTGCTTCTTCGTGCTGTTGTTGTCGTTTGCGACTATCGACGCGGTGCGCTTCAAGAAGATGGCCGAGTCGATGCGCGATGCATTCGGTGTGCAGCGGGAGGTCCCGGTGAATGAGATCGTGATGGGCATCAGCGTGATCAAGCAGGAATGGAGCCCGACTGTCGCCGAACAATCGGCGATCACCGAGATCCGGCAGGAGACCAGCGAGGAGGAACACGAGCACCTCAAGGTCGAGGACGGGGAGGGCGAGCAGCCCGGACAGCAGCCGGAGACGCCGTCCGAGCCGCAGCAGTCGACGACCGAATCGCAACAGGATACCGAAGAACGCGAGCGCCAACGGCGGCTCGAGGCCGCTCGGCGAGCGCTCGAGCAGGAACTCGCCGAACAGCTGGCCGAGCTGCAGCAGTCGCTCGAGCAGGAGATCGAGCAGGGACTGGTCACACTGGAGCGGGAAGAGGGCAGGATCATCATCCGTATCCACGAGCAGGGTTCTTTCGGCTCGGGCAGCGCGCGACTCGATCCGGAATTCCACCAGGTCATGGCCAAGATAAGCCGCGTGCTGGCGACCAGTCCGGGCAGGATCACCGTGACCGGTCACAGCGACAACATCCCGATCAGCACCGGCAGGTTTCGTTCCAACTGGGAACTCTCGTCGGCGCGCGCGGTGACCGTGCTGCACTCGCTGTTGCGCAACCCCGACATCGCCGAGGCGCGTGTAATCGTGCAGGGACTCGCGGACACCCAACCCCTGGTAGCCAACGACAGTCCGCTCAACCGGGCGCGAAACCGGCGTGTGGAACTGATCCTGACACGCGGCCTGGACGAGAACTTCGACGACTTGGACGGCCTGCAGGAGCTGCAGCCGCAATGAATACAGGCGATAGGATATGACCGCAGAGCACCCAAAGGCCGCGCAAGGCGCCGAACGACGCAACTTCTTCCGGATAGACGACACCGTGCGGCTGAGTCTGCGCGTCTTGTCGGCCGATGAACTCGAGGACTGCCTCGACCGACTGGACCATGGCCTCGCTGGCAACTTCACCGTCATGTCCGGGATCGCGTCGATCACGGCCGAGACGACGCTCGGCCTGCGACGCATAGAAAAGCGCGATCCGGAGCTGGCGGCCTATCTGCGCGCGATCGACCGAAAGATCGAGTTGATCGGACGTGCACTGATCGCACACGAGCCCGAGCTGTCTGCCGAACAGGCGGTCCCGGTCAACCTGAGTGCCGGCGGGATGTGCATCGGCGTCGATCAAGGCTTCGCGCCGGGGACCCTGATCGAGACCCGCATGCTGCTGCTGCCGTCGCTCAGCGGGCTGGTGATCTACGGCAACGTGGTGGAGAGCAGCCCGGTCGCGGCGGAACGGACCGGAGGCCGCTTCGAGCACCTGACCAGGATCGAGTTCACCCATATCCGTGAGCAGGATCGCGAGCTGCTGATACGCCACCTGCTGAGGCGCCAGAGCGCTCAGCTGCGTGATCGGCAGGGCCAGGACCCGACATGAGCGAGCACCGCTACCCAGCCGAGGGCCTTAGGCAGGCGCTGGCCGCGGCCGCCCGGATGCGAGCCGAGGACGCGGACCCGCACGGGGTTGCGCGATGGCTCGAGCATTGTCAGCGCCGCTGCGAGGGGCTAGAGGCGCTGCTGCGGATCACCGACCGCTACCTGCGGTTCGGGATGCCCGAGCATGAGCTGTCCGAGATGCGCCTGCTGGTGTCGCGCCTGCGCGAGGCCGAGCGGTCGCCCGAACGGGCCAGCGAGGTCGACGACACGCTCCCGCTGTAGCCCGGCGGGCAAGGTCGCTGCGCCTCGAAAACGCCGGCCGGCACACGCGCTGTCGGGTTCTGGTCCATGCGATAGGACGGCACCGGCGGCGCAGGATCTTCTGATCCCGGTCTGCGCTTCTCCCGGTATATGCCGATGTGTTAGTATTGCGCGGTTAAGAAACCTACTGGGACAACACCATGCCTTTCTACGAGTATCGCTGTGGGTCTTGCGGCCACGAGCTCGAGACCATGCAGAAGATGAGCGACGCCCCGCTGACCGATTGCCCGGCCTGCGACCGGGCCGAGTTGGTGAAGCTGGTCTCGGTGGCCGGTTTCCGCCTTAAGGGCGGCGGTTGGTACGAGACCGATTTCAAGGGCGGCGCCAAGGACAAGAAGGACAAGCCCGCGGATGCCGCCGTGAAGGAGACCTCGGGGGGCCACAGTTGCAGCGCCGGGACCTGCCCCGCCTGCCCCTGAACGCACCGCGTCTCCTCGTCAGCACCCTGAACTGAGGCGCCCCGATGCGGGGCGCCTCGTCTTTTTCAAGCCGGGAAATCAGTATGCGCAGCCATTACTGTGGCGAAGTCAACGCCGCCAATATTGACCAGACCGTCGAATTCAGCGGCTGGGTGAACCGCCGTCGAGACCATGGCGGCGTCATCTTCATCGACCTGCGTGATCGCAGCGGACTCGTCCAGGTCGTCTACGATCCGGACCTGCCCGAGGTGTTCAAAACTGCCGAGCAGGTACGCAACGAGTTCGTGGTCCGGGTCAGGGGGCGCGTGCGCGCACGTCCCGAGGGCACCGTGAATCCGGATCTGCCGACCGGCGAGATCGAGGTGCTCGGCCAGGAACTCGATATCCTCAATCGTGCCGAGACCCCGCCGTTCCAGCTCGATGACGAGGACACCTCGGAGGAGCTGAGGCTGCGCTACCGTTACGTGGACCTGCGCCGGCCGGTGATGCAGGAGCGCATCATGCGCCGTGCACTGACGACCCGGACGCTGCGCCGCTTCCTCGACGACCAGGGCTTCCTCGACATCGAGACACCGATGTTGACCAAGGCGACACCCGAGGGCGCGCGCGACTACCTGGTGCCGAGCCGTGTGCACGCCGGCAAGTTCTTCGCATTGCCGCAGTCGCCGCAGCTGTTCAAACAGCTGCTGATGATGTCCGGCATGGACCGCTACTACCAGATCGTGCGCTGCTTCCGCGACGAGGACCTGCGCGCCGACCGACAGCCCGAGTTCACGCAGCTCGACCTCGAGATGTCGTTCATGGACGAGGACCAGATCATGGGCCTGATGGAGGCGATGATCCGTGACCTGTTCGCGAACACGCTGGGCGTACAGCTGCCTGACCCGTTTCCGCGCATGAGCTATGCGGAGGCGATGCGCCGATTCGGCTCGGACCGCCCGGACCTGCGCTGCACGCTGGAGCTGACTGACGTGGCCGACCTGATGGACGACGTCGAGTTCAAGGTGTTCGCGGGTCCGGCCAAGGATCCGCAGGGACGCGTGGTGGCGATGCGGGTGCCCGGCGGCGGTCGGCTGAGCCGCAAGGACATCGACGAATACACCAAGTTTGTCGCGATCTACGGCGCCAGGGGCCTGGCCTACGTGAAAGTGAACGATGCCGCAAAGGGCAGGGAGGGCCTGCAGTCGCCGATTCTGAAGTTCCTGCCGGACGCTACCGTCGCAGGCATCATGCAACGGACCGCGGCCGAGTCCGGCGATCTGATCTTCTTCGGTGCCGACAAGGCGGGCATCGTGAACGAGGCGCTGGGCGCGCTGCGTGTCAAGCTTGGCCATGATCTTGGGCTGATGTCGGGCGACTGGCAGCCGCTGTGGGTGGTCGACTTCCCGATGTTCGAGTGGGACGCGGGTGAGAGCCGTTGGCAGGCGCTGCACCACCCGTTCACGGCGCCGAAGGTCGAGCATGTCGAACTGTTGGCGAGCTCGCCCGGCGACGCCCTGTCACGTGCCTACGACATGGTCATCAACGGGACAGAGGTCGGTGGCGGCTCGGTGCGTATCCATCAGGAGGCAGTTCAGGAACAGGTGTTTCATCTGCTCGGCATCGGTGAACAGGAGGCCGAGGAGAAGTTCGGTTTCTTGCTCACTGCGTTGCGCTACGGGTGCCCACCACACGGCGGTCTCGCGTTCGGCCTCGATCGTCTGGTGATGCTGATGAGCGGGGCCAGCTCGATCCGCGACGTGATGGCCTTCCCGAAGACCCAGAGTGCGAGTTGCCTGCTGACCCACGCGCCGTCCGAGGTCGGCCAGGGCCAGCTGCGTGAGCTGCACCTGCGGCTGCGCAAACCGCCTTCCGAGGCGAGCGG
>CBFCWF010000023.1:0-28164 GCA_965601425.1 uncultured Chromatiaceae bacterium | reverse complement strand
GATCAGCGTTTCCCTCGTGTCTTGGCCAGGTAGTGGGCCCTGAGAGTCAACCGAACGTAACAGGCAGCCCACGAGCGGTCCACGCATCGGCCGCCAGACCGTCATAGGTCGCGGTGGCCCGGATTGCACCGCCCCCTAAGCCGATCGAGGCGATCAATGCCGGCGACAACAGGGCGACCGGACTGTTGTATCCTGAACAAATGACCCTTGCCGACCCGACGCCGTTTCCGCTGACCGGCAGCGCGATGCCGCAGGGTTCGGGCACCGAGACGGCATTACCCTCGATCCGGAGATTGTCGATCGCGATGCGCTCGCCGTGACCTTTGTGCGAGGCCTGGATACGAGCGTTCAGCCGGCGGCTATTCGCCCAGTGCCATGTGATAACGGCGGATCAGGCTGGCCGTTGACGAATCCACCCCGGTTGAACAGGCAATCTCGCGGAAGTCGCTCAGGATCTGCCCGGCCAACTGCTTGCCGAGCTCCACGCCCCATTGATCGAATGAATCCACACCCCAGACCACACCCTGGACGAAGATCTTGTGCTCGTAGAGCGCGATCAGCGCGCCGAGCACCCGTGGCGTCACCTGCTCGACGACCAGCATGTTGCTCGGCCGGTTGCCGGGGAATAGCCGATGCGGGACCAGCTTCTTGACCATTTCGGGTGCGATGCCACCCGCCGTGAGTTCGGCACGCGCCTCGTCCTCGGTGCGCCCACGCATCAGCGCCTGTGCCTGGGCGAGGCAGTTCGCGACCAGTTTGTCGTGATGACCATCGATCGGGTGGTGGCTGCGCAGCGGCAGGATGAAGTCGGTCGGTATCAGCCGTGTGCCCTGGTGGATCAGCTGGAAGAAGCTGTGTTGCGCGTCGGTGCCGGGCTGCCCCCAGATCACCGGCCCGGTCTGGTAGTCGACCCGCACGCCGTCGCGGGTCACGCGTTTGCCGTTGCTTTCCATATCGACCTGTTGCAGATAGGCCGGGAAGTGCTGCAGATTCTGGTCGTAGGGGATTACCGCCTGGGTGCCGGCGGCACCGAAATTGTTGTACCAAACGCCGATCAGCGCAAGGATGACCGGCATGTTGCGCTCCGGCGGCGCCTCGACGAAGTGCTCATCCATATCCTGCGCGCCGGCCAGCAGCTCCTCGAAGCGATCGATACCGACGGCCAGCGCGATCGGCAGACCGATCGCCGACCACAGCGAATACCGACCGCCGACCCAGTCCCAGAACTCGAACATGTTCTCCGGATCGATCCCGAAAGCGACCACGGCCTCGCGGTTGGTCGATACCGCAACGAAATGGCTGGCGATCGCGGCCTCGTCATGCAGCGCACCGATACACCAGTCGCGCGCCGATTCGGCATTGGTGATGGTTTCCTGGGTCGTGAAGGTCTTCGACGCGATCACGAACAGCGTGGTCGCCGGATCGAGTGTCGCCAGCGTCTGGGCCATCTGCGCCCCGTCGACATTCGACACGAAGTGTACGCGCAGCTCGGGGCGCTGATACGGGCGCAGCGCCTCGCAGACCATCTTGGGGCCGAGGCTCGAGCCGCCGATGCCGATGCTGACCACGTCCGTTATGCGCTGACCGGTGAACCCGCGTCGCCGCCCCTCGCGCAGGTCCTTTGAAAACGCGCGCATGCGCGACAGTACGGACCGGATGCCGGGCATCACGTCGACACCGTCGACCTGGTAGTCGCGATAGGCCAGATCACGCAACGCCATGTGCAGCACCGCCCGGCCCTCGGTGTTGTTGACCTTGTCGCCGCGCAGCAGGCTGTCGCCCCAGTGGCGCAGGTCCGCTGTCTCGGCAAGGGCCCGCAGGCGGCGCATGGTCTCCTCGGTGATGAGATTCTTGGAGTAGTCGAGGTAGATGCCGCACTGTTCCAGGCTGAAGCGCGCACAACGCCCCGGGTCTGCTTCGAACAGGTCGCGCATGCGCAAATCGGCGATCTCTTTCCAGTGCTGCTCGAGGGACTTCCAGGCAGGCGTATGGCTGATCAGGGGCATGGGTCGGTACCGCTGTTGTCTATGGATTGCCGTGTAAATTTATGCGGCAAAAAGGTTGCAGATTTGCCAAAGTATACCAACGCCATGTCTCCTGGGCGTGGCTTTGTCTCACGGCCAGGCCCGCTCCCCAGCGTTCGAGGTATCCTATCGTGAGTGATTTGTTCGTCGATGCCTGTGTCAAGCACGACAAGGCGCTGCGCGGCCGCGTGAAATTGCTGGGCCAGCTGCTCGGCGAGGTGATAAGCAGCCAGGCCGGCGGCGACGTACTGCGCACGGTCGAACGCCTGCGCAAGGGATTCATCCAGCTGCGCGACCAGCCGGATCCGGTGCGCCTGGAGCGCCTCAAGAAATTGATCAGCAAGCTGTCGCCGGACGCGCTTCGCCCGGTTATCCGTGCGTTCAGTGTCTACTTCCAACTGGTGAACACGGCCGAGGAGAGTTTCCAACACCGCCAGCGTCGACGTATCGCGGCACGCGGCGGGGTGCTTTGGAAGGGATCTTTTGATGCGTGCCTGCGCGACCTGAGAGAGATGGGCGTAACGCCCGAGGAACTGCAGGACCTGCTCGAAGAAATCCGCTACATGCCGGTTTTCACCGCGCATCCGACCGAGTCCAAGCGGCGCTCGATCATGCTGCAGATGCGCCGCATCTTCGAGAGCAATGATGCGCTCGATGCACCGCCGGTCTTCGTCGACCATACCGAGATACATACCCGCAACCTGCATACCCACATACAAACCCTGTGGAAGACCGACGAGGTGCGTCCGTCACGACCCGACGTACGGCATGAGATCCGCATGGGCATGCACCATTTCAAGGGTGCGCTTTTCGATGCCATCCCGGTGGTTTACGGACGACTCGAGCGCGCGATCCGCCGCGCCTATCACGACCATCCGGACTATCAGGGCATCGACCTGCCGGCGATGCTGCGCTTCGGCAGTTGGATCGGGGGTGACCGCGACGGCAACCCGAGCGTCACCGCGGAGACCACCCGCGAGGCGATTCTGACGCAGCACGTAACCATCCTGCGCACCTATGGTGAACGGGTAGCCGAACTGGTCGGTATCCTGACCCATTCCGAGGACTTCTGCTCCCCGTCGCCCGCTTTCCTGGCCAGCCTGCGCGAGGACGACGCCTATCGCGCGCGTTTCGACCAGGAATGGCCAGCACGTTTCCTCGAGGAACCCTACCGGCGCAAGCTGTACGTGATGGGCCTGCGCCTGCGCCAGGCCGAGCGGCGGGCGCTCGCCTGGCTGGACGGTCGACCCTGGAATCCGGAGATCATCGGGTACCGCGGCGAGCAGGAGTTCCTGCACGATCTGGCGCTGATCCGCGATTCGCTGACCAGCCACGGCGACGCCGATGCGGCCAACGCGGAGCTGCTCGACCTGATCCGCCTGGGCCAGACGTTCGGCTTCTACCTCGCACGACTCGACATCCGCCAGGAATCCACAGTGCACAGCGACGCGGTTGCGGACGTACTGGCCCGGCTCGGGATCGAACCGGACTACGCTGCCCTCGATGAATCCGAGCGACTCAGGCTCCTGGGCAGCCTGATCGAGGAGCCGCCGGTCATCGCGGATCGCGCTGCGCTCGCCGAAATGACGCAAGAGGTGTTGCGGGTTCTCGACGTGGTCGCCGAGATGCAGCAGGCGATCAGTCCGCGCGTCATCGGCCGCTACGTGATCTCGATGGCACACCAGGCCTCTGACGTGATGCACGTGATGTTCCTTGCCAGTCTGGTCGGCCTGTGCGGTCGGCACGGCGAGGCCTTCCGCAGCCGCATCGGGGTTTCCCCGCTGTTCGAGACGATCCACGACCTGGCCCGCATCGAGCCGGTGATCTCCGAGTTGCTCGATCACCCGGTCTACCAGCGCCTGCTGCGCGAACATGGCAGCATGCAGGAGGTCATGCTGGGCTATTCGGACTCGGCCAAGGACGGCGGCATCGTGGCCTCGTCCTGGCTGCTTTACCGGGCCCAGCAACGGGTGATCGCGCTTGGCCAGCGGCACGGGGTCCGGATACGGTTGTTCCATGGGCGCGGTGGCACGATCGGCCGCGGCGGCGGCCCCACGCATGATGCGATCCGCGCGCAGCCCGCCGGCACGCTGCTGGGTCAGATCAAGTTCACCGAGCAGGGCGAGGTGCTTTCATACAAGTACAGTAACCGCGAGACCGCGGTCTATGAACTGACGATGGGCCTCACCGGCGTGATCAGTGCGAGCACCGGCCTGATCCGCGATGTCGAGGCAGACGATGCAAGCTACCACGACAATATGCGCATGCTGTCCGAAAAGGGCGAAGGCGCCTACCGCCGGCTGACCGAGCAGACGCCGGGCTTTCTCGACTATTTTTACGAGGCGACCCCGGTATCCGAGATTGGCCTGCTGAACATTGGCTCACGCCCATCGCATCGCGCCAAGGGCGATCGCTCGAAATCCTCGGTGCGCGCGATCGCCTGGGTCTTTGGCTGGGCGCAGGCCCGTCAGACACTGCCCGCCTGGTACGGCCTGGGTAGCGCGCTGGCGGGCTGTGCCGGCGCGAGCAAACAGCGCCTGAAGGCGTTGCGCCGGATGTACCGGGACTGGCCGTTCTTCCGTGCGCTGCTCGACAACACCCAGATGGCGCTGGCCAAGTCACGCATGGACATCGCACGCGAATATGCCGCGTTGTGTTCCGACGAGCAGACGCGCGATACCGTGTTCGGCCTGATCGAGGCCGAATACCGGCGAACGGAGGAATGGATACGCAAGGTCGCCAAGATCGACGAGATGCTCGAAGAGAATCCGCTGCTCAAGACCTCGCTGCGCCGGCGCGACCCCTACCTGGATCCGTTGAACCATATCCAGCTGGAGCTGCTGGCGCGCTATCGCAACCCGGAAACGCGTGAACTCGACCGCAACGCAAGTCTCGACCCCTTGCTGCGGTCAATCAACGCGATCGCCGGCGGCATGCGCAACACGGGTTGAGACTTCACGGCCAGCGGTCTGTCCCGTCGCCCCGGTGTGGCGCCGTCGATCAGGTGCGCAACGCAGCGTGCCGTCGCATCGCGCGACCGGTTCTGCGATGGCGGCGCGGGCGTCAGCGCGAGATCTCGATATTGTCGATCAGGCGGGCCCTGCCGAGATTCGCGGCCGCGAGCACGATCAGCTCCGCGTCGTCGGTCGCCGGCTCGAGCAGGTCGAGCGCGCGGCGGATGGAAACATAGTCCACGGTGAAACCGCTGTCCGCCAGCTCCGCGACCGCCTGCGCCTGCAGCCCGGCATAGTCGGCACTGCCCGCGCGCAGCTTGTCGGCCAGCCCGCTCAGCACCCGATACAGGACCGGCGCGATCGCGCGCTGATCCGCGGTCAGGTACCCGTTGCGCGAACTCATCGCAAGACCATCGGCTTCGCGTCGGGTTTCGATACCCACGATCCGCACCGGCATCGCCAGATCCTTGACCATGCGACGGATCACCATCAGCTGCTGAAAGTCCTTCTTGCCAAACAACGCGATATCCGGCTGCACCATATTGAACAGCTTGCAGACGACCGTCGCGACACCGACGAAGTGGCCCGGCCGGGTCGCGCCACACAACAGGCGGGACAGACCCGGCACCTCGACCCGGGTCTGTTGCTCCTGGGGTATCGGGTACATCAATTCGACGGACGGGGCGAACAGCAGGTCCGTACCCTCGTGCTCGAGCATGGCCGAGTCGCGGTCGAAGGTGCGCGGGTAACTCGCAAAGTCCTCGCCGGCGCCGAACTGCAGCGGATTGACGAAGACACTCGCCACGACCCGGTCGGCGAGCGGTCGTGCAGCCCGTATCAGCGACAGGTGCCCTTCATGCAGATTGCCCATGGTCGGCACGAACGCGACGTTGCCACCCCGCCGCCAGGCATCCACCGACGCACGCAGCCCGCTCAGTTCGTCGACCGTGATCATGCCAGGGTATGCTCGCTGGCCGGGAAGCTGCCGTCCTTGACGGCCCGCACATAGGCAAGGAGCGCGCCCTGGACGCTGCCCGTGTCCGCAAGGAAGTCCCGCACGAAAGTCGGCGTCCCCTGCGTCGTGATACCGAGCATGTCGTACAGCACCAGGACCTGACCGTCGGTGGCGGCGCCGGCGCCGATGCCAATGACCGGGATGTCCAGTGCCCGCGTGATCTCGGCCGCGAGCACCGCCGGGACACACTCGAGGACCAGCATCTGCGCCCCGGCATCCTCGAGGCCGACGGCGTCTTTCAGGATGCGCTCGGCCGCACGCTCTCCACGCCCCTGCACCCGGTATCCGCCGAGCTGGTGGATCGACTGCGGCATCAATCCCAGGTGCCCGCATACCGGGACTGCACGCGCCGTCAGGTGACGCACCGTATCGAGTTGCGGCGCCCCGCCCTCGATCTTGACCATGTGCGCACCACCCTCTTTCATGAGTCGACCCGCGGTGTCGAGCGCCTGCTCGGGCGTGCCGTGACTCATGAATGGCATGTCCGCGACGATCAGCGCACGCTCACCGACCCGCGTGACGTTGGCCGTGTGATAGACCATGTCAGCGACGGTCACGGGCAGCGTGCTGTCGTGGCCCTGCACCACCATCCCGAGGGAATCGCCGACCAGAATCACGTCCATGCCCGCCTGCTCGACCTGTCGCGTGAAGCTGGCGTCATAGCTCGTGATCACGGCGATTTTCTCGCCGTCGGCCCGCATTCGGTTCAACGTGCTTATCGTTATCTTGCTCACCTGCCCTCCTGGGGACCCGCTCTACCGGGGCCGGTCCTGCGGCCTCAGTTTATAGCCAGCGGAGACGGGTTGAAATAGTGCCTCCCGCGGCGCGGCCGGCAGATCTCGGCCAGCAGTGCCGCATAGTCGGCGTCATTTTCCACCGGGTTGATCTCAGCCGCGTTGACGATCAGCACCGGCGATTCTTCGTAGAAATAGAAAAACCTGGCGTAGGCGTCGGCCAACCCGGCGAGGTAATCGGTGGACAGCGACCTTTCCATCGCCCGGTCACGGCGGCGCACGCGCTGCAACAGCACATCGACCGGCGCCTGCAGATAGACGACCAGGTCCGGCCGCGGGGCGTCCATGGACAATCGCCCGTAGATCTCGTCGTACAGCGTCAGTTCCTCGCGCGCCAGATTCAGTTCCGCGAACAAACGATCCTTTTGAAACATGAAATCGGCAACCAGACCGTGGGCGAACAGGTCGCGTTGACGCAGCTGCTCCAGTTGGCGGCTGCGCTGAAACAGGAAATGCAGCTGCGCCGGGAAGGCGGCCGCGCGCGCATCCCGATAGAAGCGTTCAAGGAACGGGTTTTCCTCGGCCTGCTCCAGCAGGCGCGGGCAGGCGAGGCTGTCCGCGAGGCGCGTGGCCAGGCTGGTCTTGCCGACGCCGATCGGCCCCTCGACCACGATGAACTCCGGTGCCGCATCCGGCGAATCATTCATTGTCGTCCTCCGGGAGGCGCCTCAGGCCGTCGCCCGGCAGATCGCGCAGCAGCGAGGCCAGCGGTCCGATGCCTGGCAGCGTCAGATCAGGTGCGATCTCGTTCAGCGGGAAAAGCACGAAGGGGCGACGGGCGATCTCCGGGTGCGGCACCCGCAGGCGCTCGGACGCGATCCGCCGGTCACCGAACAGCAGCAGGTCGAGGTCCAGCGTGCGCGGCCCCCAACGCGTCCCGCGCACCCGGCCGTGGTCTTGCTCGATAGCCTGTAGCCGGTCCAGCAGCGCATACGGCGCCAGCCGGGTCTCCAGCATCGCCACCGCATTGATGTAGTCCGGCTGCCGCACCGGACCGAGCGGCGCGGAACGGTACAATGAAGAGCGATGCATCAGGCGCGTTCCCTGCAGTGCATCGAGTTCGTGCAGCGCATCGCGTACCTGCGACACCGGCCGGCCGAGATTGCTGCCCAGACCGACGAACGCGGTCTGCATTTACCCCTCGGCGGGCGCTGCCTTGCGCCGCCCCCTGCGCCGTCTCCCGCGCCGGCGTGCACTGCCCGGCTCAGTCGCCGGTTGGGCATGCTCCGCGCCTTCCTGCAGCGCGGTCCACCATTTCGCGAGCTCCGGGTCGGCCTCACCGGCCGCGGCCCGCAGCAGCAGGAAATCGTAGGCGGCACGAAACCGGGGGTGGGCCAGCAGCCGTTGCGGCCTCTTGCCGCGGGTATTCGAGAAGCGCGCCTGCAAAGACCAGATCTCCTGCATCGGCGTGCTGAATCGGCGCGGCAGCGCGACGCGCTGCAGCTGCTTGCCGAGCAGCTCGCCGGCGGCCAGCTGTATCGCCTGGAACGCGGGGACGCCGTCGGCCTGCAGCGCCTCGGCGCGCCGACGCACCGGCTCCCAGAGCAACACTGCGAACAGGAACGCAGGGGTGACCGGCTTCTCCTCGCGAACCCGGGCGTCCGTGTTCTCCAGGCCCTGCAGCACCAGGGTCAATGGAAACTCCTGATCGAGCTGCGCCAGGCAGTCCTCTGTCTCGGGGAAAAGCTGTGCGAACAGGCCGTAATGGCGCAGTTTTTCGAAACTGCCCACCGCGGTGCCACCGAGGAACAGCTTCAGGATTTCCTCGAACAGGCGGGCCGGCGGGATATCGGCCAGCAGTGGAGCGAGCTCGCCGATCGGTGCCTCGGTATCCGGCGCGATCCGAAAACCGAGCTTTGCGGCGAACCGCGCGGCGCGCAGCATGCGTACCGGGTCCTCGCGATAGCGTGTCTCCGGGTCGCCGAGCAGCCGCAAGACACCGCTGCGCAGATCATCGACACCCGCTGCGTAATCGATGATCGAGAAATCCGCGATGTTGTAGTAGAGCGCGTTGACCGAGAAATCACGGCGCAGCGCATCCTGTTCGATGTTGCCGTAGACATTGTCACGTAGCAGCATGCCCTCGTCGGTCTGATGATTGTCCGGCTCTGCGCCATCCTGCCCGCCACGGAAGGTCGCTACCTCGATGATTTCGCGGCCGAAATGCACGTGGGCGAGGCGGAAGCGGCGGCCGATCAGGCGACAGTTGCGAAACACCTCGCGCACCTGCTCGGGTCGCGCGTCGGTAGCGATATCGAAGTCCTTGGGCTCGCGGCCCAGCATCAGGTCGCGCACGCCGCCGCCGACCAGATGCGCCGCGTAGCCGGCCGCCTTCAGACGATAAAGGACCTTGAGCGCATTCGGAGAGATGTTCGCACGCGACAGCGAGTGCTGATCGCGGGGTATGACGACTGGGTAGCTGATGTCCGCTTACCGATTCAGATTGCTGTGCTTGGTCCCGAATGATACACGGCCGCGCGCCGCGGATCAGTGCCGCTGGAGCATGACAAGCCGCCGATGCGCGCTCGTCTTGGTCACCCGACACACGATCGCGGCGATCCGGCCCTGCCGTCGTCAAGCCGTCCCTTGCAAGAAAAGCGGCCGCCGCCGTACCTGCACCCGCCCGCAGCAATGACCCTTGGCCTGTTCGACAGCTCAGCAGTTACGGACACAGCGCGCCCCCATCCCGTCGCCGAATCAGTTTTTTCGCTGGCCGGCATCCGCGTCGGTCGGCCAGCGGAAAAGTACTTGGCCGATATCTGCGGTCGAAAACGGTATAATTTCGGCTTTTGCAGCGCCTGACGTGCCCGGATCGCCCGCGATGGAAAAGACCTACGACCCCCACGAAATCGAACAACGCTGGTACCAGATCTGGGAAAGCCGTGGCTGGTTCCAGCCAGACGAGGGCGGCGGCGAGCCCTACTGCATCATGATCCCGCCACCGAACGTGACCGGAAGTCTGCACATGGGTCACGGATTCAACAACACGGTGATGGACACCCTGATCCGCTTCAATCGGATGCGCGGCCGCCCCACGTTGTGGCAGCCGGGCACCGACCACGCGGGCATCGCGACCCAGATGGTGGTCGAGCGGCAGCTCGAGGCGGCGGGGCTCACCCGCCACGACCTCGGCCGCGACAAATTCATCGAGCGCGTCTGGGAATGGAAGGCCGAGTCTGGCGACAGCATCACCCGGCAACTGCGGCGTCTCGGCTCCTCCCTGGACTGGGAGCACGAGCGTTTCACGATGGACGCAGGCCTCTCCCGGGCGGTGCAGGAGGTGTTCATCCGGCTCTACGAGGAAGGCCTGATCTACCGCGGCAAACGCCTTGTCAACTGGGATCCAAAGCTGCATACGGCCGTCTCCGACCTCGAGGTCTTGTCTGAGGAAGAGTCCGGCCACATGTGGCATATGCGCTACCCGCTGTCCAACGGTCAAGGGAACCTGGTGGTGTCGACGACGCGCCCGGAAACCATGCTCGGCGACTGCGCGGTGGCGGTGAATCCGGACGACCCGCGCTACCGGCACCTGATCGGCGAACTCGTACAACTGCCGCTGACCGGCCGGCGGATACCGATTGTCGCCGACGAGCATGCCGACCCGGCGTTCGGCACCGGTTGCGTAAAGATCACGCCGGCGCACGACTTCAACGACTACGCGGTGTGGCAGCGCCACCGCGACGAGACCGCGATCGCGACGCAGGCACATGGCGGCCTGATCAACATCTTTACCAGCGATGCGGCGGTCCGCGCCAATGAGCCGGACGAAGACGAGTTGATTCCGGGCGCGTATATCGGGCTCGACCGGTATGAGGCGCGGCGCCGGATCGTCGCCGATCTCGAGGCCCAGGGTCTACTCGAGAAGGTCGTCGATCACCGGCTGGTCGTGCCGCGCGGCGACCGCTCGGGTGCCGTGATCGAGCCCTTCCTCACGGACCAGTGGTATGTGAAAGTCGGACCGCTCGCGAAGCCGGCCGTCGAGGCGGTCGAGCGCGGTCGGATACGCTTCGTCCCCGATAACTGGAAGAACACCTACTACGAATGGATGCGCAATATCCAGGACTGGTGCATCAGCCGCCAGATCTGGTGGGGGCACCGCATCCCCGCCTGGTATGACGCGCAGGGCAACATCTATGTCGGGCGCAGCGAAGACGAGGTGCGTCGCCGCCACGCGCTCGCCGCCGACTACCCGTTGCGCCAGGACGAGGACGTGCTGGATACCTGGTTCAGCTCCGCTCTCTGGCCGTTCTCGACCCTGGGCTGGCCGGAACAGACCCGGCGCCTGGAGATGTTCTACCCGAGCAGCGTGCTGGTCACCGGCTTCGATATCATCTTCTTCTGGGTCGCGCGCATGATCATGATGGGCCTGAAGTTCATGGACGAGGTCCCGTTTCGCGAGGTCTATGTGCATGGGCTGGTGCGCGACGCGGAAGGCAACAAGATGTCCAAGTCGAAGGGCAATGTACTCGACCCGATCGACGTGATCGACGGCATCGATCTCGAATCGCTCGTCGCGAAGCGCACCAGCGGGATGATGCAGCCGCAGCTCGCGCAACGGATCGAGCAGCTGACACGCAAGAGCTACCCGGAAGGCATCCCCGCCTACGGCACGGACGCGCTGCGCTTCACCTTTGCCGCGCTGGCCGCAACCGGGCGCGACATCAAGCTCGACGGTGGGCGCATCGAGGGCTACCGGAACTTCTGCAACAAACTCTGGAACGCCTCGCGCTTCGTGCTGATGAACACGGAAGGCCAGGATTGCGGGGTGCATGACGGCGCGATAGAACGCTCGCTGGCCGATCGCTGGATCCTGTCGCGCCTGCAGAAGGCGAAACAGACCGTTACCGAAGCAATCGAGAACTACCGCTTCGATCAGGCCGCACAGGCGATCTACGAATTCACCTGGAACGAGTATTGCGACTGGTACCTGGAGCTGTGCAAGCCGGTCCTGAACAGCGACCCCGGTGCGGCGTCGACGACCTCGGAGGCGGCCAGGCGCGGCACCCGCCGGACACTGGTGCGGGTGCTCGAATCGCTGCTGAGACTGACCCACCCGATCATGCCGTTCATCACCGAAGAAATCTGGCAGCGCGTCGCACCACTGACGGGCAAGATACCGGCGAGCGAATCCATCGATCAAAGCATCATGCGGCAGCACTTCCCGGTGTATCGCGGCGCACTGGTCAACGAGGCAGCCGAGGCCGAGATGCATTGGGTGATGCAGTTCATTCTTGGCATCCGCAAAATCAAGGGCGAGATGAATATCGCGCCGGGCAAGGCGGTGCCGGTATTGCTCGCCGACAGCGATGAGAACGACCGGACGCTGGCCAGGAGGCACCGCGTATATCTCGATTTCCTCGCACGCACCGCGTCGATCGACGTACTCGCGCCCGGTGACGCCGGTCCCGAGTCTGCGACCGCGCTGGTCGGCGGCATGAAAGTGCTGATCCCATTGGCCGGCCTGATCGACAAGGACGCCGAGCTGGCGCGTCTCGACAAAGAGATCTCGCGTCTCCGCCACGACATCGAACGCACCCAGAAGAAACTGTCGAACGCCGCTTTCGTCGACAAGGCCCCGCCGGCGGTCGTGGCCAAGGAGCGGGAGAAACTGGATCGGGGGCAGGCCGCGATCCAGGACCTGTCCGCGCAGGCGGCAAAGATCCGGGCGCTTTGATGTGTATGGCGCTGCCCGGCCGCCGGGGTGGCACGCCCGTCCACGACGACCTCAGCGCATCACGACGATGCGCACCGCGTCGAGGCGGATCCGGGCCGCCGACAGGTGTTTGGCGAGCAGCTCGCGGCGCAGCGCGAGTTGCTCGATCTCGCTGGCGCGTACGTTCGGATTGACCCTTGCGAGCGCACCAAGGCGCTGCTGCTCGTCCTGCAGATCGGCATGCATATGCGCCAGCGCCTCCGCCGCCAGCGCCGCCCCACGTGTCTCGGCAAGACCGGCGGCACGCTGCAGCAGCAACTTCAACCGGTCTCCCTGTGACCTGAGGACCGTATCGACGAGCTTGCGATTCTGCGACAGACACAGGCCCCTGAGGTCGCGATGCGGAAGTCTTTCGGAACACTCTTCGCCCTGGGCATCGAGCAGCAGCCGCAGACAGGTGGGCGGGAGGTAGCGCTGGATCTCCAGGCCCGGTGGCCCAATGCATTCGTTGACGAACAGCGCCTCGAACAACAGGCTACCGGTCCGATAGTCCGGGTGACTGCAAACGGTCACGGCCGCGCTACCCGTCTCCCCGCTCGTGAGCATCTCGATACAGCCACGCAGCATCGGGTGTTCCCAGGTCAGAAACTGCCGGTCTTCATGGGCCAGCGCCACGCTACGGTCAAAGGTCAGCGTGACCGCATCGCCGCTGAGACCCGGAAAATGATCATGCAGCATGTGGACACCGGGACGCAGCACGGTCGAGCCACCGGGGCCGGGTTCATGTTCCAGCCCGAACGCGTCCCAGTAGGCGATGATGAAGTCCTGCAACGGGGTCGCTTCGGCGGTTTCTTTCAGGCGGCCGAGCAACTCGACCGCCCGCCGGCGATCGAACGAATGCAGCTCCAGCAAGCGGTCCCTGCCAGCCTCCAGTTCGGCGTTGATGCGCGCGGTCATCGCTGAGGCTGCGCCGACCAGGCGATCAACCCGGCCGACGTCGGACAACGCTTGACGCAGCGCACCGCCGAGCCGGTCGAACACCGCGCCGGCCGCGGGACAGACGCGCTCGAAGCTCTGCAGCCCGTCACGGTACCAACGCATCAAGACCTCGCCTGCCGACCGCTCGAAATAGGGCACATGCAGCTCGATCACGTGGCGTTGGCCGAACCGGTCGAGGCGGCCGATGCGTTGCTCGAGCAGGTCGGGCTGGAGCGGCAGATCGAACAAGACCAGGTGATGCGCGAACTGAAAGTTGCGACCCTCGCTGCCGATCTCGGAACAGATCAGCACCTGTGCACCCGCGTCCGGATCGGCAAAAAAGGCCGCAGCACGATCGCGCGCGACGATCTCCATGTCCTCATGGAACACCGCCGCATGCACTGCGAAGCGATCCAGCAGGTGCGCGCGCAGTGCCTTCACGGTCTCCGCCAACGCGCAGATCACCAGGACCTTCTGCGGTGCCAGTCGCGCCAGCAGCTCGCGCAACCAGACGACGCGCGGGTCGACCCCGGTCCAGCCAGCGCCATGGCCCGATTCCGGTTGAGGCTCCGCCGCCAGCGCCGCATAGGCTGCCGGCAGCGGCAGTGCATAGGTATTCAGCCGACGCTGCGGGAAGCCCTTGATCGCCTGACGTGTGTTGCGGAACAGGACACGCCCGGTGCCATGACGGTCGATCAGGCGGCCGATCAGCTGCTCGGCCGAGAGCCCGGCGATATCCCCGAGCAGATCCGCCAGTAAGCGCCGATCCGCCGTACCCAGCGACCCACCGTCCAGCAGGCGCGACGCCAACGCGGCCACCGGGACATAGGCCGCTTCCTCGGCAACGAAGGCCCGGTAGTCATGAAAGCGCTGCGGATCGAGCAGGCGCAGGCGACCGAAGTGTCCCGCACGCCCGAGTTGTTCCGGTGTTGCGGTCAACAGCAGCACCCCTGGCGTCCGCGCGGCCAGCGCCTCGACCAGCTGATACGCGACGCTGCTCTCCTGCTCGCTCCAGCCGAGGTGGTGCGCCTCGTCGACGATCATCAGGTCCCATTCGCCTTCGAGAACAGCCCGGGCGGCTTGCGGCACCGCGATCAGAAACGACAGGCTACACAATACCTGCTGCTCGCCGTGAAACGGGTTCGGCGCGTCGCTTTCGTCGAACCGCTCGCGGTCGAACACCACGAATGCCAGGTTGAACCTGCGCAGCATCTCCACCAGCCATTGGTTCACCAGCGCGTCCGGCACGATGATCAGGACCCGGCGAACCCGGTCGGTCAAGACGAGGCGATGAAGTATCAGGCCTGCCTCGATGGTCTTGCCCAAACCGACCTCGTCAGCCAGCAGCACGCGTGGCGCGATGCGTGACGCGACCTCGGCGGCGATGTACTGCTGATGCGGGATAAGCTCGATGCGCGGTCCCTGCAGGCCGAAGACCGGCGACCGCCAGGATGTCGCAGCCTGACGCCAAGCCCGATAGCGCAACGTGAACCAGACATCCGGGTCGATGCGTCGCGCCAACAGTTTGTCCTGTGGCCGATTCAGGCGCAGCTTGTCGTCGAGCTGCTGTTCCGGCAGCCTGACGAGCGCCCCGTCAGCAGCGCGGCAGCGGTAGGTCAGCAGACCCTCGTTTTCCTCGACTGCGCAGACCGTGAGCGACTCGCCCGATTGGTCCTGCACCTCGTCGTCCGGCGCGCAGCGGACCCGGCTCAGCGGCGCACCGGGGATCGCATAGTTGCGGGTTTCCCCACTGGCGGCGAAGGCGACACGGACCTGCCGCGCTTCGGCCCATTCGACAACGCCGAGTCCCAGATCGGGTTCGGCCTCGCTCAACCAGCGCTGTCCGGCAACGAATTTCTGCGGCACGAGGTCCTTCCAGGCGAAAACCTTACATTCTAGCGGCTAGCCGGGCATCCGAGCACCGAGGTCATGCGCGCGGGCTGAAACAGCTGTGGCAAGGCTCGGTGCAGTTGTCCATAATCCCGCCCCTTTCAACGCCTTCCGAGAGGGAAAGAGTGCATGTGGTTTCGCAATCTGCAGCTGT
The DNA here is from genome assembly GCA_965601425.1 of uncultured Chromatiaceae bacterium. GTDB lineage: Bacteria > Pseudomonadota > Gammaproteobacteria > Chromatiales > Chromatiaceae > Thiosocius. Next base: position 12,702 of record CBFCWF010000023.1, on the reverse strand, counting down.
ATCGTCTGACCGAAACGTTCGAACATACGCCCGAGGCCCTGCACGCCGCCCTCGAACAGCGGTCGTTCAGCCCGTGCGCGGGACTGGACAGCCACAGCCTTGGCTGGGTCCCACCCGCCGGCCGCGAGGCCAGCTCGCTGGTCCATGCCGCGAACGGGCGCATCATGGTCTGCCTGCGACGCGAAGACCGCATCCTGCCGTCCGCCGTTATCCGCGAGCATGTGGAGGACAAGGCCGAGGCCATCGCGATCGCGGAGGGCCGCACGGTCGGACGCAAGGAACGGCAACGCCTAAAGGACGAGGTGGTCACGGATCTGTTGCCCCGCGCCTTCACGCGTTCCAGCCATCAGTATGCCTATGTCGACCCCGATGCGGGCTGGGTCGTGGTCGACAGCGCGACCGCCAAGAAGGCCGAAGACCTGCTGAGCGCACTGCGTGAAGCGTTGGGCAGCCTGCGGCTGAAACCATTGGCGGTCTCCAATTCCCCTGCGACCGTGCTCACCCGCTGGGTGGAATCCGCGCCACCCGAGCATTTCGCGCTCGGTGACGAGTGCGAAATGAAAGAGCCGGGCGAGAACGGCGGGATCATGCGCGGTCGCCGCATAGACCTCGCCAGCGCCGAGGTCCGGTCGCACCTCGATGCCGGCATGCAGGTCGCGAAGCTCGCGGTCGATTGGCGCGAGCGCATCGCCTGCATCCTTTGCGACGACCTGGGCATCCGCCGACTCCGGTTTCTGGACCTGGTACTGGAACAGGCCTCGGAGGTAGACGCCGCCGACGCGCTGGCGCGCTTCGACGCGGATTTCGCGTTGATGGCGATGGAACTGGCGCGCCTGATTCCCGAGATCGCGCAGGCGTTCGGCGGACTCGACGAGGCATAGCGCGGCACAATAGTCGCCCGTCAAGTCAGCGGGGGGTCGTGCACGCCAACGCGGCCAGCGACAACCGCACGGGGTCAGCGCTGCATGCCCACGATCTCGGCAACGACATGAGCGGCCGCCGCCATGCCGAATGTCGCGGTCACCGGCATACAGGCACCGAAGCCGGCGCAGTTCAACGACCCCTCTGTCTGAGCGTCGCATGCGTCGGCCGCCCCCCGCTGAGGTTCATCCGACCAGACGCAGGGCACGCCGAACCGGCGCCTGGGGTTGCGCGGAAAACCATGGGACTGGCGCAACAGGCGCCGCGTCCGCGCCAGCAACGGGTCCTGCTCGGTCTTGCGCAAGTCGCTGACCCGCACGCGGGTCGGGTCTCGTTGCCCGCCCGCACCCCCGACCGTGATGACCGCCTGTCCGCGCTGTCGGCAATGCGCTATCAGCGCGGCCTTGACGCGAAAGCTGTCGACGCAGTCCAGCACCCAGTGGGCGTCGGCCGGAATCAGGTCATCGACGTTGTCCGGCGTGACGAAGTCTTCGCGCGTTTCGACCCGGCAATCCGGATTGATCGCGGCGACGCGCTCCCGCAGCACCGCGACCTTGGCCCGCCCCAGTTCAGCCTCGACGGCCGGCAGCTGCCTGTTCATGTTCGACTCGGCGACATGATCCATGTCGACCATGCAGATCCGACCGACCGCGCTGCGCACCAGCGCTTCGACCGCCCACGAACCCACGCCGCCGACGCCGATCACGCAGACTCGCGCAGACGCCAACGCCGGCAGGCCATCTGCACCGTAGAGCCGCGCGATACCGCCGAAACGTCGCTGATAGTCCAAGGCACGTCCTTTCCGGGCGAGAGTCGATGACGCATGCCGCAGGCGGCGCCGCGTCGCGGTATATTATCGTATTACGCCAAGAACGGACCGCGCCGCGGCCGGCTCCGAATGCCCGGGCCACGCGCAAGTCAATGGAACCACGGCTGTCACCGATGTCGCCTAGCGAGCTTGAACAATTGGACGATCTGCGATCGCTTTTTCTTCGCGACGTACCGCTGCTCGACGTCCGCGCACCGGTCGAGTTCGCCGAAGGCGCCTTTCCGACCGCAGAAAACCACCCGCTGATCGACGATGGGGAACGCGAGCAGATCGGGATCGCGTACAAGGAGGCCGGCCCCGCGCAGGCCGTTGCGCTCGGCGAGACGCTGGTCAGCGGACGCATCAAGGCGCAACGCATCGTAGCCTGGCGGAAGTTTCTCGAGCGTCATCCACGTGCCGTGCTGTATTGCTTTCGGGGGGGTAAACGGTCCGAGATCAGTCAGCGTTGGCTGCTGGAAGAGGCGGGCATCCAGTGTCCCCGGGTGCGTGGCGGGTACAAGGCGATGCGACGGTTCCTGCTGGACCAACTCGTGGACAACAGCACGCGATGCCGCCCGGTCGTTATCGGCGGCCGAACCGGCGTCGGCAAGACGCGGCTATTGACGCGCTGCGCGGCGCAGATCGATCTTGAGGGCCTGGCCCACCACCGTGGATCGGCTTTCGGCCCGCATGCACGACCTCAGCCCTCGCAGGTCGATTTCGAGAACCGCCTGTCGATTGCGCTGCTGAAAATGGTCGATGCCGGCAATCGACACTTTGCGGTCGAGGACGAGAGCCGCAACATCGGCAGTCGGCATGTGCCACCGGCCTTCTTCGCGCGCATGGAGACCGCCCCGCTGGTGCTGCTCGAAGCCAATGCCGAGGAACGCGTCGACATCACGCTGCAGGAATATGTACACGACGCGCTGACCGAGTTTCGGAGCGTCTACGGCGACCAAGACGGCTTCCGGCAATGGGCCGACTATCTGCGTGGCAGCATGGCTCGTATCCGTCGCCGGCTGGGTGGCGACCGGCACGCGCAGGCACGCGGAATGCTCGACGCGGCCCTCGAAAGACATGCCGTGAATGGCGATGTCGCGGGGCACCGGTCGTGGATCGCGTTCCTGCTGCGCGAATACTACGATGGCATGTACGAGTACCAGCTGACCAAAAAGGCCAGGCGCATTCAGTTTCGCGGAGACAGTGCCGCGGTACGGGAATACCTGCAGGAGACCTATGGTATCGGGGCCGCGAATGACGCCTGATGCCGGGAACACCCCGCCCCATGCGCTGTCCGATGCTGATATGTTCCTACCGGAGTAGCTTCACTGGTGCCGAATGTCACGACGACGCAGTACCGCGTCTCGACCCTGCTTGCCCTCGGGTTCACCCTGCTACTCTGGATGCCGGCGGCCGGTGCACTCGATTCGCAGTCGGTGTTCGAGCGCAACGAGCACGCCGTTTTCCAGGTGCGTGTCATCAACCGCGAGACCGGCAAGAAGAGCAGCATCGGTTCGGGGTTCATCTTCGACCGAGCAAACCGGCTTGCGACCAACTATCACGTCGTGAGCCGTTATATCGAGAAGCCGGCTACCTACGACCTGCGCTACCTGTCTGCCGATGGTTCCGAGGGCAGGTTACGCCTGCTCGCGGTCGACGCGGTGCATGACCTGGCACTGGTCGAGGCGGAGGCGCCGCTCGGCGAACCGCTGGCGATCGGCCAACCACCGGCGAAAGGGGCAAGCCTTTTCGCCATGGGCAATCCGCTGGACCTCGGCCTCACCGTCGCAGCGGGTACCAATGGCGGCGTGCTGAGCCAAACCGACGATAGCCGTATCCTCTTCTCGGGTAGTCTCAACCCGGGCATGAGCGGCGGACCGACCTTCGACGATCGGGGCGTCGTCGTCGGCATCAATGTCGCGACCGCTAGCAACGACATCAGCTTCATCGTACCGACCCGCTACCTGCAGCCGCTGACGACGCGACGGGCGATCTCGGCCGACGCGCTGCTCGAGGACATCACCCGTCAGATACGTGATTATCAGACGAACTACGTCGACCGCATCAGCAACGCCGCCTGGCAACCGACCTCGCTCCGCCAGATGCAGGTGCCGGGTGCCGTTTCGCCGACGATCCGGTGCTGGGACGCGAGCCCTAAAATCGAGCCGGACGTGCTTTACCGTCGCCTGAGTATACGTTGCAAGAACGAAAACGACATTTTCCTTACCGATCGACTCGAGGTGGGCCGGGTCGTCTACGAGTATCTCTGGATCGAGACTGATCAACTCCAACCACTCCAGTTCTATCGTCTCTACCGCGCACTGAACAAGAGTCAATTCGGGGGACGTGCCACCGAAGACGATGTCGATCGATTCAGCTGCGACACCCGTTTCGTGGACGTGAATGCACAGGATTTCAAGGCGACACTGTGCACACGTGACTACAAGAATTATCCGGGACTGAGCGATGTGCTGTTTACGGCGGCGATGGTCGGCAAGGCGAATACCGGATTTATTTTCAATCTTGATCTGTCCGGGACGGACTTCGAGGCGGCCCGTCGTTTGATCGTGCGTTTCCTCAGGGAGATAAGATGGCAGCCTTGATCGTCGAAATCCAGGGGCGCCACGGCAGCCAGTATTTCAAAGTCCACAAAGATGTGCTGCGCGTCGGGCGGGCACTTGACAACGACATCATTCTCCAAGATCCGACGGTCTCTCCTTATCATTTCAATCTGAGCAAGACGCCGGCCGGCGACTACGAGCTGCATTCGCTGGCCGACGAAAATGGTATTCGGGCCGCTCACCAGAAGCTGTCTAACCCCGTGCCACTGACCCGGCTGCCATTCGAATTCGATGCCGGGCGGACACATGTAGGCATACATGACACCTCGCAGCCGGTCGCGCCGACGCGGCTGATCGGTTGCCGCAACGGTGGCACCTGCTTGTTCGGGCACTGGGGATGGGCCCTTGCAATGGGTGCGCTCATGCTATTGCTGAGCATATTCGACAACTACCTCTCTACCTATGAAAGACTGACTTGGGACTCGTTCTGGAGTGACCAGGTCGTGATCACGTCCATCGCGCTCGCATTGTCAATCGGCCTTCTCGTGATCAACCGTATCACTTCGCACCGATGGGACTACCCGGCCTCGCTCAGTTTCGTGAGTTTGATGCTGATCGTCGGGTTCCTACTCGACCAGTTGATCCCATTCTTGGACTATTTCTTTACCTCGGCACTGCCCGGCCATTTGATAAGCGGGATCTGGTTCCTTGTCGTACTACCCTACGCATTGGGCTGGTTTTTGATCAGCCTTCACCACGGGAACACTCTGAGCAGCGTCTTGTTCATCATCCTCGTGCTCTCCCCTGCCGCGTATATTCAAGTCAAGGGGGCCGTCACGCACTACGATCTTTTTGACGGATTCAGCAAACGGGCATTTTACAGCAAGGCGCTGTATCCATGGGACAAACGTCTGAAGCCGACGATTTCTATCGATGATTATGCGTTGATCAATATGCGGCGAGGATCAGGTGAACTGACGATTCATCGGAACGCATCGGGTCAACAATAAAATAAACGAGCACGACCGTTGCATTGTTGTCGGCCGCTCGTTATATTTCTCGGCGGTAGGCAACTCTACTTAACTTTATCCCCCGCTCAGAAGGGGCGTTTGCAAGAATCTATTTCGGAGTCCATGAATGGCAAAAAAGGCAATTTCGGAGCTGAGCTCTGACGAACTCTATCGGTTGGCCCAGGAACGTGAAGAACAGGAAGAACTCGAAGCAAAAGAAGCCGTTCGCGCCCAGCTCGACGAACTGCGCAAGCAGCGGCGTTCAACGGTTGCACGTCATCGCAAGGAACTGGCGGCGATTGACGCGGAGATCCGCAGCCTCGGCGGGCGCACGGCGCGCGGCAAACGTCGCAGTGCCGGTGACGGCAGCGTCACGGAGAACGTGATGCAGATCGTCAGCCAGGCGAAAAAGATCTCCACCAAGGAGATCAAGACCGAACTCGAACAACGGGGTGTCGTGGCCAACAACCTCGCACAGACCTTGGCCTACCTGAAGCGACAGGGCAAGGTCACCTCGCCGTCGCGCTCGATCTACTCGCCGGCCTGACCCGCGCGAGCGGCGGCACGCCCCGCCGCGGGGCGGCTGGCCCCTCACCACGCAGACCGAAGGCGTGCCCTGGCACGCCGGGCCCGGATTGTCGGCGCCCGCCCGCTGCGGTAGCGTTGTTCAACTACGCTCCGGAGACCTTTCGCATGCATCTGCCTCGCAGCATTCGCCTGCTCATCGCCATGGCCGTGCTGGTCCTTGGCCTGGGCGCTTTGCTGCTGGTGCTGACGCTCAGCGAGGCCACGCTGAACATCCAGGCCCGCCTTCAGGCGGCCCCCGCCTGGCTGGGCTACCTCTGGTGGGGCCTGCTGTCGGTCGGCAGCCTGGCCATCACCTGGCTGATTTGGCGCGTATTGCGTCCAAGTCGTCCCAAGGCCAAGGCAGTCGACGCGCAAGATGCCCCGGCGGCCCCCACTGTCGAGGAAGTGACCGAGGCGATCGAGAACGCTCGACAGCTGGGCAGCGATGTCACTGCCGCGCAGCGCGAACTCGAAGAGCTGAAGCGGCGACGTGAGGCCGGTGAGATCCATGTGGCGCTGTTCGGCGAGGTCTCAACCGGCAAGTCGGCCCTGGTACGCGCGCTGCTGCCCGACGCCGACGCGCAAAGCGACGTGCGCGGCGGGACGACCCGGGAGCTGACCCGCTACCGCTGGCTGAGCCCGAGTGGCGACGTGCTGCAGATCACGGACATGCCGGGCACTGCCGAGGCGGACGGCACGCTTGACCGGCTGGCTGCGGACGAAGCCACACGTGCGCATATCGTCGTATACGTTACCGACGGCGATCTGAATCGCGCCCAGCATGCAGCTTTGCAAGCCCTGCTGGCGTTGCGCAAACCGCTGATACTGGTGCTCAACAAGACCGACCGCTACAGCCCGGAGGACAGCGCACGACTGGCGCAACGGCTGCAGGGACTGATCGATGGGAAGGACAACGCAGAACTCGTCCTGGTGTCTGCGGGCGGCAACCGCGAGGTCCTGCTGGAACTGCCCGACGGCAGCGAACGGTCCGAGACGCGGCCGGTCGCACCGAAGGTTAAGGCGCTGGCCACCGCTTTGCAGCGGATGGTCGACGGCAACCAGGAAATCCTCGACAGTTTGCGCGACAGCGCCACCTTCGTACTCGCCTCACAACACGTCGACAAGGCGCTCGCCGCGACGCGACGGGAACGGGCCGAAAGGCTCGTCGACGGCTACTCGGCCAAGGCCGTGGTCGGTGCGATGGCCGCGATCACCCCGGGATCCGACCTCCTGATCCAGGGTTTTCTCGGCACACAGATGGTTCGCGAATTGGCCGAACTCTACGGCACCAAGGTGAGCAAGGTGGATACCGAACTGCTGCTGAAGCTGGTCCAGCAGCATGTGGGCAGAGCGCACACGCTGCTGCTCGCGGTGGCGGGCAATGCCCTCAAATCGTTCCCGGGCGTGGGTACGCTCGCCGGCGGTGCAATGCATGCGGTCGCCTATGGCATCATCTTTCGTACCCTGGGCCGTGCGCTGAGCACTACCTTGGAGACGCGTGGCGAACTGCATCCCCGGCAGGCCGCCCGACTGTTCGAGGAGAGACTGGGTGAAGATCTGGAAACGCCTGCGCGAAACCTTGCCCGAGTGGTTGTCGACAAGTTCCGCTCGGTCGACGGGCGCTGAAGCGGACGGCGACACGCATCTTGAACTGGCCCGCGAGAGCCTGCGTGAGCTGCTGCAGGACGAGCGGGTGCCAGACGACATCCGCGAGGCGCTCGGTGATGACTACCGGCAGGTCGAGTCCATGCTCGACAAGCTCGAGCATGGGCATGTCCATATCGCGGTGTTCGGCCGGGTCAGCGTCGGGAAGTCCGCGCTGGTCAATGCGCTGCTCGGTGAACAGCGTTTTTCGACCAGCCCGCTACACGGGGAGACGCGCACCGTCCAGAGCGGTCAGTGGAATGAATTCCGCGACGGCAACGTGTTCCTGATTGACACGCCCGGCATCAACGAGGTCAATGGCGAGACGCGCGAGCGGCTCGCGAAAGAGGTGGTCAGCCGCTCCGATCTGGTGCTGTTTGTCGTCGACGGCGATCTCACCCAGGCCGAGATCGCGGCTTTGCGCCTCCTCTCGCGGCTGCAGCGCCCATTGATCCTGGTGATGAACAAGGCCGACCGCTACAACGCGGAAGAGCTTGAGCAATTGCATGAGGCGCTGCTGGCGCACAGCGCCGGCTTGGTACACCCGAACAATCTGATATTCGCGGCCGCTCAACCTGCGCCGCAGTGGGTGATCCGGGTCGACACGGACGGCAGTGAAACAGAAGAGCAACGCCAGCGGCCACCCGACATTGACGCGTTGAAGGAACACCTCTGGGCACTGCTGGAGCACGAGGGCAAGACGCTGGCCGCACTGAACGCGTCGATGTTCGCCGGTAACCTCAGCGACCGGGTCGGCGACCGCATACTGGGCGCACGCCGCATGATCGGCGATAAGATCATCCGCACCTGGTGCATCGCCAAGGGCGTCGCGGTCGCGATCAATCCGGTACCGGTCGCAGACCTGGTCGCCGCCGCGGTCGTCGACGTCAGCATGGTCGTGCACCTCTCACGCGCCTATGGCCTGCCACTGAGCCGCGCCGAGGCCGGCGGGCTGGTCAAGACCATCGGCACCCAGATGCTGCTGTTGATGGGCACCGTGTGGGCGGTGCATATCGCGGCCTCGGCCCTGAAACTCGGCACCGGCGGGCTGTCGGCCATCGTCACCGGCGGCGCCCAGGGCGTCGTCGCCTATTACAGCACCTACGTGGTCGGACGAGCCGCGGAGCAGTACCTGGCCAACGGCAAGTCCTGGGGTGAGGCCGGCCCGCGCCTGGCAATCCGTGAGATCCTCGACAGCCTCGACCGCGAGACCATCGTCGACCAGGCCAAGGCTGATATCCGCAGCCGTCTCGGTACCGGTTGACACCCCCCCTGAAACATTGATTTAGTATTTACTAATCTTTTAATTCTAAGTATGCTTCCGCCAGCAATGCGTCGGCACGACTGAGTCGCTGCCGGCGTCCAACAACACTGACAATACTGCCGGAGAAACGCTATGCCAGTCTGGGCCCTCATCGTTTGGTTAATTATCGGCGCAGCCGCCGGTTACGTCGCTCAGCGCATCATGGGCGGCCGCTCGCCGGGTGGCCTGATCGGTGATCTGGTGCTGGGCATCATTGGCGCACTGGTCGGCGGTTACGGCCTGTCGCTGCTCGGAATTGCCGGCAACGGTGGCCTGATAGCGACCTTTGTAGTCGCGCTGGTCGGCGCGCTGTTCCTGATCTGGGTGATCCGTCTGCTGACCAAGTCGTCGGCCTGAGCGGAGCGCGACCATGAGCGAAAAGACTTGGTTCGACAGTCTGTCCGAGATCCTGAACACCCCGCTGCCCGGTACGGAGCAGAAGGCCCAGCCACCGGCCGACAAACCGGTCGTGTTCACCGAGGAAGACGATGACGATTCCCTGCTGAACAGGATCACCGACATCCTGAGCAAGCCGCTGCCGGGCACCGAGCAGACCGCCGAGGCCGGGCCGGAAAACCCAGGCGAGTCCGCGGTACGCGACGCGGACGAGCCGGACGCAGACCCGGTTTCCACGACCGCGGCGGCCGGGGCGGACTGGATGCAGCGCGAGTACGAGCGCTTCAACAGCTACCAGGAGCAGGGCCGTCAGGCCTTCGCCCAACAACAACGCGTCGAGCAGGAGCGCTTCGCCGCCTATCAGCGGGCGCAGCTGGACCAGCTGATGAAATCGCAGGAACGCGAGCGCGCGGTGTTCAAACGCCACCAGGAAATGCGCTTCAAGACCTGGCGCCAGGACCTGCGGCAGGCCTATGCGCCCCCGCAGGGTGGGCCTCCGGGCTTTCCGCCGGGCATGGCACCACCCCCGCCGCCCCCACCGCCGTGGTGGCGCAAGGCCTGAGTACCGACCAGCCTCGGATAATGCCCCAGCGGGTTCGATTCACGGGCGTCTGCCGCAGGGATGCGGCATCCGAGCCTCCACGGAAGGACTCACGGCGTCCCGTGGGTCGAATCCGCCGGGGCGCATGTGCTCAGCCCAAGTCGCATTGGCACCCACCCAACGACTCATCCGGCATTGAAAAGCGCCATCACTCAATGCCAAGCATGAACGGTCGGCACTAAGACGCCTGCGTCGCGACCCGCACCACCAGTTGCACCACGCCCCAGACGGTGAGGACAAATACAACGGTGAGCAGGATACCGACGATGATGAAATCACGCGCCCGTCCATGACGAAAATCGCGCTCACGCCTCGCGTTCTTCTGAATCCCGAGGAACGAGGACGATACGCTGCCCAGGACCTGCCAAAAAGACAGTTTGCGCTGTTCCTCAGACACCTCGCATGACCTCCATCGCCGCTGACCGTGCTGGCTGCGCAGTCTGCCAGAATCGGCGCCGCGCGTCGCTGACCGCACGCCGATAAAGCCCACGCGGGTAGCGCCGCTAACGGAGACGGTGGCGAAACCCGGGGAGGCTGCGTGGACAGGATCAGTATCGAAGAACTCGTGGTGCTGGTGGTCGAGCCATCACCCACCCAGCGCCGGATCATCCGCGAAACGCTACGCAACAACCGCGTGGCCACCGTGCTGGAGGCCGTCGACGCGGGCGTCGCCCTCGATGCATTGGATTCCGAGGCACCCGACCTGGTGATCAGCGCGCTCTATCTGCCCGACATGACCGGTGCCGAGCTGGTGCAGCGCATACGTAAGTCTCAGGGACACGCCGACACGCCGTTCCTGCTGATCTCAAGCGAGACACGCCTGCCCTACCTGGAGCCGGTTCGCCAGGCCGGTGTCGTCGGCATACTGCCGAAGCCCTTTTCGGACGCCCAGCTACTCACTGCGCTGGCGGCGACCCAGGACCTGCTCGCCGACGCGCCGGCGGATGGCGGCGAACTGGAGGACCAGGCGCTGCGGGTCCTGGTCGTCGACGACAGTCCGTTCTCGAGGCGACACATCGCCAGGGTGCTGACATCGCTCGGTATCACCCACATCGATCATGCACGCGACGGCGTACAGGCCCTGGAAATGCTCGCGGGCCACCTTTATGACTTCGTCGTGACCGACTACAACATGCCACGCATGGACGGCAGGCAGCTGGTTACGCACATTCGCCAGCATTCGACCCAGTCGTCGCTGCCGATCCTGATGGTCACCAGCGAGTCCAGTGAGAGTCGTCTTGCCGCGGTTCAGCAATCCGGCGTGTCTGCGATTTGCGACAAGCCCTTCGAGCCGGCGACCGTGCGCAGACTGGTGCGCCAGCTGGTCGCGGGCTGAGCACGCGAACCGACGGCGCGATCACATCCTGCGCTTGGTAAACCGGGTGGCCCGGGCGGCGGCCGGATCGTCCGGCCAGTAGTGCTTCGGGTAGCGACCGCGCATCTCCTTCTTGACCGCGTCATAGGCACCTTCCCAGAAGGCCGCCAGATCGGTCGTGATCTGCAGCGGCCGCCCGGCCGGCGATAACAGGTGCAGCAGAAGCGGCAGTCGCCCGTCGGCCAGTCGCGGCCCCTCCTCGAGCCCCAACATCTCCTGCAGCGGCACCGCGAGCGTCGGCGGCGTATCGATGCCGTACGCGATCCGACGGCGCGTCCCGGCCGGCGTCTCGTAGTGGGTCGGCAGCCACCGGTCGAGTTGCTGCTGCCGTTCCCAGCCCAGCTCGGCCGCCAGCAGATCGTGCACTCGGATCGAGTGCAGCTGACGCACCCCTTGGCCCGGTTTCAACCAGGGCAGTAGCCAGTCCTCGAGGCGGTCGAGCAATGCGTCCTCGGAAAAATCCGGCCAGTCGCCCGCCGGATCGAGCTGGCCCATCAGCAGCACCCTCGCCCGCCACGTCACCGGATCGTCGAGCAGCCCGGCCAGGCCCTGACTGCGGATCTGCGCGAGCAGCAGCGGCTGCACCGGGTCGTCGGGCTGCAGTGCGACCGACTCGTCCGCCAGGCGCAGCGCGTCGAGGCACCGCACCGATCGGGCAACGACGTCGGACAGACCCGGCTCCCAGCGCAGTTCACGGCTGGCCTCGATCCGCCCGGCATACATCGCTTCGAGGTCCGTGCGATCCAGCGTCGCGGCGAGCCAGACGCGGCCGTCACGCAGACCGGCATCGAGCTCGGCGATCACCAGGAACGCATGGCCGCGCAACGGGTCGAGCTCGCCGAGCAGCGCCGCGCGGCCGTTGCGCATCAGGTAGCGCCGCCCGTCGGGCGAGGCGCAGGCGGCAATCCGGTCTGGATAGGCGAGCGCGAGCATAACGCCGGCAGCGGCCGGCGTCGGGTCGTCGGCGACATCGCAGTGGCGTAGGAACTGCTTAGCGACCCTGTCGGCGCGCCGCAGCAATCGGCGATCCGCACCGACCGGCAGCACAGCGTCACTGCGCAGCGCCTGCAGCGCCTCGAGCCGCGTATCGACATCGGCGCCGGGCGAGCGGCGCAGCGGATCGCGTTCCGACAGCAGCGCGGCGAGATCGGCCGCAACCCGCTGCTGTCCCGCACCGCGCGCGGCGGCCAGCATATGCGCGAGCCGCGGATGCGTCGGAAAAAGCATCATCCGGCGCCCGGCTGCGGTAATTCGCCCCTGCCCGTCCAGCGCCCCCAGCGAACGCAGCAGCTCGACCGCCTGCTGCCAGTGCGCCGCGGGCGGCGCATCGAGCCAGCGCATTGCGTCGGCGCGTGTGACACCCCAGTTCGCGAGCTCCAGCACCAGCGGTGCGAGATCGGCCTCGAGGATCTCGGCCGGGGTCCAGTCCAGCAGACGCGCGTGGCGCGCCTCGCTCCAGAGACGATAGCAGCGCCCCGGCCCGGTGCGGCCGGCGCGTCCGGTGCGTTGCTCGGCG
>CBFCWF010000022.1:0-28222 GCA_965601425.1 uncultured Chromatiaceae bacterium | reverse complement strand
CGCCGAGGCGGCGCTGTGGAGAAAACACCGGCTTGCCGTGGTAATGCAACTTGAGGGTATCGGCCGGAGTCTCTAGCGTGACGCGGTACGCGGTGCGCAGACCATCCTCCGATCTGCTCAGCTCGCGCAGTCGCCCGGTATCGCTGTGCACTGCGAGCCCGCTGTTTAGGATAAATTCAAACCGGCTAGACTTATGATCTACCCGGACCACATCCTCGACCTGGATCCGACCGGACCCGGGCGCGACCACGATCTTCATCTCGTGGGCGAGACGGGGATTCGATGCACAAAGGGGTGAATGGATGAAACTGAGGCTGAACAGAAGCAGCCACGCAAACCGGGCGGTGGGCCACCTGGTCGCGATTTTGGCAACGATGTTATGCATGGTGTCCGTGGCTCCGGCTGACGAGGGTGCAGTGGGCATGAGCCCGATTGTTGTCGAATCGGCAAAATCTGCAACCCTGCCGGAGTTGATGACGAAGTTGCGCGAGGAACGTCTGCTGTATGTCGGGGAGACCCACACCGCCTTCGCCGACCACCTGCTTCAACTCGAGGTGTTGCGCGGCATGGCGCAGCGACCGTCGGGGCTTGCGGTCGGCGTGGAGTGGTTCCAGAAGCGTTTTCAACCGGCCCTGGACGACTACCTGGCCGACAGGATCGGCGAGGCAGAGATGCTGCGCCGCACCGAATACTACGACCGCTGGCGCTTTGACTACCGTCTGTACCGCCCCATTGTTCGGTTCGCGAAAGCGCATGGTATTCCGATCATCGCGCTCAACGCGTCACGGGAATTGACCAGCGAAATCGGCCGGGTCGGCATCGACGGTGTCGCAGAGGAGTTTCTCGCTGAGCTACCTGACAGCTACGACTTCAGCGACGAGGCGTATGAAAAGGTGCTACGCGAGATGTTCGCCGGCCACCCGACCGGCGACGGCAATTTCGAGCGTTTTCTCGAGGTGCAGCTGACCTGGGACGAAAGCATGGCGCAGGGAGTCGCCGACTATCTGACCAAGCACCCGGCAGGCCGGATTCTGGTGCTTGCCGGTCGGGGGCACGTCGCCGGGCGCAGCGGCATACCCAATCGCGTAACTCGGCGAACCGGCATCCAGGGCGCGACGATCGCGACCTTCAGCCCGTCGGGCGAGCTGTTCAACCAGGCCGACTATCTCGTGCTGGCGCGCGACCGGTCGCTGCCGCCGGCCGGGCTGATGCGGGTAATGCTCGATGAGCGCGATGGCGGCGTCTACATCAGCGGTTTCAGCGGCGGCAGCCCAGCCGAGCAGGCGGGGGCGAAGGAGGGCGACCGTATCACCAGCATCAATGGTAGTGCGGTGGAACACTTTGCCGACGTCAAGATCGCGATGATCGATCAGCGCCCTGGCAACGAGATCGCGCTCGACGTCGAGCGCAAAGGGCTGTTCGGTAAGCAGCGGGCCGTGTCGATGACCTTCGAGCTGGCCGGGCGGGCGGCATCCCCGCACCTTTGACCCCGCCCGGGTCAATCAAGCAAGCGGCTCAAGATGCCAGATATCGCTGTTGTACTCGCCGATCGTGCGGTCGGTCGAAAATCCGCCGCTTGCCGCGCAGTTGCGAATGCTCATGCGGGCCCATTGGTCCTGGTCTCGCCAGGATGCTTCGACCTGACGCTGGGCTTCGCAATAAGCGCGAAAGTCGGCCAGGGTCATCCAGGGATCGTCCGGGTTGCGGATACTGTCGATGATGCCGCGAAACAGCCCGGGCTCCATCCCGCTGAAGTGATCGCTTTCGAGCAGGCTGATCACCTGGGCGAGCGCGGGGTCCTGATCGATGTACTGCTGGGGATTGTAGTTGCCACGCATTGCCTTGACCTCATCGGCCCTCAGCCCGAACAAGAAGAAGTTGTCCTCGCCCACCGCGTCCATGATCTCGATATTGGCTCCATCGTAGGTGCCGATCGTGATCGCGCCGTTCATCATGAACTTCATGTTGCCGGTCCCGGATGCCTCTTTGCCTGCAGTTGAAATCTGCTCCGACAGGTCGGCCGCCGGACAGATGTACATCATCTTGGTGACGCCGTAGTTCGGCAGGAATACCAGCTTCAGCCGATCGCCGACTGCCGGATCGTTGTTGACCACCCCCGCCACGTTGTTGACGAGCTTGATGATCTCTTTGGCCCGCTGGTAGCCGGGGGCCGCCTTGCCGCCGATCAGGACACAGCGATTGACCCAGTCGGCGGTCTCGCCGCTGCGTATCCTGTTGTAAAGGTGAATGACATGCAGCACGTTCAGAAGCTGCCGTTTGTATTCATGGATCCGCTTCACCTGGATGTCGAACAATGCGTCTGGATCAAACGCGACCCCTGTCTGCGATTCGACCAGTGCGGCGAGGCGCTGCTTGTTGTGCCGGCGTATCTGTTGCCAGCGTTCGATGAACGCCTGGTCACCGTTCTCGGCCAGCGGCCGCAGCTGTTCCAGGCGCCCGAGGTCGGCCTGCCAGCCGTCACCCAGCTTTTCGGTCAGCAGCTCCGCCAGGCTCGGGTTCGCCATCGCCAGCCAGCGACGCGGCGTGACGCCATTCGTCTTGTTGTTGAACTTTTCAGGCCACAGCTCGTAGAAATCCTTGAAGAGCCCTTTGGTCAGCAGTTCGGAGTGCAGCGCCGCGACCCCATTGACCGAGAAGCTCCCGACGATTGCCAGCCAGGCCATCCGGACCTGGGGGTCCGGGCCTTCCTCGATCAACGACATGCGGCGCACCCGATCGGTGTCGCCCGGCCAGCGCTGGCGCACATCCGCGAGGAAACGGGCGTTGATCTCGTAGATGATCTCGAGCGGGCGGGGCAGCAGGCACTTGAAGAGCCGCACCGGCCAACGCTCCAGGGCTTCGGGCAGCAGCGTATGGTTGGTGTAGGCCATGCAGCGGCTGGTGATCGCCCAGGCCTCGTTCCATTGCAAGCGATTGTCGCGGTCATCGAGCAGGATGCGCATCATTTCGGCGACTGCGATGCTCGGATGGGTGTCGTTGAGCTGGAACACGTTGCAGTCAGCAAACTCGGCCAGCGGCCTGTCGCCCCACTGGCGGAACACGTCCTGCAGGCTGGCCGATGTCAGAAAGTACTGCTGGCGTAGGCGCAGTTCCTTGCCGTTTTCGCTGGCGTCGTTCGGATACAACACCATCGTGATGTTCTCTGCCTCGTTCTTGCTCGCAACCGATTCAGTGTAGTCGCCCGCGTTGAACTCCTTCAGGTTGAACGCGGCGGTCGCCGAGGCCGACCAGAGCCGCAGCGTGTTGACGATGTTGTTGCGATAGCCCGAGACCGGCACGTCGTAGGGGACTGCCAGCACGTCTTCGGTGTCGACCCAGCGGCTATGCGGTTTGTGCTGCAGGTCGATGAAATGCTCGATGCGTCCACCGAACTTCACCACCTGGGTGTACTCTGGGCGTTCCACCTCCCAGGGGTGGCCGTCGCGCATCCAGTGGTCCGGGTCCTCGACCTGGTAGCCGTTGTCTATGTGCTGATGAAACATACCGTATTCGTAGCGCAGGCCATAGCCGGTAACCGGCAGGCCAAGCGTGGCGCAGCTGTCGAGGAAACACGCCGCCAGGCGGCCGAGACCGCCGTTGCCTAGACCGGCGTCGGGCTCCGTGTCCTCGATCTCCTCGAGCGTGATCGCGAAGTCCTTCACCGCCTGGTTGACCGGCCTTTCCAGCTCCAGGTTGAGCAGGTGATTGCCGAGCGAGCGCCCGATGAGATATTCGAGCGAGAGATAATGTGCGCGCCGAACGCCGTCACGCTTGTAATAGCACCAGGTGTTGCGCCAGTCGCTCATGATGCGATCGCGGATCGTGTAGGTCAGTGACTCGTAGAGATAAAATCGGTCACAGCCGAGGAAGCGGCCGAGATGGTATTCGAGATAATGCCGCATATCACGGCTCAACGTCTCTGCATCGCTCGGCAGTGCCGGCATGTTCGGCAGTACACAGGTTTCGGTAGTGTCTTGTTCAGCCACGATGCAGTTCTCCTATTTCTTGCTCGGCACGGTACAAGGCGAGATAGGCCTCGGCACTCCTGCGCCAGCCAAAGTCTGCCCGCATACCCGTCTTGATCAGTTTCATCCACTGTTTCGGTTTCGCATGCAGTGCAATCGCACGCAGCAATGCCTCCTGCAGCGCGGCACTGTCTGGCTCGACGAATACGAAGCCGTTGGCTTCGCCGCGCGCGATGCTGCGTGCCGTTGCGTCCTCGACGGTGTCGGCCAGCCCGCCGGTGGCGCGGACCACCGGCGGGGTGCCGTAGCGCAGGCTGTACATCTGATTGAGGCCGCAGGGCTCGTAGCGCGAGGGCATGGCGAAGATGTCGCAGCCTGCCTCGAGCCGATGGGCCAATATCTCCGAGTAGCCGATGTGGCAGAAGACCCGATCCGGATGGTCGGTCGCCAGTTGCTGCAGCCGCTGCTCCAGCGCGCTCTCGCCGGCGCCGATCAGCACGAACCGGGCATCGCTGTGCGCGAGCAGCGTCGGGATCGCATCCAGCAGCAGGTCGATCCCCTTCTGGTGAACCAGACGACCGACCGAACCGATCAGCGGCCCGGTCGCCTCGCATGCTGCCGGTGTTGCCCCGAGCGCGTCGAGCAGCGCCTCGCGATTGGCGCGCTTACCGGACCGGATTTTGCCGTCGACGTGATAGCGAGCCGCCAGCAGCGGATCGCTGCGCGGGTCCCAGGTGACGTCGTCTATCCCGTTCAGGATGCCAACCAGCTTGTGTGCATTGGCCTCGAGGACGGCTGCATAGCCGTAGCCGAACTCCGGTGTTCGAATCTCCTGCGCATAGCTCGGGCTTACCGTCGTGATCAGATCGCTGAACACCAGACCCGACTTGAGCATCGACAGCCGGCCATAGAACTCGCCGTGATCCATCGACCACCAGTGTGGCGGGAGTAACAGGTCCTCGAAGGTCGCGAAGTCGATCTGGCAGTCGTAGGAGAGGTTGTGCACGGTGAACAGGGTTCGCGGCCGCGCCGTCTGCAGCGCGAGGAACGCGGGAACCAGGCCGGTCTGCCAGTCGTTCGCATGCACCACATCGGCCTGCCAGCCGATACCCAGCGCATCCATTGCCAGCGCGGCGATTGCCTCGCAGAACAGGGTAAAGCGCTGCGGGTTGTCCGACCAGTCTTCGCCGGATGCATCGGTGTAGGGCGACCCGGGTCGATCGAACATTGCCGGCTCATCGACCAGGCAAAGCGGCGCCGAGCATTCCGGGTGAGCGGCTTCGAGGATGCGCACCTCCCGACCGCCGCTGAGCGGCAGCCAACCGAGTACGGTCAGATCCCGGACCCGGCCAAGCACCTCGCGGTAGGCAGGCAGCATGACGCGCACGTCCACCCCCTGGTCACTCAACGCGTTCGGCAGGCTATGTGCGACATCGGCCAGACCCCCGGTCTTTATCAGCGGAAAGAGTTCACTGGCGGCGAACAGGAGTTTCATGGTCGTTTAGCCTACAGGTTGCAGGAACACCGCGGCGAGCGGCGGTAGGTTGACCCGTGCCGAGCAGGGAAGATCGTGCCAGGGGTCGTGGGCTGCCTCGATTTGACCCGCGTTGCCGAGGTTGCTGCCGCCGTAGCAGGCGGCATCCGTGTTCAGTAACTCACGCAAGGTCCCGTCGAACGGTAGGCCGACCCGATAGCCTTCGCGCGGGATCGGGGTGAAGTTGAACAGGCAGACGACCGATTCGCCCTCGCCCTGCCGGATCAGCGATAGAATCGAATGATCGCTGTCGTGACAGTCTATCCACTCGAAACCTCGTTGCTCGAAATCGAAGCGATAAAGCGCGGGTAATTCACGGTAGAGCCGGTTCAGGTCGCGCACCAGCGACTGGATTCCCAGATGATTCGGGCTCTCGAGCAACGGCCAGTCCAATGCCTCGTGCGAGCGCCACTCGTGCCATTGAGCGAACTCGCCGCCCATGAACAACAGCTTCTTTCCCGGATGGGCGTATTGCCAGGCGAACAGCAGCCGCAGGTTTGCGAACTTCTGCCAGACATCCTTTGGCATCTTGTCCAGCAGGCTGCGCTTCATATGCACCACCTCGTCGTGTGACAGGGGCAGCACGAAGTTCTCGGTGTAGGCGTACATCTGACTGAAGGTCAGCTTGTCGTGGTGGTAGCGCCTGTGAATCGGGTCCAGCGCGATATAGGAGAGCATGTCGTTCATCCAGCCCATGTTCCACTTCATACTGAAACCCAGCCCCCCCATCCAGTTCGGTCGCGAGACCATGGGCCAGGCCGTCGACTCCTCGGCGATGGTCAGCGCCCCGGGGAAACGCGCATGTAGGACCGTATTCACATGCCGCAGGAATTCGATCGCATCCAGGTTTTCCCTCCCACCGTACTGGTTCGGCAGCCAGTCGCCCTCGTCGCGCGAATAGTCCAGGTACAGCATCGAGGCGACCGCGTCGACCCGCAGGCCGTCTACGTGAAACTCTTCCAACCAGTACACTGCGTTGGCCAACAGGAAGTTGGCGACCTCACGACGGCCATAGTCGAAGACCAGCGTACCCCAGTCGCGGTGTTCGCCGCGCCGTGGATCGGCGTGCTCGTAAACGGTTTCACCGGTAAACCGGGCGAGGGCGAAATCATCTCTCGGAAAATGGCCGGGAACCCAGTCGAGGATGACACCAATCCCCGCGGTGTGGCAGCGATCGACCAGATAGCGCAGGTCATCCGGCTTACCGAAACGCGCGCTCGGCGCATAGTAACCAGAGACCTGGTAGCCCCAGGACTCGTCCAACGGGTGCTCCATAACCGGTAGCAATTCGACATGGGTATACCCAAGGTCGACGACATAGGGCACAAGTTGATCGGCCAGTTCGCGAAAGCTCATGAAACTGCCGTTGTCCCGGCGTTGCCACGACCCCGGATGTACCTCATAGATGCTCATCGGCCGGTTCATCCACTGCCAGTGTGAGCGCTGGGTCAGCCAATCCTGGTCGCGCCACACGAACACGTCTGGCGTTGCGATACGCGATGCCGTGTCGGGACGCAGGGTCATGCATTGGCCATAGGGGTCGGTCTTCAGGATCGGCTGGCCGGCGCGGCTTATGAATTCGAACTTGTACAGATCGCCGGGCTGAAGGCCCGGGATGAACAACTCCCAGACGCCCCCGCCGCCGCGGTTTCGCATCGGATGCCTGAGGCCGTTCCAGCCGTTGAAGTCACCGACCACGCTGGCGCGCTTGACCGCCGGCGCCCAGACTGCGAAACGACAGCCATCGATACCGTCGAGTTGCAGGAAATGGGCCCCGAGCAGACGATAGATATGGTGATGCCGGCCTTCACTGAACAGATGCAGATCGACTTCGGGCAGCAGCGGGGCAAAGCTGTAGGGAGAAACCTGCGAGCGGCGCCGGCCGTCGGCCTTGTCCGTCCAGTGCAGGCGGTAGTGGGCGGGCAGCGCGGACGCCTCACTCGCATTCAGCGTGAACTCGAAAATGTCGGTGTTCGGAATCCGTCGCATCGGGCCGACGTCGTCGAGCTGCACGTCCTCTGCGCTCGGCATGAAGGCACGCACCATCTGGGTGCCGCCAATGGCTTGTCGGCCAAGCACACTGAACGGGTCGTGCCACTCGCCACGCTGCAACATGGCCAGCGGGTAGGGCAGCTTAGGAGACATGCGATCTCCCGCTCGCATCGATCATCTGGCGAATGCGCCCGGCCAGCCCGTCGCTGAGCATGTCCCAGTCAAACTGCCAGCGCCAGTTGCCTTCGCTGACCCCCGGTGTGTTCATGCGTGATTCGCCGCCGAGGCCGAGATAATCCTGCAGCGGCGCAATCGCTAGCTGTGCCCGGCTGTCCATCGCCACCCTGACCATCAGGTCGGCGATGTCGTCGCTCGGTGCCACCCCGAGTACCTGAAACACGAAGTCCTTGGTATGCGGGTCCAGGCCATGGAACCAGCCGACGCAGGTGTCGTTATCGTGCGTACCGGTGTAGGCGATCGTGTCCGGCGTGATGTTGGCCGGCTTGTGCGGATTGTCTTCAAAATGGTCAAAAGCGAACTGCAGGATCGCCATGCCGGGCAGTCGGTACTTGTGACGCAGTTCGCGCACCTCTTCGGTGATGACGCCCAGATCCTCGGCGACGATAGGCAGATCGCTGAATCTCGCTTGGAGGTTCGCGAGCAGCAGGTCACCCGGTGTCTCCTGCCAAAAGCCATCGACCGCCGTCTCGCAGTTGGCATCGATCATCCAGACCGCGACCAGGCCGCGAAAATGGTCGATCCGGACCATGTCGAACAGCTCGAACTGCCGCTGCATCCGTGATATCCACCAGCTGAAGCCGTCCTGCTGCATCCGGTCCCATCGGTAATGCGGATTGCCCCAGCGCTGGCCCAGCGCAGCGAAGTAGTCCGGCGGCACCCCGGCGACGTGCGTCGGCCGACCCTCGTCGTCGAGCAGGAAGTCTTGCGGCCGAGCCCAGGTGTCGGAGCTGTCGTGGGCGATGAATATCGGCATGTCGCCGAACAGCCGGATTCCGCGATCCCCGGCGTGTCGGCGTACGCGTGCCCAGGCGCGGTCGAGTCGATACTGCTGCTGCTTTATGCGCAGGATATCGGCGTCGTCGAGCGCGCGTGCACCGCGCAGCGCCTTGGGTTCGCGGTACCGGAAAGGGTCCGGCCAGGCCGTCCAGGTCTCTTGATTGAAGCGGCGCTTGAGTACCTGAAACAGCGCAAAATCATCCAGCCAGTGCGCTTGGCGTGCGCAGTATTCCTCGAACTCGGATTGATTCAATGGCGGGTCGTCAGGCGCCAGCAGGCCCGGGTTCCCGGCGAACGCCGAGGGGCTCTGATAGGGAGAACCGTAAGCATCCGGGATCACTAGCGGCAGCATCTGCCAGACGGTCAGCCCGGCGGCGACCATGAAGTCTAGCCAGCGCAGCGCGTCATCGTCGATTCGTGCCGAGGGCAATGAAGTGACGTGCAGCAGGATCCCCGCGTCGCGAGTGCCCCATTGTTCATCCATGACCACGTCGCATCGTACCGCTGTTTTCGGCCTTTCCGCCGCCACTCGAGATAGCCTGGTCAAGATCCGGCGGCAGGTCTTCACCGAGCATCTTGTAGAGATTGCTGAGCTGTCGGCGGTAGAGGCGGTCGAAGTCGTTCACGCTGTCGGCGGGGTTGTAGTCGCCAAACCACCAGAACCAGTCGGAGCCCTCGCAGATCGCCAATTGACGCTCGATGCGCGCGATCTGCGCCGCGTCGAAGCGCTTGGTGCCGGTAACCCGGTCGTAGGCCTTCTTGGCCTCTATCAGGAGATCCCAGGCCCGATTCTTGTCCGCCTCCCCGATCCAGGTCGAAAACGAGCCATAGACCCAGCTGCCGGGGCAAAGCGAGGGCAGTGGCTGTGGCTCACAGACCTGCAGGGCCTCGCTGAAGGTAATCGGCCGGACGTGTTCGCTGGTGACCAGTTCCTCGTACATCGCGCCGAGAAAGTGGAACGCATTGTCCGGGTAATACTCCCAGGCATTCTCGCCATCGAGAATCACGCTGACCACATGCTGGTCACAAGTGTCGCCGAGGTAATGTGCGATGTTCTTCAGGTGCTGGTTGAAGTCTGTCGCTGCATCGCTGGCATCCCATTGCTGGTATTCGAAACCGATCATGTCCGAGAGGCCATCGTCGCGGAAAAAGATGTTGGTCTTGCACCCATCAACCAGATGCGGACAGAAAAGACTGCGACGCGCTTCTTCGCCGTGCGTATCGATTCCGGACAGAGAGCGGCTGTTGTTCCATACGCCCTCGCCGGATGCGGTCCAGCGAATGCCGAATTCGTCGAGGACCTTCAAGGCATCGCTGCTGACACCCCCCTCGGAGAGCCAGATGCCCGTCGGCCGGCAACCC
Source organism: uncultured Chromatiaceae bacterium (assembly GCA_965601425.1). Classification (GTDB taxonomy): domain Bacteria; phylum Pseudomonadota; class Gammaproteobacteria; order Chromatiales; family Chromatiaceae; genus Thiosocius. The sequence continues at coordinate 18,352 of CBFCWF010000022.1, read as the reverse complement.
AGAAAATGTTCGAATACCCGCAGACCCTCCTGCATGTGCCAGCGTGCGCGTTCGAGACCGCCAGGATACGCCTGGGCCTCGGGCCCCTTTGCCTCGGGCAGCGCACAATGCATCGAATCCAAATCGAGCAGCAGCGGGACGATCGGGTGACCATAGGGCGTCATCGAAAGCTCGATCTGACCCTTGCGCGCAAGGTTTGCATAACGCCCCAGCAAGCCGTCGAAGGCATTGCACATGACTTCCAGCAATGTGCGCCTGGCTTCCGCGTCGAACACGTCCTCGTTCTTGAGCAGTCCCCTGACGTGCGGCAACTGCGTCAGTGAATAGCCGAACCATGCGAGGTGGTACCAGCTCACGAGGTCGAGGAAGAACTGCTCGTTCATATAGGTCAGATGCTGCAGATCGACATGGCTGCCGTCGGCCGCCATCACCATGTCGAACAGGCTGCGGAACTTCGGATGCACATCGATCATCAGCGGCGCATGCGCGCGCCGGCAGGCGCTCACGATCTCTGCGCGTGCCGCCGCGTCTGCCGGGACCGGATCGATCCCGGCCAGCAGGTTGAGCAGCGGGTCGGAGAACCGGGAGTCGGATGTCAGATGGCGCTTGAACTGGTCTGCATAGTCATCGAGCTGTTCGAGCAGTACCGGGGTGAAGTTGACCACGCAGCGCATCTTCGGGTGTGCTTCGAGATGTGCGGCCATGTCGACATAGTCTTTCAGCGCGTGCAGGTAAACCCAGGGCAGCCGGTATTCACCCTGCTGGCTCTCGCGATACCAGGGCTGATGCATATGCCAGCACAGTACCAGGTTGAGGCGGGGACTCTCGCTCTGTGACATCGCTCAGTCGCGCTCGTAGTGAAGGCGCTGGTTCATCATTCCGGGCGTCACCAGCACGATACCCTCGTCGGTCACCAGGAACCGCTTGCGGTCCTCCTCGTGATCGACACCGACCTGAAATCCGTCAGGCATTACCGTTCCTTTATCGACGATGCAGCGTCGCAATGTGCAGTCTCTGCCGATCCGTACCTTTGGCAGTACCACGCTCTCCTTTATGTAGCTGCCAGTCTCGATCTGCGTGTTGAAAAAGATTACTGAGCGTTTGACCTTAGCACCGGAGATGATGCAACCGCCGGCGACCAGCGAATCGATGGCCTGGCCACGCCGCTGTTCATCGTCGAACGCGAACTTCGCCGGCGGGCTTTGTGCCTGATACGTCCATATCGGCCAGTCGCGTTCATAGAGGTTGAGTTCGGGCTCGATGTCGCAGAGTTCGATATTGGCCTTCCAATAAGAATACAATGAGCCGACGTCACGCCAATAGGCCGGTTCACCCGCACTGTTGAGGAACGGGAAGGCCATGGATTTCGCGCTCTCGATCGCCGCCGGGATGATGTTCTTTCCGAAATCGTGCTGCGAGGTGTCGTCCTCCGAGTCCTCGATCAGCGCCTTGGTCAGGAACTCCATCGAGAAGATGTAAATGCCCATCGAGGCCATTGCGAGCTCGGGCTTCCCCGGGATCGGCTCCGGTTCCACGGGTTTTTCGCTGAAGCGCATGATGCGATAGCGTTCGTCCACCGACATCACGCCGAACGCCTTGGCATCCTCGAGCGGGACCTCGATGCAGCCAACGGTCAGTTCCGCCTCTTCCTGTACGTGCGCCGCCAGCATCTTTGCGTAATCCATCGTGTAGATATGATCGCCGCCCAGCACCAGCACGTAATCGGGCTCGTGGCGGTAGATGATGTCGAGGTTCTGGTAAATCGCATCGGCCGTCCCCTGGTACCATTCCGGGCGCAAGCGCTGCTGGGCTGGGATGATCTCGACGAACTCGCCGATCTCGGGACGCATGAAGCCCCAGGCACGCTGCAGGTGCCGAATCAGCGAATGCGATTTGTACTGGGTCAGCACGCCGATCCGGCGCAGCCCTGAATTTATACAGTTGGACAGCGCGAAATCGATGATCCGATACTTGCCGCCGAACGGCACCGCCGGCTTGGCCCGCCATTTGGTCAGATTCCTCAAGCGGGAGCCTTCGCCCCCCGCAAGCACCAGGACCAGGGTACGGCGCGTGATGTCGCTGACCGCGTGCGGTTCGACATAGTACTTGTACAGGTGATGTTGTTCCTTGCTGCTCGTCATGTCACTACCCTGTCATGTGTCTCGCGATCGCTTCGCTGTAAGTGCGCGCCGCGTTCCAAAGACCAGCGTCCTTCGACAGGGGCGCTGTGGGCGGATGCGGCTGCATGGAGTTCGTTCATTACGCCTGGTCCGCTGGCGGCGGTGCGTGAGCGCCGCGCGCGACCGCGGATCGCGCAAATCCGAGCGGCTGGAGGGCCATCCTCGGTCCAGGTGCGCCAGTGGTCGGCGTCGTCCATCTCGGCTGGCCCGGGTCATCATTGGCGTTCACTCTATCGGCTCGGCCGTGGTGGCTAATTGACCGCCGGCAAACGCGAGGCAGTTTCTCTCCACCAGGACCAGCGCATGCGCAACGTCGCTGACTAGCGCGATCGGCAGGTTCGCCCCGCTGCGCCATCGCTTGACCGCCTCGGCCTTGCTCGCCCCGGTTACCAGGACCAGCATCGAGCGGCAATTCTGTAGTGTCTTGACGCCCAGGGTAACCCGGTTCGGCGGTGGTTTGGGCGCGTTCTTTACCGCAAATGCTGTCTTGTCAGGCCAGTCATGGCCGGGGAAGAGGCTTGCCGTATGGCCATCCTCCCCGATGCCCAGCAAAACCATGTCGAATGGCAGTGCGTCGCGTACCAGTTCGCGGTAACTGGCAGCGGCCGGCTTGGCGCCGAGTTCGGCCGGGATCGGATAGTGTTTGCCGACACGCCCGGCCAGTCCGCTGTCGACCACCATCTGGCTGTTGCGCTGCGGATCGTCTACCGGCAGGCAACGTTCGTCGCCATAGTACAGCACCCAGCGCTTCCACTGCTGGTCGCTGGCGGCAAGACGGCGATAGGTCGCCAACGGGGTGCCGCCACCCGCCAGCACCAGCCGGAAGCGTCTATGTCCCGCAATCGCGTTGCGCGCTGCGACGCCGATCAGCCGGCAGGCTGCGTCCGCGACCGCGTCCGCATCCGCTTCGGTTCTCCATTCCGTCATCACTCGGGATCCAGCTGATGGCGCCAGTAATGGTGCTCCTTGTTGAATATGCGACTCACTTCCTCAGGCTCTGACTGACCGGCCGGATGGGTCGGTATGAAGTCGCGTTCGCTGGCCCAGACACCCAGTACCGGGTCGACGATCCGCCAGGCCCACTCCACCTCGTCGTAACGTAGGAACAGTGAACGGTCACCCTCGATCACGTCAAGCAGCAGGCCTTCGTACGCGTCGGTCCGCGCGTGATGCTCGCAGCGGAATGGGGCATCCAGGCTGATCTGCCGGGTCTTCATCTGCAGGCCGGGCTCCTTGACCGAGATTTCCAGGCGCAACGACTCTTCCGGCGCGATGCTCATGATCAACCAGTTCGGAGGCGGCCAGTCGATGTGGGCACTGCGGAAGAAGTGCTTGGGCGGCTGCTTGAAGCAGATCGCCACCATCGTGCGCGCCTCGGGCATGCGTTTGCCGGTCCGCAGGTAGAAAGGCACGTCGCGCCAGCGCCAGTTGTCGATATACAGGCGCATCGCGGCGTAGGTCTCGGTGACACTGCGCGGGTCCACGCCGGGTTCCCCGAGATAGCCGGGCACGCTGTGTCCGTCGATCTGGCCCTGCGCATACTGTGCGCGGTAAGCCTGGGTCGGTACCGCGGCCGGGTGGATGGGCCGGACCGATTTGAGCACCTTGACCTTTTCGTCGCGCAGGTCTTCCGCATCCATCGATACGGGCGGCTCCATCGCCACCAGTGCCATCAGTTGCATCAGATGGCTCTGCAGCATGTCGCGCAGCGCGCCGGTACCCTCGTAGAAGCCGGCGCGGCTGCCGACGCCCAGTTTCTCGGTGCGGGTAATCTGCACATGGTCGATGTAGTTGCGGTTCCACAGGGGCTCGAGCATCAGGTTAGCGAAGCGCGACACCAGCACATTCTGAACCATGGCCTTGCCCATGTAGTGGTCGATGCGGAAGGTCTGCGCTTCGCGTAGATGGCGGCGGATCTTGTGCTGAAGATTCTGTGCACTCTCGAGGCTGTAACCGAATGGCTTTTCTATCACGACCCGGCGCCAGGCCCCGTCCTCTGCGAGCATCTGCTGCTGGTCCAGGGATTCGACGATGCCCCCGTAGTTCGCGGGCGGTAGAGAGACGTAGAATACGTGGTTGTTCGGGAACTGTTTCTGTTCCAACAGTGCCGCCAGATGCACGAAGGTCTCGGTTTCGGCCAGGTCGCCTTCAAAATAGTGGATGCGATCACAGAAGCGGTCGCAGTTGGTCATGGCCAGCCGGTCGCGGGCGTTTTCGGCGAGGATGTCGCGCACGCGCGCCAGCCAGGCCTCCTGCGAAAAGGCACGGCGCCCGCAACAAACGATCTGGATCGCCGGTGCCAGCATGCCGGCATTGTCCAGGTGAAAAAGTGCTGGCAGCAGCTTGACCTGCGCCAGGTTGCCCGTCGCACCGAAGATGATCAGCGTGCAGTTCTCAGTCACCGACCCTCTCCTCGCCGAGATCGCCGGTCCAGCGCGTATGCCAGCTCGCATCGGGCTCGCGGTCGACGCGTTGATAGCTGTGTGCCCCGAAGTAGTCACGCTGCGCCTGCAGCAGGTTGGCCGGCACGACGGCGCTGCGGTACCCGTCGTAGAAACTCAGTGCCGCGGTCATTGCGGGCAGTGGAATGCCGGACCGGATGCCGAGCGATACGGCCTCGCGCCAGCCGTGGTCCGCGCTGCGCAGCGCGGATGCGAAGAAATCGTCGAACAGGAGGCTGGGCAATCCGGCGTCGCGGTCGAAGGCCTGCTTTATGTCATCCAGAAAACGGCTTCGGATGATGCAGCCGGCGCGCCATAGCAGCGCGATCTCACCGTACGCGAGGCGCCAGCCGTGTTCGTTCGCGGCGACCCGCATTTGCAGGAAGCCCTGGGCGTAGGAAATGATCTTGGCTGCGTAAAGCGCATCGTGAATTGCCTGAAGCATCGCTGCCCGGTCGCCGCGATAGACCGCGGGAACGCCACCGAGGCGTGCCGCTGCCGCGACCCGCTCATCCTTCATTGATGACAGCACCCGGGCAAATACCGCCTCGCTGATCAAAGTCAGCGGTACACCGAGGTCCAGCGCATCGATCGCGGTCCAGCGCCCGGTCCCCTTCTGGCCCGCGGCGTCGCGGATGTGATCGACCCGCAGGCTGCCGTCGGCCTCTGTGACCCTCAGGATCTCGGCGGTGATCTCGACCAGGTACGAAGACAGCACGCCCTCGTTCCAGCGGCCGAAGGTCTCGGCGATCGCTTCGGCGGGCATACCCAGACCGTCCCGCATCAGCTGCCATGCCTCGGCAATCAGCTGCATATCGCCGTATTCGATGCCGTTGTGGATCATTTTCACATAGTGGCCGGCGCCGCCCTCGCCGACCCAGCGGCAGCAGACCTCCCCGTCCTCCGCCCGCGCCGCGATGCGCTGTAGCATCTCGCTAACCAGCGGCCAGGCGTCCGGGTCCCCCCCTGGCATGATCGACGGTCCGTGGCGCGCACCTTCCTCGCCGCCCGAGATCCCGGTGCCCAGAAACCGGATGCGTTTGTCGCGCAAGGCCTCGTAGCGTCTCTGGCTGTCGCGGAAATGGGAATTGCCGCCGTCGATCACCACATCCCCCGGCTCGAGGTGGGGCAGCAGGCCTTCGATCACCTGGTCGACGACCTGGCCCGCCTTGGCCATCAGGAAGACCACCCGCGGGCGGGTCAGCGAGGCGGCGAGGTCGGCGAGGTCGAAGCTCGCATGGATGACGCTGTCGCCGGGCAGGCCGGCCATGAACTCCTCGGTCATACTCGCGGTGCGATTGTAGACGGTGACCCTGAGCCCATGATCGGCCATGTTCAGCGCGATGTTGCGGCCCATGACGCCGAGACCGTAGACGGCGATGTCGGAAGGCATAGTCTGTTATCCCGTTGTTCGTTGCCGGCGCGCCCGAGGCGTGCCGGTAATCATCGCCTGCAATATTCGTGCTCGGTGCAGGCCATGCCGGCGGTCGCTTCAACCGGCACCGATGCCGCGCGGCAGGTCGGTTCGCGCCCAACTTTGGCACATTCGGTGCCCCGTCGCGCGCACGAATGTCCCGACCCGATGCGCGGTCGCTACCCTACATCGGCGGCGACGACAGGACCACCGCCGATCCGTCATGGTGCCGGGTCGATCAGTCGAGCCCAATGACTGCGCGCAGCTCCCTACTGCTCATCACGTGGCAGTAGATCATGTTGATAATCTCCAGCTCCCTGTTGTGCAGTTCGTCGGTGCCCGCCGCGCAACAGTCCTCGACCACAACCACACGAAAGCTCTCGTCAGCCAGGCTGCGCACGGTCGACGACACGCACTGGTCGGTGTAGATCCCCGTCACGATCAGGTTGTGGATGCCCATATTGGCGAGTACGAGGCGCAGGTTGGTCCCGGTCAGCGCGCTATCGGTGGTCTTGGTGACGACGATCTCGCCGGATCGCGGGGCGAGTTGCGGGATGATTTGCGATGCCTCGCTGTCTCTCGGCATCAGCAGGTTGTTCCACCCCGGCATTTTCTGACTCAGCGACCGGTCCCGGCCGTCTTCGAGCAGGCACGCGATGCGGGCATGGATGACATCCATGCCACGGTCACGGAAAGCGGTTTGCAGTGCCTGCAGGTTCGGGATCACGATGTCGTTCATGCGTTTGTGGAACGGCGCCCATCGCGCCTGTTCGGACGCGGTCGGTCTCGGCGCCATGCCGTAGTTCTGCACATCGATGCACAGCAGTGCGGTCTCCGCCGGCGCCAGCGTCAGGTCTTCGGGCTCCGGGGCATCCTGGTAGTAAAAAGAGCGGTGGGCGGTCTTCCAGCTCATGGGGCGGTCTCCGTATGCGGCCGGGCCGCAAGGTTGCGGGCATTCGCGCACAAGGTTAAATCGATCGGATTCCGGTTTTCCAGTCTGCGTCGGGCCGGCTGCGACGCGGCAGCGGTGGCGATGTGCTGGCGATTCGGACGAGAATGCGGGGATGCTGCGCAGCACGACATCCGCATCGCGAGTAAGCCGGCGAGCCGCCCGTGCGCGGTTGCGCCTATTGATCGCGCTGCCGTTGTTCTGGGTCGTGTCGGCCCCGGGGCTGACATCCGACGCGGGGCTGTGGCTGCTCGTCGATACCGGGGGCCAGACCCTTACCGTGATGCGGGGGGGCGACCCCGTCGAGACGTTGGCGAACATCGCGATCGGCCGTTACGGTGCCAGCCGCACGAAGCGCCGTGGTGACAACACGACGCCCAAGGGTCGTTTTCGGGTGACCCAGGTCAATCAAGACAGCGATTTTTATCGCTTCATTGGTCTGGACTATCCCGACGTCCCGCGTGCCCGGCAGGCCCACGAGGCCGGGGAGATCGGTAGCACAGCACTACAGCGTATCCTGCGGGCGCACGCGCGCGGCGAGTCACCGCCGCAGGACACGGCTCTCGGGGGGCATATCGGTATTCACGGACTGGGCCGGGGCGACCCGCAGGTGCACGAGACGATGAACTGGACGCGGGGGTGCGTGGCGCTTACGGACCGCCAGATGGATACGCTGCTGCGATGGGTAGGTAAGGGCATGACGGTGGAAATCCGTTGACCGGCGCTTTACCCTGATATGGCGTGCCTGCGCCAGCGGCGCCCGCACGCCGAATCAGGGAAAGTCGCCAAGAGGAAACGTTGATGAACAAAGTCCCCTTCAAACCCGTCGTCGTGATGGCCGCCTGCGGCCTGCTCTTCGGCTGCGCAACCGTGAAGCAGAGTGACCTGGACGAGGTGCGGGCCATTGCCGAGAGCGCGGCAGCGGACGCTGCGGCCGCGAATCGGGCCGCTGCCGCTGCGCAGTCCAGCGCCGATGCCGCGATGGACGCGGCGGCCAGCGCGAAGGCGCAGTCCGCCGAGACTGAGACCAAGATCGACCGCATGTTCAAGAAGGCGATGTACAAATAGTGGGCAGCGTCAGCGGCGGCCCGTGGCGTTCGCCGCCGCTGACCGGCAGCTCATCGGAACATCGGGTTGCCTATCGGGCGCCCGAGCAGGCCGGGTTTCGAGACCGCTACCGGCACACCGTGACTTTCCTCGACAGCACTCCGCAGCGCCTGGCCGTCCAGTACCACCGGGCGTTCGTCCAGCTCCGTGTAGACGCGCTCCAGCGTGAACCGCAGCAGATCGTGCGACGCGTGCTCGTCTTCGTCGAGCGGCGGGTGAACCTCGACATACAGTATGCCGTCGTGCCAGCCGGTCTTCACCGGCTGGTTCACGATCTGCACCGGTGTCCCGACGGACACGCGGCCGAACAGCTCCTCGATGTCCTCCGGGAGCAGCCGAACGCAGCCGTGTGTTACCCGCATGCCGACGCCGTAGGGCTTGTTCGTACCGTGGATCAGGTAACCGGGTAGTGCCAGGCGCAGCGCATAGTCGCCGAGCGGGTTGTCGGGCCCCGCCGGAATCACCTGTGGCAGTGCTTCGCCAGCGGCGGCCGCTTCCTTTCGGATCGACGCCGGTGGCGTCCAGCTCGGGTTGCGCTGCTTGCGCGCGATTCGGGTCTCGCCGAGCGGGGTCTTCCAGTCCATCCGGCCGACACTGGCCGGGTAGGTATCCACCACCGCGGCGCTGCCTTCGGCTGCCGCCGGAAAGTGGTAGATACGCATCTCGGGCAGGTTGAGCACCAGGCCGCGGCGCCGCGCGTCCGGCAGTATATAACGACTGGGGATCAGCACCGGCGTGCCGTCGTCGGGCAGCCAGCGGTCTGCCTGGGGGTTGGCGATCCGGATCTCGTCCTGACCGACGTCGTGACCGCGCGCGATGTCCAGCAGTGTGGCGCTCCGGCTGGCCGTCACCAGCTGCAACTCACCGACGAGGTCGTTGCCAGGCGATGGCAAAGCGAAACGCGCACCCCAGCCGCTCGCTGGGAGCGACAGCATGGCCGCGAGCAAGCAGTGACAGCGTCGTCGGCATGTCTTCATGCGGCGGAAACTACGTCAAGGGCCAGTGATCGGCAAGTGCTCGCAGCGAACCAGACCATTCGGCTCGTTGCCGGGTCAGGGTGCAGTGCACTGTGCCCGCTCCGAGACGAACCAGGGCGTCCGCCGCGTCAGACGGCGACAGTGCCGGACGTGCCGTATTGGCGAAGAATGCTTCCGTCGTGCCTGCGATCGCGGTCGTTCGGGCAAGGTGTGCGTGGGTTTCATCGCCAGCGATACCGCCAAGGGTATCGAACGCCCGGATAGCACCGATTCCGGCGGAGATCGCACCGGCAGGCCCGTTCAGAAAACCAGACTCATCATGAACATCATCACGACCAGGAACAGGATGGTCATGCCGCCGCCGGCGCGCAGGAAGTCCGGTACGCGGTAACCGGCCGGACCCATGATCAGCGCATTCACCTGGTGGGTCGGGATCAGGAACGAGTTCGAGGTGGCGATCGCAACGGTCAGCGCAAACACCGCCGGGTCGGCGCCGGCACCGATTGCGATGTTGACCGCCAGCGGGACCAGCAGCACGGTCGCGCCGACATTGGACATGACCAGTGTGAAGAAGGTCGCGAGCACCGCAACGGCCGCCTGGATGACCCAGATGGGCATGTCGCCGACAACGTTCAGGGTCTGCTCGGCGATCCATTTGGCGGTGCCCGAGGTCTCGACCGCCAGGCCCAGCGGGATCAGCGAGGCGAGCAGGAACACCGTCTTCCAGCTGACCGCGGTGTAGGCCTCGTCGATCTTGAGCACCCCGGACAGCACCATGCCGACCGCGCCGGTCAGCAGTGCGACCGACAGCCGCAGGTCGGTGAACAGCACCAGGGACAGCGCGATCGCGAAGAACACCGCGGCGTGACCCACCTTCTGTGGGCGCAGCTCTTCGTGCGGAAACTCGGTCGTGACCACGACGAAGTTGCGGTCATTCTGAAGGCGTGCCAGCGCGTCCCACTGGGTGTGCACGATCAGGGTGTCGCCGCCCTGAAACGGGATGTCGCGAATGCTGTCTCCCTCGCGCATCGTGTCGCCGTCGCGGTGCAGCGCGATGGTCGCGATACCGTAGACCTTGCGCATCCAGACGTCGCGCGCGCTCTTGCCGATCAGGTTCGAACTCGGCGGGATGACCACCTCGGCGACACCGGACTTGGTTGGTGCAAAGATCTCACCGAGCACCTCGATACTGCTGTGCAGGTCGAGGCCATACTTTTCGACGAATGCGAGCAGCGGTTTCGGCGAGGCGATGATGCCCAGGACCATGCCCGCCTGGATGTCGGTGTCGCGCGAGATGTTGCCGGGGCCGTATTTGAGCGTGTTGCCGCTGGCCGAGGCGATGACACGGATGCGATCGTCGTGTTCGACGTCGTCCAGGGTCTTGGCGATCAGTTCACTGTCTTCCGGCACCTCGACCTCGAACAGTTCGTAGTCGAGTCCGTAAACGCTGCGGAAATAGGTCATCGGGTCGTCTTGGCTCATCGCGCTCTGGTTGCTGGCGGGCAGCACGAAGCGTCCGGCCACGATGAAGTAGATGATGCCGGTCGCGACCAGTGCGAGGCCGATCGGGGTCACCGAGAACAGCGACCAGGTTTCCATCTGCTCACCGGCCGGCAGGGCCTTGTTCGAGGTCAGGATCAGGTCGTTCAGCAGGATCAGTGGACTGGAACCGACCATGGTCACGGTGCCGCCGAGGATTGCACAGAAGCCCATCGGCATCAGCAGGCGCGACATCGGCAAGCCGGAGCGCGCCGAGATACGCGAGACGACGGGCAGGAAAAGGGCGGCGGCGCCGACGTTCTGCATGAACGAGGAAATGATGCCGACGGTGCTCGAGATAATCGGGATGATCCGGGTCTCGGTCGTGCCGCCGACCTTGAGGATGAACGCAGCGACCTTCGTCATGATGCCGGTCTTGTCCAGGCCCGCGCCGATGATCATTACCGCGATGATCGAAATCACCGCATTCGAGGCAAAACCGTCGAACAGATGCGTGTTGTCCACCAGCCCTTCCGACAGACCCATCAGCGGCGCGAACAATGTCGTCAGTCCGAGCAGCACCATGATCGAGACCGCGGCCACATCGACGCCGACGACTTCGAATGCGAACAGGTAGATGGTGAGCAGCAGGATGGCCGACACCCACGCGATCTCGACCGAAGGCACGACCGTGGAAACGTACAGGGCGAGCAGCGCGAACAGCGCCCCGGCGATCAGCTGTTTCGGGCTGATCCGCAGACGCAGTCTCTTTCGCGGCCCTTCGTCGGACCGCTGCTCGGGGGGGGCGGGGTCTGCCACCGGCGCCTGCGCTGTCTGTTCGGATCCGTTGCTCATAGAGATACACCTCGTAGACTGTCTTGACTGGCCGGCGGGCGCAGCGATCGCGCGGCGTCGGTCGGGGCGCGGGGCCCGGCCGGCGCGAGCGCGCCCGCGGGCGGTGGCAAATTCCGTTCAGGAAATCGCTGCGAGCAGGCAGATCCGGCACGAAGTGGCCGGTGCATGCGAACAGCAGCATAAAAACTGTGGGTATTCTGAGGGAATGCCGCGACATTTGCTAATGAATAGTAAAAAGCTAACATTCCGATATGGAATATAAAAACCTCCCAGACCTGAAGGCACTGGCGACGTTGCGGGAGATTGTCGAGCGCGGCGGCGTGGCAGAGGCGGGACGCGCGTTGCACATCGGACAACCTGCGGTGACCAAGCGCCTGCGCGCGCTCGAACGCTGTTTCGGGATCGAGCTGATGGTGCGCGAGGCGGGACGTTTACGCCTGACGACGGCCGGCGAGCGCGTCTACGCCTATTCGCGATTGGTCATGGACCACCAGCTGGAACTGGTCGGCGACCTTCGGCAACTCAAGGCGGGGCGCAGCCGCCTGCGCCTAGCGGTGACCCAGTCGATCGGAGAGCATCTGCTGCCGGACCTGCTGCTGGCGTTCGCCGATGCCTACCCGGATTACCGGATCGACAGCCGCGTCGGCTACAGTCGCAGCATCCATACGCGGCTCGCGACGGGCCTCGCCGACCTGGCGTTGACCGAGATCCAGCCGGAGCATCCCGACGTGCTGGTGCAAAAATGGCTGGACGATGAACTCGTGCTGGTCTGTGCGCCGCAACACCCGCTGGGTGGTCGCAACCTGTTGCCGGTCGCAGAAATCTCGCAGCTGACCTATGTGCTGCGGGAGCGCGAGTCGTCGATGCGCATCACGCTCGACCGCACACTGGCGGACATCGGGATAGCGGGCATCCCTATCGCGATGGAGGTGGGGTCGACAGACACGATCGTCGAGATGCTGGAGCGCGGGCGACACGTCAGCTTCCTGCCGCGTTTCGCGGTGCAGGGCGCGATCGATCAGGGCGAGCTGCACCACGTCCGGATCGAGGGCCTGCGCATCATGCGCACCTTGTGGATCGCGCGGACACGCGCCAACCTGGACAATCCGGTGGCCGAGGCATTGATCAAGCTCATCCGCGAGCGGCCGCCGGGCGGCTGAACGCGGTCGCGGTCAGAAGCTGATCAGTTGCTGACTCACCAGCCAGGCATTGATAAGCAACAACACGCCGGCCAGGTAGAGTACTGCGAGGAGCGTCTGGCGATGCTGATCGGCGCTCGCCCTGGCGTGACGTCTGCGGTGTGGCATCGGCTGTCCTCCCGTCGCGTAGGCGCCTACCTCACGCAATCGCTGTGCCACACAAATACCACCGGTTTTCGCGGATTTCGGCACGTTAGCGGTGCGCCGACAGGGGCCACCGCGTCATTCGGGTGCATTTGACGGCATCGCGGCGTCCGCCGTCCAACCGACTACAGCGGTTTGATGAACACCTTTGCGCCCCGCCGCCAGTTGTACATATCGCGTCTGTCCTTGGGCAGGCGTTCGACCGGTGCATTCTGGAAGCCGCGTTCACGAAACCAGTGCGTGGTGCGGGTCGACAACACGAACAGGCCGTCGAGAGCCATCGCGCGCGCCCGCTCCTCGATGTGCTGCAGCAAGGCATCGCCGCGGCCGGCTTCGCGGTAATCCGGATGGACCGCGACGCAGGCCAATTCTGCGAGCCCCTCATCGATGAACGGATACAACGCGGCGCAGGCGACCACGGTCCCGTCGCGTTCGACCACGGTGAACCGGTCAATCTCCTGCTCGAGCAGCTCGCGCGAGCGTTTGACGAGCACGCCCGCCGCCTCGAGCGGGGCGAGTAGTTCCAGGATGCCCCCGACGTCGTCGATGCGCGCGGTGCGCGTGAGTTCGTACGGCTCGGCCGTCACCAGCGTGCCGGCGCCGTCTCGTGTGAAAAGCTCCGAGAGCAGGATGCCGTCGAGGTGGCGGTCCAGGATATGCACCCGGTTGACCCCTCCCCGACAGGCGGCGGCCGCATTTTGCAGGACCCGGGTCAGCTCTTCGGGCAGGTTGCGGCGGCGTGCCAGCAGCCGATCGACCTCGCGCGGCACCATGCTGTTGATGACCCGGCCCCGGCTCGCCGCGGCCTTGCTCTCGGTCAGAAAGATCAGCTTCTCAGCACCGAGTGCGATCGCCACCGCGCCGGCGACATCGGCGGCACTGAGATTGAAGACCTCGCCGGTCGGGGAGTAGCCAAGGCCGGGCAGCAGCGCGATACTGCCGCTGTCGAGCAGGTTGTGCAGTGCCTGGGCGTCCACCCGGCGCACTTCGCCGGTGTGGCGGTAGTCGGTGCCGTCAATCACGCCCAGCGGTTTGGCGATTACGAAGTTGCCGGATCCGACGCGGATGCGCACGCCGGCCATTGGCGAATTCGCGAGTCCCATCGACAGGCGGGCCTCGATCTCGACGCGGATGGCCCCGTTCGCCTGCTTGACGCAGGACAAGGCCGCGTCGTCGGTCACGCGCAGACCGTTCGACACCCGCAGGTCGGCGCCGCGTTCCTTGAGCTGCTGCTCGATTTGTGGGCGTGCGCCCGGCACCAGCACCAGTCGTATACCCAGGCCGTTGAGCAGCGCGATGTCGTGGATCAGGTTGGCGAAACCCGTGTCGTTGAGCGCTTCACCGCCGAACGACAGTACGAATACCTTGCCGCGATGCGCATGAATATACGGCGATGACTGGCGAAACCAGTCGACGAAGTCTGGATTGATCTGCTTCAGTTTGGTCACGGTCATGCTGCGCGGCGGGGGCCAGCCGGTCAGAATAATCGGCCGTGGGCTTCAAGTGAAGCTCCGGGCCGCGCGGCGGCGCTGGCCCCCGGTATCCCGTCAATGTGCGTTCGACGGCACCAATGACTTGTGCGTCACATAAAAATTGTTTTGCACGTCGTGTGGGGGTCGGTGCACCTCCACGGCCTCGAAACCGGCACGCCGCAGCATCTGCGTGGCGAGTTCCTCGCCCCACATGGTGCCGAGCCCCGCACCGCCCTGTGACAGCGACACGGTCATGCAGTGCATCGTGGAAAGGGTATACAGCAGCGGGGCGATCGGATGGTCCAGATTGTTCTCCAGCCGCGAGGAGGCCCTTATGTCCTGCATCAGAAAGGTGCCGCCCGGTGCGAGCGAGCGCTCAATCCCGTTGAGCACGTCCTGCGGCGCGGCCTGGTCGTGAATCGCATCGAACGCGGTGATCAGATCGAACGCCGCGTTCTCGGCGGTGTCGCCGAAGCCGGTCAGATCACGCGGTTCGAACGCCAGGTTGCGCAGCCCGCCGGCAGCCGCCTCCGCACGCGCCTCGCGCAATACCGCGTCCGACAGGTCGTAGCCGGTGAACCGCGAACGCGGGAACTGCGCGGCGAGATGCAGCAGGGCCCGACCGCGACCGCAGCCGACGTCGAGTACCCGGATACCCTGTGCCAGGCGCTCTGCCAGGCCGGGGACCAGGGGGAGGATATGCTCGTCCAGTCCCCCGAGTACGGTCTGTCCGCTGTCCTCCGCCATGATCTCGTGGAACCTCGGAAAATGCTCGTAGGGTACGCCGCCGCCATCGCGGAAGCAGTCGATCACGCGGTCCTCCACCTGGCCCAGGAGGCCGATGTACTGGGCAAAGACCGCGATGTTGTCAGGCGTCGCGGCGCGGGTCAGTAACGCCGCCCGCTGAGCGGGCAGGTGGTAGTAACCGCAAACCTCGTCATAATCGACAATCCCGCCTGTCACCATCGCCGCCAGCCATTCCCGCACATAGCGCTCTTCCAGGCCGGCCTGCGACGCAATGCCCGCGCTGGTGGACGGCGGCATTTCCGACATCGCGTCGAACAGGCCCGTCCGGTGACCTATCGACACCATCAGGGCCAGTGCGCCCTGGTTAAGCATGTCCAGCAGTTGGTCGGCAAAGGCCTCGGTGGCATCGATCGGGGTTGGGGTGGGAATGCAGGCATTGCACATGATGATCTCCTTGCTGAGTGGTTTCGTCTGGGCTGTGAGGTAAGCCTAGGTGGCGCCGAGTTCGGGCTTCAATACAAAAACGAAAAGAATTTACGATCGCTTAACTATCTGTTTTTAATAGCTATTGCGCGTTCTTCGCACGCCCGTTTGACGGGCCGCTGGTCTGTGGTCGCGGCTTTTCTGACCAGCGGTACAGTTATCCCGCGCGGCGCGGCCGGGGTGCCCCTGCCAGGCCAGACGGCTGTCTTGCGCAGAATCGCCGCTTTCCCGGGCGTTTTCAGTTTGTTGTGCCTCCGGTGCTTTCCGGCCGGCGACGGATGCGGACTAGACTATTGGAGGGGTTGGTGACAGCGAGCGTGCGGCATGCCCAGAGACGGAACACAGACGCGGACCAGGATCATGGACGTGGCCCAGCAGATGGTGCTCGACATCGGGCTCGCCGGGACATCGGTGGAGAGGGTGATCGAGCAGGCCGGCGTGACGAAGGGCACCTTCTTCTACCACTTCAAGACCAAGCCCGATCTCGCGGCTGCGCTGATCGAACGCTACGCCGACCAGGACCAGCACCATTTTTTCGATGCGATGTCGAAGGCGGAACAGCTGGCGCGCGATCCCCTTCAGCAGCTGTTGATCTTCGTCGGCCTGTTCATCGAAATGACCGAGCAGCTCGATGAGCCCTTTCCGGGCTGCCTCTATGCTTCGTACTGCTACCAAAGTGGCGCGATCTCGCCCCAGGTGATGGGGCGGGTCGAACGGATGATGCACTTCTGGCGTGATCACTTGACGACGAAGGTGGGGCAGGTCGCAGCCGAGTACCCGCCGCGCATCCCGATCGAGCACCACCAGGTCGCCGATCACGTGCTGACGACGTTCGAGGGGGCGTTCATCCTGGCAAAGCTGATGAAGGAGCCGAAGCTGGCGTCAGAGCAGCTGGTGCAATGCCGCAACTATATCGAGCTGTTATTCAAGGCTCCGATCTAAGGGCAATGACACTTACTCAAGCTGATTTCGGTCGTTTCTGGAGAAAACGTCGGCGGCCTGGACGCCGCCGTCGAGCCTACAGGGACGTATTCACGGCGTTTTCCGGAAGAAATGATCGGAATCATCAGGTCAACTTGTCGCTTTCGCTCCAAAGTAGGTGCCATTCGATCTAAGGGAACGCTGATTGCAGCCATCCTGGTGTCATCAGCCGACGCTGCGGCGCAAATATGATTGGCATCTGGCTTCGAAATCCACGACCTGTTGTCGTCGATTTTGGTGACACATCCTTGTGTCACGGAAACCGCAATTGAATCAGCGTCTCCCCTAAGCCCGCAGACAGAAGCGTGTCACGAGTTCGCGGATGATGCGCCGCGCCGGTTCGACCTGGTCCAGCGCAAGGTATTCGTCCGGCTGGTGCGCCTGGTCGATGCTGCCCGGGCCCAGGATCAGGGTCTGGAGTCCGAGCCCGTTCATGTAGGGACCTTCGGTCGCGAACGCGACCGCGCCGGCTTCGTGTCCGGTCAGCGCCTCAGCGGCCTGGACAATGGGTGACGTGGCCGGTGTCTCCATGGCCGCGATGCCCTCGAACAGCGACACGCGCTCGAAACCCAGCCCGCTACCTTCGAGGCACCCGGTGATGCGTCGGTCGAGTTCGTCGCGCAGTGCGTCGAGGTCCATGCCCGGCAGCGGACGGATGTCGAAATGCAGCTCGCACTCGCCGCAGATCCGATTCGGGTTGTCACCGCCGTGTATATGGCCGAGATTGAGTGTCGGCACCTCGACCGCGAACAGCGGATTGCGGTAGTGCTGCTGCAGTTCGCTGCGCCAGGCGATCAGCTCGCCGATTGCGCGATACATCCCCTCGAGTGCACTGACGCCGAGCGCCGGGTCGCTCGAATGCCCGGAACGCCCGGTCAGGCGGATTGCCTCCATACCGATGCCCTTGTGCAGGCGAATCGGCCGGAGCCCGGTAGGTTCGCCGATCACCGCGTATCGACCGAGCTGGCGATGCAGGTCGAGCAGCGACTTGGCGCCGCACATGCTGCTCTCCTCGTCCGCGGTGGCGAGCAGGATCAGTGGGTGTCGGAGCTGCGCCAGGTCGAGGTCCTGGATGGCGTCGAGGAGCAGTGCGAAGAAGCCCTTCATGTCGCAAGTCCCGAGCCCATACCACCGACCGTCGCGTTCGGTCAGTTGAAACGGATCACTGTGCCAGCGTTTTTCGTCGAACGGCACCGTGTCCGTGTGGCCGGAAAGCACCAGGCCGTCCGGGCCGCGGCCGGCGCTCGCGATCAGGTTGAACTTACCTGGATGACCCGGGATCGGGAAACGTTCGACCGCGAAACCGCGCGATGTGCACCAGTCGGCAAGGTGATCGATCACCTGGGCATTCGACTGGTCCCACGCGGGGCTGACGCTGCTGACCGAGGGCGCCCCGATCAGCTGTCGCATCATCTCCTGGAGTTTGGGTTGTTGCATCGGCACAGAGTGAACCATGCCCTGACGGGCGTCCAGTGGTTGGTATCCTGTTTCGCTACGGGCGCCCACGCATCCAATGCGTACCCCGCTGCGCACCCTGGTCGATGCGCTGGTGGGCCGGGCCGGGCCGACCGGCTAGCGGCCGTCGCGGCTGTCGGCCAGGGCCGCAAACACGCCGAGCCCGATGAAGGTGCCGGCCGATAGGTAGCGACCTGCCGGCGCCAGTCCGTTCGCGTTGCGCAATGCGGTGGCGAACGCGCCGGCCGCGATCGCGTATAGCGTGTCGCTGATGGCCGCCATCATGACGAACAGGACGCCGAGCGCGACACCCTGGATCATCGGGTCGGCGTAGAGACCCATGAATTGCGGCAGAAACGCTGCAAAGAACAGGGTGGTCTTCGGATTCAGTAGCGCGACGAAGAACCCGTCGCGAAAAACCTGCCGGGTGCGCGCCGGGCCGGACCCGGTCGGCGCCCGGTCCGTCGCT
>CBFCWF010000021.1:0-28304 GCA_965601425.1 uncultured Chromatiaceae bacterium | reverse complement strand
CGGCCGCACCGTCGATCGGCGAGCTGCCGCCACGGCCCGAGGCCCCGGCCTGGGCACAGGAGCCGCCGCCCCGCATCGCGCCGCCGATCCCGGCGCATCGACCCTGGGGGGGTGGCGCGCCGTACGGTGGCTGGGGTCCGCCTCATGGTGGCTGGACGCCTTGGAACAACGTCTGGGGCGGAAACAGTTGGGCGCCGTGGGGAAACAGTTGGAACAACGGCTGGGGCGGCAACAACTGGTGGCCCTGGGGAGGCGGCTGGGGCGACCGTGGCTGGAACGACGGCTACGGCAGCGGCTGGGGTGATGGCCGCGCTGACGCCTGGGGCGACGGAACGGCCGATGGCAGCGGCGAGGCCGACTTCAGTTTCGCGATGCGCGCCTGGGCAAGCGGCGACCTGACCGGCCGCGGCGACGCCTACGGCGATGGCTATGGACGCGGCTACGGTTACGGCTACGAAGGCTATCAGCCCTACTACGCCCCGCCGTTGGTGCCAATGCCGATCGCTCCCCCGACGCGGCCCAACGAGTCGACATCGGCGGAGTAGGCGACGCCCGGTCTAACACCGGGCCCGCATAGTCAGCGAATCAGCGGTCCGCCAGCCGGGTTCAGCGCAGGAAGTTGAACAGACTCATGTCCTGTATCTTCACGAAGGCCTGCTGCGACGCCTGCAGCGCGGTCATCTGCTGATTGAATCGGCTGATCGCCTCTGCATAGTCGAGGTCCTCCAACGTGGACCGCACATCGGTCACGGCCAGCGAAAAGGTATCGTTCGCATCTCGCTGCTCGTCGATCGCGTTCATACGGGCCCCGATTTTTGCGCGTGTCTCCAGCAGACGGTTCATTGCGGTATCGATATCCGTCAGCGCCTCGGGATAGCCGCTGCCAGCCTCCAGGGAACTGGCCAGCGCATAAAGCACTTCACCGACGTTGGTTGTCGCCCCGCCACCAGCTGCCGCCGGAAAATCTTCAAAGATGCGTCCGGGATCACCGGTCGCCACCTCACGACTGTCGCCGATCTGCAGCATGCGTTGACCATCGTCGCCGTGATAGCTGAAGCCCCCGGCCCCATCGTGACTGAAGGGTCGGGTCAGGGTCTGGAAGCCGGCGAACAGATACTCGCCATTGGCGTCCCGAGAGTTGGCCAGTTGCAGGTAACTGTCCATGTGCTCGCGCACCTCGATGGCGACCGCGGCGCGATCCGCGTCGCTCAATGTGCCATTCGCACCCTGCACGGCGAGTTCACGTACGCGCTGCAGAAGATTCTGAACTCCTATCAGCGCGGCTTCCTCCTGGTCCAGCCTTGCGGTCGCGAAATCGGCATTGCGCTGGTATTGCGCGAACCGCTGCTCGGCCGCCTTAAGGTCGAGCACGCGCACCGCGGCCGAGGGATCGTCCGATGGGCGCTGGATGCGCTTGCCGCTGGCGACCTGGAGCTCCGTCTGCGAGAGTTCGCGCTGTCGCTGAAGCATCGCATCGATGCTCTGACGAAAGATCTGGGCCGTGGAGACGCGCATCGTCAACTCCTCACTGCGCCAAGCAGCGAATCGAACAGGGTATTCGCGACGCTAATGACCTGCGCCGCAGCCTGATAGGCCTGCTGGAAACGCACCAGATCGGCGGCCTCTTCGTCCAGGTTGACGCCGGAGACCTCCGATTTTGCCGACACGGCCTGGGCAAGCAGGTTCTCCTGTACCCCGGCATTGCTTCCCGCCTGCTGGGTCCGGGTGCCGACGTCGGCGATCAGAGAGCCGTACGCGTTCGCGATGCTCGCCGTGCCGCCAACCATGAGCCGTGCGGTCTGAAGGTCGGCCAGGCGGCGCATATTGCGATTATCGCCGACACCCCCGGTATTGTCCTCAATGAGGAACGCATCACCGACCGCGGGCGTTCCGCTCATCGTGAACTCGAAGGTACCCAGGGTCGGGATCTCGACACGATAGGTCTGCCCGGGTGCGAAACCGTCGCTCGGGCCGATCGCGCTGCCATCCGCCTGCACGAATCGGGTGCCCGGGGGACCGGCCGCGATGACCAATTGGTTTCCGGCCTGGTACTCGATCGCGATGGCCGGAGCGATCGGCAGCGTCGGGCTGCCCACCAGACCGGACAGCGCACCGGGGCTGATTGCGCCGGTCCCGCCGTTGCCCGGCACGGCCACCGTGCGCATCACCTCGGCGGCAGCAATATCGCGCCCGTTCTCTACCACGACGCCGATGCCGGATGCGCCCTTTCGGGTCGGCCGCAGCAGAAAGCTGTCGCCATCGACAGCGGCAGTGACCACCACACCGAAACCCAGCCCGGGCGGCGCCGCCACCAGCGGATCGGCCGGGCTGCCGGAACCGCTCAACGCCACGGTGGCACCGGTATCGAGATCGACCATCGACCAGCTTCCAGCGGAGAGGTCCAGCCGATACTCGTGTGTCGTGAGCCGGGCGGCATCCTCGATTCCGATTGCAACCGAGCTGCCCGCTGCGTTGTTGGTGCTTCCCATCGCCTGGGGCGCAGCGAGGCTGAAGAAATCGCCACCGAGATCACCGTCCAGGTCCATGCCCGTGCGATGCTCCGCGTTGAAGAACGAAGTCAAGCCGACGGCGACCCGTCCCAGCGCGTTCTGCGCATCATCGAGGATTTCATCGCGAAAGCGCAGCAGGCCGCCCAGGCTGCCGCCGGTCATCTGGGCCGTAACATTGACCACTGTCCCGTCTGCCTGCCGCAGGGCAAGCTCCTTGTGGGCGGCATCGAACGCATTCCCGGTGACCGTCAGTGTATTGTGCGACAGGCCCACCACCAGCGCCTGCCCGGTTCCGACAAAGACGTTCACGGAACCGTCAGACTGTTCGAGCGTGGACACGTTCGTGTAGTGACTCAACTGATCGACCAGATGGTCGCGCTGATCCAACAGGTCACCGGGAATGCCACCGCTCCCTTGACCGATCTCGGCAATGCGTCCATTGACCGTCGCAAGCGACTGGGCCAGCGAATTGACCTCTTCGATCTCCTGTTCGAGCGCCCGGTTCAACTGCTGGCGGCTACCCTCCAGCCAATCGTCCAACGCGTTGAAGCGGTCCGCCAGTTGATTGCCGCGATTGAGCATCACGGAACGTGCCGCGACCGAGGTCGGGTCGTCGGCGACGTCGTTCACCGCGGCGAAGAACTGCTGCAGCATGCCGTCGATGCCGGCCGAGGCGTCGGCCAACACGTTGTCTATCTGACGGGCGCTTTGCTCGTAGACAGAGAATTCATTGTACGACGACGTGTGATCGCGTACGCGAGTCGCGAGAAACTGGTCGTAGTTGCGCCGGATCGAGGCCACCTCGACGCCGGAACCGATATACCCGGCGCTCGCCCCCTGCGGCTCGCGCGTATCGAACTGCACCGTCTGTCGGCTGTAACCCTCGGTGTTGACGTTGGCAATGTTGTGTCCGGTCGTCTCCATCTGACGCTTGAACGCGTTCAGGGCACTGATGCCGGTATTCAGGATGCTGGCCATTGTCTTTCTGTCACCGGGTCACCTGGTATCAGGTGGCCGACTGACCCTCCCACCTGCCTCGCGCGGCCCGCTGCATCGGCTCGCCATCGAGAATGCGCTTGATCTTGTTCGCGTAATCCGGATCCGTCGCGTACCCCGCCGCTTGCAGCGATTCGAAATAGGCCGACGGGTCCGCCGTATTCTGCAGTGCCTCGCGATAGCGTGGGTTGCGCTGCACGAATTCCACGTAGTCGGCGAAGCTCTCGGCATAAGAAGAATAGGCACGGAAGCCCGCGCGCGTCTTCAACGCGACGCCGTCACGGTACTCGAGTGTGCTGACCTGAACACGGTCGCCGGCCCAGCGCGAATCAGCTTTGATGCCGAACAGATTGTGGCTGCTCTCGCCGCCAGGATGGCGCATCACGTGGCGACCCCACCCGGTTTCCAACGCGGCCTGTGCCAGCAGGGCCTCGGCCGGCAGATCGAGCTTGGACGCCGCCTGCTGCGCGAGGGGCCAGAGCCGTTCCAGGAACGACCCGGGCGATCCGTCGAGCGGGGCGGATGCATCGTCTGCAGCCGCTGCACGCGGTGCGGCCGCGGGCCGCTCCCGGCCGTTCGTGGCCGCCCGGCCGGGCGATGGCATCGCCGCATAGTCCTGCGGCCCCAGGCCGTTGCGCGGCACCACGGCCGCGCCGCCGAGCTGGCGCTTGATCACATCGGCAAGGCCGATGCCGGGCTGGTCCGCGATATCCATTGCGATCTGCTTATCGTACATCTCGCGATAGAAATCACTCTGCTGACTGTCCATCAGGCCGCCACCGAAGCTGGCATCGCGCATGCTCTTCAGCATCATCTGCAGAAACAGCGACTCGAACTGCCGCGAGACCTGGTCGAGCGCGGCCTCCTGGTTCTCCCTGGCCCGCGCACGCAATGCGGCGAGGCCGGAGAAATCCGTATAGACCTGGGCCATGTCGAGTGACATCTGAGACCTCAGATCACAACGAGCTCGGCCCGTAGCGAGCCGGCCTGTTTGAGTGCCTCGAGGATCGCGACCAGGTCACTGGGGCCCGCGCCTACCTGATTGACCGCGCGCACCACCGTGTCCAGTGTCACGCCCGGGTCGAACACGAACATGCGCTTGCCGGTCTCCTGCACGGCGACATCCGACTGTTGCGTGACGACCGTGCGGCCACGCGCCATCGGATTCGGTTGAGATACCTCGGCATTTTCGCTGATGGTTACGACGAGGTTGCCATGCGATACGGCGGCCGGACTCACCCTCACCGTGCTGTTGATCACGACCGTCCCGGTGCGCGAGTTCACAATGACCTTGGCCACCGCCTCCGCCGGGTCCACCTGAATGTTTTCTATCATCGCGACGAAGCCGACGCGCTGACCGACGTCACGCGGCGCAGCGACCTCGACCGAGGTGGCGTCGACCGGGGTCGCGGTGCCGGCACCGATCGTTTCGTTGATCGCGTCTGCAACCCGCTGCACCGTCGTGAAGTCCCCGCTTCTCAGGTTCAGGGTCAGGACCGGGTCCTTGCCAAACGGCGTCGGTACGCTGCGCTCCACCAGCGCCCCTCCGGGAATGCGCCCGGAGCTCGGGATATTGATCGTAACCTTCGAACCGTCCGCCCCCTCCGCGGACAACCCCCCGACGACCAGGTTGCCCTGTGCCACTGCATAGACATTGCCGTCGATACCCTTGAGCGGCGTCATCAGCAGGCTGCCGCCACGCAGGCTCTTCGCATCGCCGATCGACGACACCGTGACGTCTATTTGCTGCCCCGGCTTCGAGAACGGCGGCAGATCGGCGTGGACGGTGACCGCGGCCACGTTCTTCGGGTTGAGGCGGGTGCCGGGCGGCACGACGATGCCCAACTGCGTGAGCAGGCTGTTCAGGCTCTGCCGGGTGAACGGTGAGGAATTGACCTTGTCCCCGCTGCCGTCCAGTCCGACCACGAGGCCGTAGCCGAGCAGCTGGTTGTTACGCACACCCTGAATCGAGGCCAGGTCCTTGATCCGCTCGGCCTGGACCGCCGTCGAAGCGAGCAGTATGAAGCAAAGGACAGTCGCAACCCGCTTGAGATGCGTGCCTGCAGTGTCGCCTGTATACATCAGATTCACCGGTCAGAATGGCCAGATAGGCGCGATGAAGAACCTGGCGAGCCAGCCCATTTTCGACGCATGGGTCACCTGGCCGTCACCGACATAGACCAAGGTCGCATCCGCTATCCGGGTCGAATCGATCCGGTTCGCGGTATCTATGTCTTCCGGCCTGACGATGCCGGACACCCGAATGTACTCGTTGCCGCCGGTCATCGAGATACGCTTCTCGCCGCGCACCTTCAAATAGCCGTTGCGCAAGACCTCGGTCACCATCACCGAGATGGAACCACTGAACTCGTTGGTCTGCGTGTTATCCGCATCTCCGGAAAAGTCGGTCGAGGAATCGAGGCTCTGGCTCAGATTGTACGAACCCGACTGGCCCGGCAGGCTGAAACTCAGGCCGTTGCCGAACAGCGTCGGCGCCGCGATCTCGGTGCTCTGATCGCGCGACACGATGCCGGAATTGGTGTGTGACGCCTCGGTGTCTTCCACCAGGTTGACCAGCAGGATGTCGCCGACGCGCCGGGCTCGGACGTTCTCGAACCAGCTGCGCTCGAAACCCGCCTGATAGATCGAGCCGTTGCCCTCCGGCATCGGCGGCAGCGCGGCCGGCGGGACCGCGGCGAATTCCGGGTCGCGCTTGGGTGTCGAGTTGCAGCCGGCGAGCAGCGCGGCGATCGCAAGCAGGAGTACTCCTGCGCGTGGCCACCGCCAGCGTGGCCCGTCAGCCTGTTCGGTTCGGTTCATGTCAGTCTACCTTGACGCCGGCCGACGGATCAGAGCTGCTGGCTGATGTAAGACAGCATATCGTCGGTGGTCGAGATCGCCTTGCTATTCATCTCGTACGCACGCTGCGTCTCGATCATGTTGACCAGTTCCTCGACCACGTTCACGTTGGAGCTCTCCAGCGAACCCTGGATCAGGGTCCCGACGCCATTCGTCCCGGGCGTGTCGATCTGCGGCGTACCGCTGGCGACGGTTTCGCGGTAGAGATTGCCGCCCACCGACTCCAGGCCGGTCGGGTTCACGAACTGGGCGAGGGTAATATCACCGATCTGGGTGGGCGCACTCTCGCCCGCGACCAGTGCGGAAACGATGCCGTCGGAACCGACCGTGACACTCAGGGTGTTCTCGGGGATCGTGATCGCCGGTTCGAGTTGGTATCCGTTCTGAGTTACCAGCTGGCCCGTCGAGTCCAGGCCGAACGCCCCGTCACGCGTGTAGACGATGCTGCCGTCGGGGTGAGAGATCTGAAAAAAACCCGCGCCCTGGACCGCGATATCGAAACTGTTGTTGGTCTGCACGATGTTGCCCTGTGTGTGCAGCTTCTGGGTCGCGACGGTACGCACGCCGGTGCCCAGGTAAAGGCCCGACGGCAACGTCGTGTCTTCGGTCGAGTTGGCCCCGGCCTGGCGGTAGTTCTGGTAGACCAGGTCCTCGAACATCGCACGATCGCGTTTGAAACCCGTTGTATTGACGTTCGCCAGGTTGTTCGAGATCACGGCCATACGGGTCTGTTCGGCATCGAGGCCAGTCTTGGCGATCCACAGTGCAGGGTACATGTTGGGAACCTCTCGTTGTCTGATGCGGCGTCTGCCCGATGCGGCGCCGAGTTTTCTTTTCGTGGTCTGTAATGGCTAGGCTTCGATAGCCTTGCAAGATTGTCTGCAAGACGCCTGCCAGCTTTATACCGGCCTCAGCATGCTGGCCGCAGCGGCGGCGTCCTCCTCGGCCGACTTCATCATCTTTACCTGCAGCTCGAAACGCCGCGAGAGCTCGATCATGTCGACCATCGCGTCGACTACATTGACGTTGCTCGAGCTCAATGCACCCGAGTCCACACGCTGCGAGGGATCGGGCTGTGCGGTACCACCGTCTCGCAGCCGGAACAGGCCGTCGTCGCCCTTCGTCATTTCGGAATAGCGCGGAGCAACGAGCTTGATACGGTCGATCACGGCCAGCTCTTCGGTCGCCGCCCCGAGCGGACGGATCGATAAAGTGCCGTCGACGCCGATCTCTATCTTCTCGAACGGCGGTATCGCGATCGGCCCGCCGTTGCCCATCACCGGCAAGTCATTGCCGGTTACCAGCAGGCCGTTCTGATCGACGCGCAGGTCGCCACGCCGACTGTAGGCCTCCTGCCCGTCGCGCGCCTGCACGGCAAGCCAGCCACCGTCCTTGATCGCGATATCCAGGTCGCGGCCGGTCTGCTCTGTCGCACCATGGCCATAGTCGGTGGACGCGCGCTCGTCCATTGCATAGACACGCGTCGGGTGGCCGGCACCGAACACCGGCATGCTCCGGAACTGGTTCAGGTCGGCCAGGAAC
This sequence comes from uncultured Chromatiaceae bacterium, assembly GCA_965601425.1. Taxonomy (GTDB): domain Bacteria; phylum Pseudomonadota; class Gammaproteobacteria; order Chromatiales; family Chromatiaceae; genus Thiosocius. Next base: position 20,397 of record CBFCWF010000021.1, on the reverse strand, counting down.
CCCGTGGTGTTTGCGTTGGCCAGATTGTTGGTTACGTTGGCCTGGGCGATCAGGGTCTCTTTCGCGCCGCTCATCGCGACGTACAGCATGCGGTCCATGATCTCGTTCCCTTACCTGATGTTGATGATGGTCTGGGTTACGGAATCGGCGGTCGAGATCACCTCGGCATTGGCCTGGAAAGTGCGCTGTGCGGTAATCAGATTGACCAGCTGTGCCGCGATATCGACATTGGAGGCCTCGAGCGCGCCGGATTGGATCTGACCGAAGCTCGAGGTGCCCGCCTCGCCGAGCTGCGGGGTACCGGACGAGAAACTCTCGACCCAGTTGGAATCGCCGACCTGCCGCAGACCCTGTTGATTGTTGAACTTGGCCATCGCGACTTTGCCGAGTGCCGACGATTGACCGTTGGTGTAACGGGCGAACGCGACGCCTTCGGCATCGATGTCGAGGCCGGAAAGGCGTCCCGAGGTGTAGCCGTCCTGGCTCAGATTGTTTACCGCGAACGCAGAGCCGTACTGGGTGAGGCCACTGAAATCGAAATCGACCGTGATGTCGGCGGCGCCCGTGTTCGGCGGGAACGGCCCGAGTGCCATCGGGCCAGCCGGATTCGTCAGCGCACCGCTTTCATCGAAGTCCAATGCCTGGGTGAAGCCGGTACCCGCTATATGGGTATGCTGTTCCCAGGCATTGTTCGCGGTCTTGCGGAAGTATAGTGTCGCGGTGTGCGCGTTACCGAGCGAGTCATAGACCGTGGTCGAGGTCGACGCATTGTAGCTGGCAGGATCGGCTTCACTGAACGGCACACCCGGCACCGTGTCCGAGGAGTCCAGGTTGATGGCCTCGTAGACGGACGTGGTCGGCAGCGGCGCGCTGGGCATGGTAGGCAAACGGAAATCCTGCAGCGCGCCGGTATTGAACGCGGTCGTACCGCCGACGCCGTCCACGGCCTCAAAGATCTGTAGTCGGTCACCTGAACTGTTCGTCACATAGCCATCGCGATCGACACTGTAGGCGCCGGCCCGCGTGTAGGCCTGCGTGCCGTCCGGGGCCTCGAGCACAAAGAATCCCTGGCCGCTGATCGCGAGATCGAGATTGTTCGAGGTGAAATCAATCGTGCCCTGACTGAACTGCTGGGCCACCCGCGCGACGCGTACACCCTGCCCGGCCGAGTTTGAACTGGTGTCCTGGATCGCGCTGGCATACACGTCGGAAAACTCGGCGCGCGATTCCTTGAAACCGTTGGTCGCGGAGTTCGCAATGTTGTTGCCGGTGACCTCCAGGTCCGTGGAGGCCGCGTTGAGTCCACTGAGGGCGATACGAAAAGGCATGTTGGCTTCCCCGCTTAATAGATCTGTTGCACATTGTTGAAGGAGACGGGACCGAGGCCCTCGAGGTTCAACATGAGACCGCTGCCGCCGCTCAGGTTGACACTCTCGACTTTCGAAAACAGCTGGGTCTGTAGATCCACCGCGCGATCGTTCTGGATCGCCTCGATATGGAGGCTGTAGAGGCCTGGCGGTACCGGCTCACCGCCGTCATCGATTCCGTCCCAGCTGAAGTCCAGCTTGCCCGAGGGCGAAGATCCCAATGGCATCTCGCGCACCAGCTGACCGACCTGATCGGTGACTCGTAGCGTGACCTGCGGGCTGCTTTGTTCCAGATCGACCTGACCACGCAGGCTGCTGCCGGGCACCAGATAGCCGGTCGCGACCGGGGCCAGCACCTCGCGCCCGACCAGCGAACCGGCCTGCAACGCCTGACCGGAGGTAATCGAGCTGGCCAGCGATTCGAAATTCTGGTTAAGCTGCTCCAGACCGGTGACCGAGCCGAACTGTGCGATTTGCGCGAGAAAATCGCCGTTCTCCATCGGCTTGAACGGATCCTGGTTGTTGAGCTGCGTGACCATGAGCTTGAGAAAGGTATTGAGCCCGAGCTCGTTGGCTTTGTTGGTGGGGCGCGATGTCACGCTGTCTGAAGACGACAGACCGAGACTGGCGAACAGGCCCTCCTGAGTACCGATGTTGCTCATCGCGCGTTACCTCCCGAGGTTGATCGTGGCACTGAGCATCTGGCGCGTCGCGTTCACCAGTTCCACATTGTTCTGATAGGCGCGTGAGGCGGAGATCATGTTGGCCATCTCCTCGACGACGTTGACGTTTGGCCGGTAGATGTAGCCTTCCTCGTCGGCCAGCGCGTGATTGGGCGCATACTCACGCACCAGCGGGGCCTGACTCTCGACAACGCCCGCCATGTGAACGCCAACTGCCGGATTGCGCGGGTTGGCCTGGTCGAGCACCGTCTTGAACACCGGCTGGCGTGCCCGATAAGTCGCGTCGAGACTGCTCGAGACCGCGTCCACGTTGGCCAGGTTGCTGGCCACGAGGTTCATACGCAGGTTCTGCGCATTCATGCCGGAACCGGCGATATCAAAGATCTTGAAGCTGCTCATCAGGCGCTACCCTTGATCGCGAGCATGAGGCCCTTGATCTTGCCGTCGAGAAAACGCAGGCTCGCCTGATAGCGCATGGTGTTGGCGCTGAACGCATTCTGTTCACGTTCTACCTCGACCGTGTTGCCATCGAGCGAGGCCTGCTGCGGGATCCGATAGCCCATCTGGGTCGACGCCACGCGGCCGCGATCCGGTGCAATGTGGCCAGGACGCGTTGCCGCGAGGCGCATCGGGTCCGGCACCTCCTTGCGGAGCATCGCGTTGAAATCGAAATCTCGCGCCTTGAATCCCGGCGTGTCCGAGTTCGCGAGATTTGCGGCGAGGACCTCGGATCGCCGTGCCCGCAGGCGCAGCGCCTCTTCATGGATCCCGAACACATCGTCTAGCTTCATCCGACTACTCCCTGAGCGGTGTCTATGCGAGTGAGGTAGCAGGACACGTGCCAGCCGGGGTTGTGCGCGCCAAATCAGTGAGTTGCGGTTGTTCGGTGGCGTCGGGTGCCAGCGCTGCGGCAATGGCTTGCCGGACAGAGCGGCAACACCTCGTTGGACGACGGCCTGCCCGCCAGCCTCAGCAGCGCACCCGATAGACCAGGCCGCCCCCGATAGTGCGCATTTCGAACAGGTCTTCGTGACCGCGCATCGATTCGGTGGAACCGAGGAACAGATACCCGCCCGGCTTCATTGCACGGGCAATCCGCGTGACGACATCGCGCCTGCGTTCCTGGGAGAAGTAGATCAGCACATTGCGGCAGAACACGACGTCAAAGCGGCCGAGAACGTCGAAGGGCCGCAGCAGGTTGAATTCACGGAACGACACCTGCTCGCGGTATCGTGGCAACAACTCGACACAACCGTCGCGCTGTTGAAAGTAGCGCCGTCGCTGCTGCTCCGTTAGGCCGCGCGATGCGGCAATGCCGCAGTAGATGCCCCTTTGTGCAGCCTGTAGCGCGCGGGTGGAAATATCGGTACCGACGATCTGGTAGCGCAGGCCGCGGTCGAGGCGGCCTTCCTGTATCGCATCCTGCAGGCTGATCGCCGCACTGTAGGCCTCCTGTCCGGTCGAGGCGGCAGCCGACCAGATACGCAGATCGGCGGGCCGCGACGCGTGCAGGATGCCGTCGATGAGCAGCTGGAAGTGCGCATGATCACGAAACCAGAAGGTCTCATTCGTGGTCATCGCATCGATCACCGCCGCTTGCAATCGGGCACCGCCGAGGCCGGCGAGGCGATCCGCCAGGTCGTCGAACCCCCCGAGACCAAAGCTGGGCAACAGGCGCGCCAGGCGGCTGATAACCAGATACTCCTTGTCCGGCCCGAGCCGGATGCCGGCCCGGCCTTCCAGAAACTCATGGATCACCCGATACTCGGCCGGTTTCAGGTTCGTCGTCACCTGTTGACCTGCGCGAGCCTGTCGTCTGCCTGCCGCGTCAGGCCAGCGCCTGGCGCTCTTGTGCATGCTGCCGCAGGTGCTCCTGGACAATCATCGCAAGTGTGTCAGGCTCCCACTTGGGTAAGAAATCGTTCGCACCGACCTTCTCGACCATCGACTGATTGAAGACGCCGCTCAACGAGGTGTGCAGTATCACGTGCAGATGCGCAAGTTTCGGGTGCTCGCGGATCGCGCGGGTCAGAGAGTAACCGTCCATGCGCGGCATCTCGACGTCGGAGATCACCAGCGCCAGCCAGTTTTCCACGTCCCTGCCGGCGTCGAGCCATTCAACGAGCTGCTCGAGTGCCTGCCGGCCATCGTTTGCGGTGGTGTATTCGACGCCCATCTGCGCGAGCACGCGCGTCACCTGATTGCGGGCCACGCTGGAATCATCCACCATCAGCACGTGCTGCGGAAAATCATCGCGGCGCTCCTCGATGATGCCTTCCGAGACATCGCTTTGGCCGCCGACCACCTCATTCAGCACCTTCTCGACATCGATAATCGCCACCAGTTCCTCATCGACCTGCGTGACCGCTGTCAGGTAGGTGCCGTCGGCGGCGCCTTTCGGCGGCGGAAGGATCTCTTCCCAGTTCATATTCACGATTCGATCGACCGAGTCGACCAGAAAGCCCTGTACCTTGCGATTGTATTCCGCGACGATTACGAACTTGCCCTGCGCGTCACGCACGGCGGCTGCACCGATGGCGCGCGACAGATCGATGATCGAGATCGTCCTGCCGCGCAGCTTGGCAACGCCAAGCACGACCGGATGAGACTGCGGCACCGCGGTCAGCGGCGGGCACTGGATCACCTCTTGCACCTTGAACACATTGATTCCGAAACGCTGATGCCCGTCGATCCGGAACAGCAGCAACTCGAGTCGGTTGTGCCCTGCCAGTTGGGTGCGCATGTCGACGCCGTCGAGTATCCCAGCCATCAGGGTTCTCCTTGATACGGGCGAGCGGATGCGTTGCGTAGCGGCATGGGAATCGCCGGCTTTAACCGGCACGAAGCTTGCTGGACTATAGCCATGCTGTCTGTGTTCCGCCGAAAAACTGACGCACTGGGGCCTTGCCTGCTGGCCATCGCGACACTGTCTGCGTCGGCCGGCCAGCCGTCGACCGAATCGCACGCCAACATCCGCGCCGCGGCCGAACGGCATGTGTTGGCCAGGGTCGATGACCTGCCGGGCCGCGTCGAGGTCACGGTCGGTAGCCTCGACAGTCGGCTGCGCCTGGCCGAGTGCGATGAAGCGCTGGAGACCTACGATTCCCCGAATGCACTGAACGGCGGACGCGGCGTCGTGGGCGTCCGCTGCGCGGGTAGCAAACCCTGGAAGCTTTATGTGCCGGTGCGAATCGCGGTCATGGACCAGGTTGTGGTCACGCGGCGCCCGGTGGTTCGCGGCCAGGCGTTGCGGACAGACGACCTGATGCTGAACGAGGTCGATACCACCGGCCTTCGCAAGGCCTATTTCACGCAGATCGAAGACGTGGTCGGGCTACTTAGCAAGCGGTCCATCGCGACTGGCGCCACGCTGCATGCGGGTCTCCTGAAGCAGGCCAAGCTCGTGAAACGCGGCAGCAGGGTCGAGATCGTCGCGAACTTCGATGGCCTCGAGGTCAGGATGCGCGGTGAGGCGCTCAGCGACGGTGGTCGAGGCGATCGGATTCGGGTCAAGAACCTGAACTCCGGGCGCGTGATCAGCGGCACGGTGGTGGGTGGCGGTACCATCCATGTGCTGAACTGACAGCAGGCCGGCCGATATTGCCCGAACGACGATTCCCGGAAGCCACTTCACGACTTAGGCCGGCTGCGTAAAGTCCGTCAAAAGTCGGACGATACAGGGGGCGTTACAGGCATTAAGGTGTGACCTAGATGGGCATCGAAATCAATAGCGGCAGACCGACGCAAGAGGCCGTCGAGACCGGCAAGTCCCAGTCGACCGCCCGAACCGAATCGCAACCCCGGCAAGGCGGTGGCGCGAGGACCGCGTCCTCGGGTGCGGATCAGCTCAAGCTATCCGACCAGGCGGCACAGCTCAAGGCGATGGAGGCGGAGATCGCCAACCTGCCAGTGGTCGACACGCAGCGGGTCCAGGACGTACAGCGGACGCTGGCGACCGGCTCGCTCGACGTCGAGCCTGCGCAGGTCGCACATAAGCTCCTGACCTTCGAGGCAGGACTGGGTCAGGAGTAACCCGCTTGCAACCGGACCAACTGATCAAGGCGTTCAGCGCCACCGTGCAGGCTAGCCTGCATAGCCTGCAGACACTCGAGCCGATACTGCGGGCCGAACAAACGGCGCTACTGTCCAGGGACCCCGAGCTGCTGACCGGCGTGGTCCGGGACAAGGTCGCCACCTTGCAGCAGCTCGAACCCAGCGTCCAGGCGCGCGACCGGCTGCAGGGTTCGGCCGGGGTTTGCGCCGGGATCGAAGGCGGCGACCGACTCGTGGCGATGTTGGGGCAGGAGGCACTGGCGCGCGACTGGGCGCAACTCACGCAGCTGGCAAAGACCATCGCGGAACTCAACGATCGCAATGGCCGACTCGCGGCACAGGGTCAGCACATGACACGCGAGGCCCTCGGCATTCTGACCGGCAGGTCGCCGAACGACGACACCTACAGCGGCCTGCGGCGCAGATTCGGCGACACCGCGAGCTGTTCTTTCGGCAGGGCCTGACGCCTGCGCGGCTACGCACCCGGACGCACCGCAGATTGAATCTTCCCGCATCGTCGCGCCCCGCATCCAAGGCGCCATCACGGGTATAAACACGGCGGTCCGACGGAAGACTCAACGACGAGTTGCACTCGCCTCTGGCACCAGCCCGGCGGTGCATTCACAAGATACGACGCACTGCATCCGTCCGTCGCGGCTCGGCTGCCGCGTCCCCGTGCCAGACGCCCCCGAATCGATCGCGCCGACACACTGCAACGCCGCGTGGCTCCCGGTTTCGGTGCCACTGGACTCAGCGACCGCTGGACAGGCGGTCGTTCTTCAGCTGCAAGCCACGGTCCCTCCCCCTGACCCTCTCCGAACCTGCAGACCAGGCCTTGACCGAGGAGCGACGCCCGATGGACAGCGTCAGCCCGCAGGAACAGCGCGTGGGCGGCAACGATGACGCCCTCGAGACAGTACATTCGCGCGCCGCCCTCTTCACAGTGGCCGCGCACGAGGTCGTGTCCCGTCCGCAGGCGGCCCGATCGCTGGGCGAATGCGGGATCGATCCCGCGCGCCGGATCGCCTCGCCCTCGAGTGGTCGGCACGAATTGACAAGCTGGTATACTGCGCGGACGTCTCGACGGAGAACACGGCCAAGCCCTGCTTGCTCAACACCGCCCCCGTAGCTCAGTTGGATAGAGCAACCGCCTCCTAAGCGGTAGGTCGGACGTTCGAATCGTCTCGGGGGCACCATTTTCCCGGCCGAGTCGCACACGTGGAACCCTCCAATATCCTTTTACTCGCGCTGGTCGGTGTGTTGGCCGGCTGGCTGAACGTGATGGCCGGCGGCGGTTCGCTGCTGACCGTGCCCGTGATGTTGTTCATGGGCGTACCCGGCCCGGTCGCGAATGGGACCAACCGAATCGCGATCCTGGCGCAGAACATCGTCGCGGTCGGCACCTTTCGGCAGCGTGGCTTCTCCGACTTCCGGCTCAGCATAGGCCTCGCTGCCGCCGCCGCGCTCGGGGCCTTGGCCGGTGCCTCGCTCGGCGTCCATCTGGCGGGCGAATGGTTCGAGCGCGTACTCGCGCTGGTCATGGTCGCCGTCATGCTGCTGATGGCGACCGGCCGTGACAAACCGCGCCCGGCCGCTGGCGAGGGCCGGGCAAAGCATCTGTTGCTGGGTCACGTACTGATGGTCGGGGCCGGGTTTTGGGGTGGGTTCATCCAGGTCGGCGTCGGTTTCATCCTGATGCCGATACTGCATCGCGTGATGGGCCTGGATCTGGTCCGGGTCAATATGCATAAGGTTTTCATCGTATTGGTCTATACCGTCGTCGCGCTGGCGGTATTCGCGTCACAGCTGGAACTGCTGTGGTGGACCGGTGTCGGACTGGCAGTCGGCAATGCAATCGGCGGTTGGCTCGGTGCGCACACCACCGTTTCGCACGGGGAGCAATTTATCCGTCAGGTGCTTTACCTCGCATTGGCAGCCTTTATCATCAAGCTCCTTTTGTTTTGAAGACTGAGGGGCGTCTTCGCGGCGCGAATCGCGCGCGGATGCGAATAGGCGTCGCGGCTACCCGGTCGTCGGGGTCGGAAAGTTGGGATTTGACGGAGAGAAACTGAGTTGCTGAGGCGCTTACCGCTCGTCGTCTGCGCAATGATGCTCGGCGGATGTTTCCCAGGAATGGAAAGACCGGAACGACCAGTGATCCGTCCGCAGGCGGATTTCAGCGCCCCGCTCCCGCCGCGCCATGCCGACGCGGGGCGACCGCTCACCTGGTGGCGCAGCGCGGTACCTGCGAGCATCTGGGCGCCGCTGGAACAGGTCATTGCCGCAGACCCGTCGCTGCGGGCCGCGCGTGCCGAGAGTGCCGCCGCACAGGCGCGCTGGCGGCAGGCCGCGGCCGATACCGGCCCGAGCCTGTCGCTTGCCGCCGATGCCGACGTAAGCCGCGTGTCGGGGGACCGCTCGGACAGTCAGTCGGTCGGCGTGGACGGCGCGCTGCCGATTGATGCCAACGGCGCCCTCGGGCTGCGCGTCGATGCCGCGCGCAACCTGTGGATCGCCACCAACGCGGATGCCCGACAACTGGAATCCGACCTGGCCCGCGACTATCTGATTGCGCAGCTCGACGGTGCCGAGGCCAACGAGCGGCTCGCGCTGCTGCAGCGCCAGATCGAGTTGGCGCAGACGCTGCTGCGCCTGATCGAACTGCGCTTCACCCAGGGCCTCGCGTCGAGCGTCGATGTCCTGCAACAGCGCGACCAGGTCGCGTCACTGCGCCAGGAGCTGCCGCTGGCCAGGATCGATCGACAGCGCGCCGCGAACCGGCTGCGCCGGATCAGCGCGCGAACGCCGGACCAGCTGAGTCCGCTGGTCGTCGAGCCACTCCCCGAGGTAAAGGGTGTCTTCACCTCCGTAGAACCCATCGAGCTACTGACCCGGCGTGCCGCATTGCGCGCGAGCGGGGCACGCTTGGAGGCGGCGGATGCACGATTCGCCGCGGCGCTGGCCGATCGCTGGCCGACGCTGCGGCTATCGGCGACCGGCCTGTCCCGTGCGCTGTCAGGCGATGTCACGACGCTGCTGGCGGGGACCCTCGATGCGGCGATGACGCTGTTCGACAGCGGCAACCTCGAGGCGATCGCGGCCGAGCGCAGGGCACAACTTGTCGCCGCCGGGCAGCAGTATCTGGCAGACTGGCTGGACGCGGTAATCGAGGTGGATGACCTGATCCACCAGGAGGCCAGTCTGCGCGAGCGCATCGTCTTGTCCGAACAGCGGCTCGAGAATGCCGAGGCGCTGCTCAAGGCCTCGCAACGGCGTTACGAACAGGGGGTCAGCGATTACCTGCCCGTGCTGGCGGCGCTGCGCGGCATGCAGCAGCAACAGCGTGACGAACTGGCCTTGCGCGCCGAGCTCGCCCGTTCTCGCGTCCGCCTGCACCGTGCGCTGGGGCACCCGATGTCGGCAGACGCGGCATGAGTTCCGGATGGCTCACGCGGGCGCTGGTCTTCGCGCTGCTCGCCGGCGGTTTCGCGCTGGTCGGTTGGCAACTCCTGCAAACCGCACCACAGAGCAAACGCGAACGCCCGGGCGCCCCGACGCCGCTGGTCGACGTGATCGATTCGACGCCACGCAACCATAACCTCGCCCTGACCGCTGCCGGTCCGGTCACCAGCGCCTACGAGCTCGAGATACGCCCCCAGGTCGGCGGCCGAATTGTCGAGCTGCATGCCGACTTCGAGCCCGGCGGCCGCATTCCCGCCGGTACCACCCTGCTGCAGATCGAGCCAGCCGACTATCGTCTTGCGTTACAGGCGGCGGAGGCGGAGATCGCAAAGGCGCAGGCCGAGATCGTGCTCGAGCAGGGGCGACGCGTGGTGGCCCGGGAGGAGCTCGAGACGCTCAAAGGTTCGGTCAATATCGACGCCGCCTCGTCTGCGCTGGCGCTGCGCAAACCCCAGTTGCGACAGGTCCAGGCGGAGCTCGCCGCTGCCGAGAACCGCCTGGCACAAGCGAAGCTGGACCTGGAGCGCACCCGGGTCAGCCTGCCGTTCGACCTCGTCGTGCTGGAGCGCACCCGGGTCGCCGGCGAGGTCGTCGCCGCGCGCGAGTTGATCGGTCGCGTCACGCGGGCCGACGAATACTGGGTCGAGCTGCGCACGAGCCCCCTCATGCTGCACAGGATCGCCGCGAGAAACGGTGATTCCCCGGGCTCGCGTGTGCTGGTGCGCAGCAACGACGCGGTGTTCGAGGGCGAGGTTGTGCGTATCCGCGCCGATTTGGCGTCGGCGTCACGCCTCGCCGGTGTCATCGCCGCCGTGCCGGTCGACCACAGCGCTGCCCGCCATCTGCTGTTGGGCAGCTTCGTGCAAGCCGAGATCGACGCGGGCAAGCTGTCGCAGGCGATTGCTGTGCCGCGCCGCGCGGTGCGCGACAACGCGCGCCTTTGGGTGGTCGACCGTCATGACCGGCTGCAGGTACGCGAAGCTCAGGTGGTCTGGGAGTCCGGCCAGGACCTGCTGTTGCACAAGGACACGTTGATGGCAGGCGACCGGGTCGTGGTCAGCCGCGTCTCGGGCATGGTTCCCGGCGCGCAGGTCCGTAGCCGCGCCGTCGACCCGATGACCGGCCGCGCAATCGCGATGCAAGCGGGAGACGCCCGGCATGACTGAGCGCGGCCCGCGTTTCGCACTCGTCACCTGGATGGCCGACAACCCGGTGGCCGCGAATCTGCTGATGTTCGCGATGCTGCTCGGCGGCGTGCTCGGGTTTTCCGACATTCGCCAGGAGATCACGCCGGATTTCACACTCGAGTCGGTGCGCGTGAGCGTCTCCTATCCGGGTGCGAGTCCCGAGGAGGTCGAGGAAGGCATCGTGCTGGCGGTCGAAAAAGAGATCACCGGCATGGAGGGGGTACGCAGCATCACTTCCGCGGCGAACGAGGGATCGGGTCGTGTGACCGCGGAACTGACCGAAGACGCCGACCCGGGCGAAGTGCTGCAAAACATCAGCAACGCGGTTTCGCGCATCACTTCGTTTCCGGAAGACGCCGAGCCGCCGCGCGTGGCCATCAACACCCACGGCTTCTACGTGGTCAGCGTCGCGGTTGCGTCTTCGCTGCCACCCGATGACCTGTTCGAACTCAGCGAGCGCATAAGGCGCGAGATCCTGACCATGCCGGGCGTGTCCGAGGTCAACGTCCGAGGCCGGCTCGCACCGCAAATCGCGATCGAGATCTCACAGGAACGCCTGCGCGCGCTGGATCTCACCCTCGCCGACGTGGCACAGGCGGTACGCAGTGCCGCACGCGACGTGCCGGCGGGAGGCATCGAGACACTCGACGGCGAGATTCTGTTGCGCACCGAGGGCCGCCGGGTGCGGGCCAACGAGTTCGCCGACATTCCAATCAAGGTGCTGGGAGACGGTTCGAGCATCATGCTGCGCGACCTGGCGCGGCTGACCGACGGGTTCGCGGAGACCTCGCAGAGCTTCGAGTTCAACGGCCGCCCCGGCCTGCGTCTCGACGTCTACCAGACCGAGAGCCAGCGCCCGATCGAGCTGGCCGGTCGCGTGCGCGCACTGGTCGCACAGCTCAATCGCGAGCTGCCCGAGACGGTCGCGATCAGCATTCACAACGACCGGTCCGAGCGGTACGCCGAGCGCAGCAAGATCCTACTGAAAAACGGGGCCATCGGCCTGACCCTGGTGGTCATCACGCTGGGCATATTCCTCAATGCCCGTCTCGCCTTCTGGGTGGCGGTGTCGATACCGGTGGTGTTCATCGGTTCCTTCATGGTCCTGCCCGAGATAGACGTCACGCTGAACATGATCTCGATGTTCGCGTTCATTCTGACGCTGGGGATCGTGGTTGACGATGCGATCATCGTCGGTGAGAACATTCACGCGAAGTCTCAGCAGGGCCTCCCGATGGCACAGGCGGTGCGCGACGGCGCGAGCGAGATGGTCGTGCCGGTGTTGTACGCAGTCGGCACCAACATCATCGCCTTCATTCCACTGATCTTCGTACCTGGCGTCACCGGCCAATTCATGCGCCACCTGCCGATCGTCGCCAGTGTGGTGTTTCTGGTCTCGCTGGTCGAGGCACTGTTGGTACTGCCGTCGCACCTGAACCCGAACAGTGACCGCGACAGTCCGCGACGGCGGGATTTCTTCAGGCGCTTCGCGCGTGTGAAACGCTTTCACGACGCGGTTGCTGAGAGTCTCGACCGACTACGCGACGGCCCCTACATGCGTTTACTGAATACGGCGCTGCGCGAGCGCTACCTGACGGCATTGATATTCACCGGCCTGCTCGCGCTGGTCGTCATCTGGTACGAGTCGGGGCGTATCGACCTGGCCTGGCGTCCAGAGATACCCGGTAACCGGGTCGATGCGGAGCTGCAGATGCCGGTCGACGCCTCGTTCGGCGAAACCCTGACCGTGGTGCGCCGCATCGAGGCGGCCGCGTTGCGCGCGCTGGACCGACTGGGAGACCGTGAACAGCACATCGAGAGCTGGTTCACCCGCGCCACCGCGAGCAGTGGCGATGTCAACGTGTACCTGGTCGCAGACGAGCTGAGGCCGTTCACCCAGGAGCAACTCACCCGCGTCTGGCGCGAGGAGATCGGCGAGCTGCCCGAGGCCAGGTCGCTATTCTTCGAGTACCTGATCGGACCGGGCGGCAACCAGGGGCTGCGCATCAATTTGTCGCATACGTCGACGGAGACGCTGGAGACCGCTGCCAGGGAACTGGCCGGGCACCTCGAAGAGTTTGCCGGGCTGGTGGACATCAGCGACGGGGTTGCCGAGGGCAAGCGCCAGATACGCTTCACGCTCACGCCACAGGGTCGTGCAATCGGTCTGACCGAGGCATCCCTGGGACGCCAGGTGCGCAATGCGTTCTATGGCGCCGAGGCGCTGCGGCTGCTGCGCGACGGTTACGAGGTCAAGGTGATGATTCGCCTGCCGCGCGCGCAGCGCCTCTCGGTCCAGGATATCAACGAGTTCATCGTTCGGGGTCGCGACGGCATCGAGATGCCGCTCGCGCTGGCCGCGGATTTCAGCGAAGGTCAGGCCTATAGCACGATACGGCGTGAGGACGGCCGGCGCACACTGACCGTGGCCGCCAGCTTCGACAAGGCCAGCGCGAATTCGCGGCGCATCCGCAGCACGCTGGAGCAGCAGGTGCTACCAGAACTCGTTGCACGCCATCCGGGCCTGAACTGGAAGTTTGCCGGCGGGCGGCGCGACCGCACCGAAGCCCTGGACGGCATCTTCCGGGGTCTGTTGTGTGCGGCGCTGGTCGTGTTCGCGTTGACCGCCGCACTGTTCCGCAGCTATGCGCAGGCGGTCATCATCATGCTGACCATCCCCTACTCGGTCGCCGCCGCCGTGGCCGGCCATGTGTTGCTCGGATTCGACCTCAGCTCGGTCAGCGTATTCGGCATGATTGCCCTTGGCGGGCTGGTCGTGAATGGCGCACTCGTGCTGACACTGCGCTACAACCGGCTGGCCGTGAGCGGGCAGGACACGGCGCTGGCGCGTGCCGCAAAGAGCCGGTTTCGGCCCATCGTGCTGACCTCCCTGACGACCACCGCGGGCCTGTTTCCGATGTTGTTCGAGACCTCGACCCAGGCACTGTTCCTGGTGCCGATGGCCATCGCGCTGAGTTTCGGGACACTGGCCTCGGCGTTCGTGGTGTTGTTGCTGATACCCGCGTTTCATGCGATCTGGGCGGATATACGCAGAGCCCTCGGGCTGCGCGCAGCGGGCACCGGCGGCAGGGCAGCCGCTGACGACTCGACGACGCAAAGCGAAACGGCACCTGACCCGTGAAGCGGGCCGAGGCAGACTCAGGCGGCAGCTTGGCCTTTGCGGCGCGGTGTGGCAGTGGTCTTGCGCGGCGGCCGCAAGGTGTCGATGGTTTCGCCGATCAGCGCACCGAGGGTTTGGAAGGTCTTGATCTGAGCCCGCTGATAAGCGGTATCGGGCGCCTCGCCGGCGAGTGACAGGCGGGCCTCGAAGAAAGCCTGATCCGCCTCAAGCGAACTGAGGTCGGTGGCCGCGCCGGGACGTGTGATAACAAGCGTGCTCATGGGCTTCATTTTAGCAGGCAGTGGGGCGCTTGTGACCCCATGTCGCCGGCCCGGCAGCCGCGCCTTGAGACAATGATCCGAATAAAAATTTACCGACCCAGAGCGCGAAAAGCGCTGTGCTAGACTTCTTTGGATCCCGGTCGGGCCGGGCGTTCCGTCTTTCCCTGATAATCATTTGGGTGGTCATCCAATAATGTCCGAGTTTCTCGATCGGCTGCGTGGATCTTCAGCCTTTTTCGGCGCCAATGCCCCGTTCATCGAGGATCTTTTCGAGGCCTACCTCGAAGACCCAGACAGCATCCCCGAGAACTGGCGTCAGCACTTCGACAGCCTGCCGCCGGTCAACGGGGGCCAGACCGTCGACCTGTCGCACCGCCGCGTCCAGGACGCCTTCCTGCAGTTGGCACACGACCGGAACTCGAGGGTCAGCACCGGCCTGTCGGCAGCGGCTGCCGAGCGCCAGGCCAAGGTACTGCGCCTGATCAACGCCTACCGCGTGCGCGGCCACCAAAGTGCCAGGCTCGATCCGCTCAACATGAATTCCGGGATACCGCTGCCGGATCTCGAGCCCTCGTACTACGGGCTGGGTAAGGAGGACATGGACACGGCGTTCAACACCGGGTCCCTGTTTGCCCCGGACCAGATGCCGCTCAGGGATATCCTCGCATTGGTCAAAGAGGTGTACACGGGGACGGTCGGTTCCGAGTACATGCACATCACGAATACCGAGGAGAAACGCTGGATCCAGCAGCGGCTGGAGAGCTATCGGGTCAGGCCCGAACTGGAGGAAGACGACAGGCGCTGGATTCTGTACATGCTGACCGCAGCGGAAGGCATCGAGAAATTCATGCATGCGCGTTACGTCGGCCAGAAGCGCTTCTCGCTGGAGGGCGGCGAGTCGCTGATCCCGATGCTCGACGAGCTGATCCAGCGCGCCGGGCGCGAAGGCGCAGTGGAGGCGGTCATCGGCATGGCGCACCGCGGGCGCCTGAACGTGCTGGCCAACATCATGGGCAAGCCGCCCGCGCAGATATTCGGCGAGTTCGCGGGCCAGCGGCACATCCCGGACGAGGGCATCATGTCCTCCGGCGACGTGAAGTATCACAAGGGCTTTTCCAACGACGTGGAGACGCCCGGCGGCCTGATACACATCACGCTCGGCTTCAACCCCTCGCACCTTGAGATCATCAGCCCGGTGGTCCACGGCTCGGTCCGGGCGCGCCAGCAGCGCCTTGCGGACAAGACCGGCGAAAAGGTGCTGCCGATCATATTGCACGGCGACGCCGCGTTCTCCGGTCAGGGGGTGAACATGGAGATGTTCAACATGACCCAGGCGCGCGGCTACACGGTCGGCGGCACCGTGCACATCGTGATCAATAACCAGATCGGCTTTACCACGAGCAACACGCTGGACAGCCGGTCGACCGCCTACTGCACCGACGTCGCCAAGGTGGTCCAGGCACCGATCTTCCATGTCAACGGGGATGACCCGGAGGCCGTGATATTCGTGACCCGGATGGCGCTGGACTACCGCAACCGGTTCCGCAGGGACGTGGTGATCGACCTCGTGTGCTACCGCCGACACGGCCACAACGAGGCCGACGAACCGGCGGTCACGCAGCCAATCATGTACCAGCGGATACGCAACCATCAGCCGACGCGCGCCGCCTATGCAGACGAGTTGATCGCGAGCCAGCTCATCAAACCGTCCGAGGTGCAGGATTACGTGGAAAAGGTCCGCAACGAATTCGATCGCGGCCATTGCGTGGGGCGTGCGACGGTCGGCCGGGACCTCGATCCCTCGCACGTCGATTGGTCGCGGTACCGCGGCGTGCATTGGGACCACCCGGTCGACACCAGCTTCGACTCCGAACGCTTCGAGGCACTGGCCGGCCAGATCGTCACACCACCGGGTGATTTCAACCTGCACCCGCGCGTTCAGCGCATCATGGAAGACCGCCGCCTGATGGCCCAGGGCGACAAGCTGGTCGACTGGGGATTCGCCGAGAACATGGCCTATGCGACCCTGCTGGACCAGGGCGTGCCGATCCGCATCTCGGGCCAGGACTGCCGACGCGGCACGTTCTTCCACCGCCATGCGATGCTGCGCAACCAGGACACCGGCGAAAGCTACATCCCGCTGCGCAACCTACACAGGGATCAGCCCAACTTCACCGTGATCGACTCGGTGTTGTCCGAAGAGGCGGTGCTCGGCTATGAATATGGCTATGCGACGGCGGATCCCAAGGCGCTGACGATCTGGGAGGCCCAGTTCGGCGACTTCGCCAACGGCGCACAGGTGGTCATTGACCAGTTCATCGCCTCGGCCGGTGCAAAGTGGGGTCTGTATTGCGGACTGGTCATGCTGCTGCCGCACGGCTACGAGGGCCAGGGGCCGGAACACTCATCGGCGCGATTGGAACGCTACATGCAGCTTTGCGCAGAGCACAACATCCAGGTCTGCGTGCCCACCACACCGTCGCAGATCTTCCATCTGCTGCGCCGGCAGATGTTGCGCCCTTTCCGTCACCCGCTGGTCGTGATGTCGCCAAAGAGCCTGCTGCGGCATCCGCTGGCGACCTCGTCGCTCGAGATGCTCACGCACGGCAGGTTCGCTAACGTGATCGACGAAATCGACCCAATCGTCCCCGGGGAGGTTACGCAGATCGTGTTGTGCACCGGCAAGGTCTACTTCGATCTGCTGCAGGCCCGGCGGACCCGCGAACTGCGCCATGTCGCGCTGATCAGGATCGAGCAACTGTACCCGTTCCCGCGCGAGGAGTTCGAGGCGGTCGTCGCTCGGTACCCGAATGCGACGCTTTTCGTCTGGTGCCAGGAAGAGCCGCAGAACCAGGGTGCCTGGGACCAGATCAAGCACCGTTTCCACGACCTGCTGGAACGCGAGCGCAGGCTGATCTATACGGGTCGACCCTCGGCAGCGGCGCCGGCCACGGGCTACAGCCAGGTGCACCAGGAAGAACAAGAGAAACTCGTGGACGACGCGCTGACCGGGCGTATCGATCCGTCAATGAACCGAAGGGGTTAACTATGTCGACCGAAGTCCGTGTACCCACATTGCCCGAATCTGTCAGTGACGCGACTGTGCTGACCTGGCATAAGAAACCGGGCGAAGCGATCGCGCGCGACGAAAACCTCGTCGATCTGGAAACGGACAAGGTCGTACTCGAGGTGCCCTCGCCCGTTGCGGGGGTACTGAGCGAGGCTCGGGTCGAAGAGGGCGCCGTGGTGACCGCCGACGAGCTGCTGGCGATCGTCGACGCCGGAGCGACGTCCGACGGTCCGGCGACCGAGCCGCCCACCTCGCCCGAGAAGGCGGGGCAGGCCGAGGCCGAGACAGCCGTTGCGGCAGAATCGGATCAAGGCACCGCCCCGACGGCCGCCGCTGACACGGACAAGGTGCTGACCCCGGCAGTGCGCCGCCTGGTGAAGGAGCTGAACGTCGATCCGGCAAAGATCAGGGGGACCGGCAAGAGCGGCCGAATTCTCAAGTCGGATGTGATGGCCTACCTGGACACCCAGGCACCGGGCAAAGACCCTGACCTCGAGGCAGTTGCCGGTACCGCGAGCGATGCACGCGAGGAAAAGCGGGTACCCATGACCCGGCTGCGCGCACGCATCGCCGAACGCCTGATAGAGGCCCAGCAGAATGCGGCCATCCTGACGACGTTCAACGAAGTCAACTTGAAGGCGGCGATGGATCTGCGCGCGCGGCACAAGGACGCGTTTGAAAAGGCACACGACGTCCGCCTCGGGTTCATGTCCTTCTTTGTCAAGGCGGCCGTCGAGGCGCTCAAGCGCTTCCCGGTGGTCAATGCATCGGTCGACGGCAATGACATCGTCTATCACAACTTTTTCGACATCGGTGTCGCGGTCGGCTCACCGCGCGGACTCGTGGTCCCGATCCTGCGCAACGTGGACCAGATGTCGTTCGCCGAGGTCGAGGACACGATCCGGACATTCGGCCAGAAGGCCAAGGAAGGGACCCTGAGCTACGACGAACTGACCGGGGGCACCTTCACGATATCGAACGGCGGCGTGTTCGGTTCGATGTTGTCGACACCGATCCTGAATCCGCCGCAGAGTGCGATCCTGGGTATGCACAATATCGTCGAGCGGCCGGTGGTCGAAAATGGCGAGATCGTGATCCGACCCATGATGTACGTGGCCCTGTCTTACGACCATCGCATCATCGACGGCCGAGAAGCCGTGCAGTGTCTGGTGACCATCAAAGCGTGTCTCGAAGATCCGGCACGGATGCTGCTGAGCATCTGAGCCGCGGCGGCGCGCCGCGAAGCGACGGTCGCGGCACCCGACGAGCGCCATGCGACAAACACTGCGTCCCGCGTGCACTGCGCGGGGTAGCCTCCTGGCCGATCCAGCACGGAATCAATGCAATGACCAACATCAAACAGGATGACCTGATACAAAGCATCGCCGATGCGCTGCAGTTCATCTCCTACTATCACCCGCTGGACTACATCCAGGCAGTCGGTCGGGCCTACGCAAGGGAACAATCGCCCGCGGCCAAGGATGCGCTCGCGCAGATCCTGACCAACTCGCGCATGTGCGCCGAGGGGCACCGGCCGATTTGTCAGGACACCGGTGCTGTCGTCGTGTTTCTGAAGATCGGCATGGACGTGCGATTCGACGGGCACATGACCCTGAATGAGATGATCAACGAGGGGGTGCGGCAGGCTTACCTGCATCCCGACAACAAGCTGCGCGCCTCGATGGTCGACCCGCCGATCGGTCCGCGCAAGAACACCGGCGACAACACCCCGGCTATCGTCTATACAGACCTCGTGCCCGGGGACCGTGTGGAAATCGCACTGGCCGCGAAGGGGGGTGGTTCCGAGAACAAGTCCAAGTTCACGATACTCAACCCCAGTGACAGCCTGGTCGACTGGGTTGTGAAGACACTCCCCACGATGGGTGCCGGCTGGTGCCCGCCCGGTGTGCTGGGGATCGGCATCGGGGGTACAGCCGAAAAGGCGATGTTGCTCGCCAAGGAATCGCTCATGGCACCGATCGATATCGATCAGGTCAGGGCGCGCGGGCCGTCCAACGCGATCGAGGAACTGCGCCTCGAGATATATGACAAGGTCAACGCGCTCGGTATCGGCGCGCAGGGGCTGGGCGGCCTGACCACCGTGGTCGATGTGAAGATCCTCGACTACCCGACGCATGCCGCCTCGCTGCCGGTTGGCATGATCCCGAATTGCGCGGCCACCCGACATGTGGAATTTCATCTCGACGGAAGCGGTCCCGCTGTGCTCACGCCGCCGCGACTGGAAGACTGGCCGGATGTCACCTGGCAGGTCAGCGAGTCAGCAAAACGCGTCGATCTCGCGAAGCTCACCCGCGACGAGGTGCGGGGCTGGCAGCCCGGCGACCGCCTGTTGCTCAACGGCAAGCTGCTGACCGGCCGCGATGCGGCACACAAACGCATCCAGGAACTGCTGAGCAGCGGCCAGGGCCTGCCCGATGGCGTTGATTTTACCAACCGGCTGATCTACTACGTCGGTCCGGTGGATCCGGTACGCGACGAGGCGGTCGGCCCTGCCGGCCCGACCACTTCGACGCGGATGGACAAGTTCACCGAGATGATGCTGTCCCAGACCGGATTGATCGGTATGGTCGGCAAGGCCGAACGCGGCCCGGTCGCCATCGAGTCGATCAGGCGACATGGGGCAGCTTATCTGATGGCCGTCGGCGGCGCCGCCTATCTTGTGTCGCAGGCCATCCGCTCGGCACGTGTGGTCGCATTCGAGGACCTGGGTATGGAGGCGATATACGAGTTCGACGTTGTCGATATGCCGGTCACCGTGGCCGTCGACAGCCATGGGGAGTCAGTCCACCAGACCGGGCCGGCAGAATGGAAGATCAAGATAGCCGACATGCAATCTGGCGCTTAGCACCTACTTGGCGATGCGAGTCGCCGCGACCCAATGTCCGGTTTCTTTTTCCTGCACGATGAAGTGCGCGGACTGATCGTCCCAGAAATCGGTCTCACGGGCAGACGAAAAGGCGCACGGATCCTCGAAACCCCTCCAGGCAGAAGACCTGGTATCGAATGCGTTGCTACAGTGCAACGCCGAACGGCGTGTCGGCGAAGCAGACGCGGCATGGCCCGTCGAAAATTCGAGACTTCGAATCCTAGTTAATCGGGCACTTACTTTGGAGCGCAAGCGACAAATTGGCCTGATGTTTCCGGTCATTTCT
>CBFCWF010000020.1:0-29173 GCA_965601425.1 uncultured Chromatiaceae bacterium | reverse complement strand
ATGCTGGATTGGACCGATCGACACTGCCGCTACTTCCTGCGACAGATCACGCGCCGCACGCTGCTCTACACGGAAATGATCACGAGCGGCGCGCTGTTGCACCGAGATCCGGCGCGTTTCCTCGATCACCACCCGGCAGAACACCCACTGGCCCTGCAGATTGGCGGCAGTAAGCCTGGCGAACTGGCTGCCTGTGCGGGGCTCGCCGACGCGTGGATGTACGACGAGCTCAACCTCAATGTCGGCTGCCCTTCGGACCGGGTGCAGTCCGGCCGCTTCGGCGCCTGCCTGATGGCCGATCCCGGACTGGTCGCCGACTGCGTATCGGCGATGGTGGAAGCATGGCCACGGCCGGTGACCGTCAAGCATCGCATCGGCATTGATGACATGGACCGCTACGACCAGCTCACCCGCTTCGTCGAGCGCGTCGCAAATGCCGGTTGCGAGACCTTTATCGTACACGCCCGCAAGGCATGGCTGCACGGCCTGAGCCCGAAGCAAAACCGTGAAGTTCCGCCATTGCAATATGAAGTCGTGCACCGACTGAAGCGCGATTTCCCGCAACTCGAAATTGTCATCAACGGAGGCTTCAAGACCCTGGAAACGGTCGAGCAGCAGCTCCATTTTGTCGACGGTGTGATGATCGGCCGCGAGGCCTACCAGAACCCGTGGATCCTGGCCACTGCAGACAGCCGGATTTTTGGTACCGTGACCGGAACAGCGACCCGCCAGCAGGTTGCCGAGCGCATGCTCCCCTACATCGAGGAACAATGCATGGCCGGCGTGTCACTCCACCGGATCACGCGCCACATGATCGGCCTGTTCCAGGGACAGCGCGGCGCACGGGCCTGGCGCCGGTACCTTTCCGAGCACGCCAATCGCCCCGGTGCCGGCCCGTCGGTGCTGGTCGCGGCGCTGCGACTGTTGGGCTGACGACGACGCCTGCACTCCGAATCCCCGGCAGACTTATGGTCTAATTGGGGCTCACAAGTGGCATGGGGGGCTGTGACGATGCGTTGTGTGCTGATCCTGGCGCTGGTGGCCGTCGCGTGGCCAAGCGTGGCGCCCGCCGAGACGCGGCCCGAAGCACCCGCGGATCTGCAGCGGCTGATCGACAACGGGCGCTGTCCACGATGCGACCTTGCGGGGGCGGACCTTTCGGGCATGCGACTGATGAGCACCGATCTCTCAGGCGCCGACCTGCGCGACGCAGACCTGCGCAAGACGATCCTGTTCCGCGGCAACCTGTCCGGTGCCGATCTGCGCGGGGCCGACCTGGAAAAGGCCAGCCTCGGGCGGGTCAACCTGGCCGCTTCCAATCTGCAGGGCCTCGAACTCGGTGGCGCCCGCCTGGCCTTCGCGGACCTGCGCAACGCCCGGCTCGAGGACAGCAACCTCAGCGCCGGCATGCTCGAGCATGCGGACCTACGCGGGGCCAACCTGGCCGGCAGCCGGATGCAGGGCGCCGCGCTGCGCAACACCAAGGTCTCAGGGGCGATACTCGACGGGGCGGACCTGTCGGGTGCCGATCTGCGCGCGCTCGACCTGCGGCAGGTCACCAGCCTCAGCGGCACCGATTTTTCCGGGGCGCGACTCGACCGCGCGAGGTTTGACCGATTGGACCTTTCCGGCACCCGATTCGACGAGGCGCAGATGGACCATGCCAGTTTCGCGGGCAGCCGACTCGTCGGGGCACACCTGGCCCGGGCAACCCTGCGAAAGGCAGACCTCAGCAAGGCCGACCTGACCGGCGCAGACCTGCGCGGCGCGACCTTGACAGGTGTCAAGCTGCGCGCAACGACACTGCGCTCCGCGAACCTCGAACAGGCTTCCATCGGTGGCAATCTGGTCGGTGCGGACTTCTCCGACGCACGCCTGGCAAAGGCGGATCTCTCCGGCGCCAACCTGAAGGATGCACGCTTCGACGGCGCGGACCTGCAGCAGGCCAACTTCGGCTCCTGCAACCTGTACGCAGCCGACTTCAGCGGCAGCAACCTGAGCGGGGCGAACTTCAGGGGCGCGAATCTGCGCAATGCCGTGTTCACCGGAGCCGAACTGAACGGTGCCGTGTTCGACCCTGGGGCGGAGCGGCCGAAACCCTAAAAAAAACCGGCCCGCAGGCCGGTCGCTCAAGTTTGCCAACCCAAGCCATTATCTCGTGATGACCTCAGGTCCCATCAACAGGGTCGGTAGCCAGGTCGACACCGTCGGCACATAGGTCACGATGAGCAGGAACAGGAACATGATGCCGACCCACGGCAGCGCGGCCCTGATCACATTACCGACCGACATCTGCGCGACGCCGGCGGTCACGAAAAGGTTCAGACCCACCGGCGGGGTGATCATGCCGATCTCCATATTGACCACCATGATGATCCCGAGGTGAATCGGATCGATACCCAGTGCCACGGCGATCGGAAACACCAGCGGCGCAACGATGATCAGCAGGCCGGAAGGCTCCATGAACTGGCCACCGATCAACAGCAGCACGTTCACGACGACCAGAAATGCGATTGGGCCGAGTCCCGCCGACAGCATTGCCTCGGTGATCATCTGCGGTAATCGTTCTTCGGTCAGCACATGCTTCAGGATCAGCGCGTTCGCAATGATGAACAGCAGCATGATCGTCAGCTTGCCGGCCTCGAACAGGGCATGCTTGGTATCCGGATGCCAGAAGACCGACACCGCGCGCAGCGGCACCATCGCCAGACTACCGCCCGTCTTCTCCCTGAACGGCCCCATGTCCCGGTAGATGAAATTCGCGATCAGAAACGCATACACCGCGGCCACCGCGGCGGCCTCGGTCGGCGTAAAGATGCCGCCGTAGATACCGCCAAGGATAATCACGATCAGCATCAGCCCCCAAGAGGCGTCCTTGGCAGCATCGAACACCTCGCCCCATCCGGCCCAGGGTTGGGCCGGCAAGCCCTTGACACGGGCGAACAGATAAATCGCGACCATCAGCATCAAACCCGCGAGCAGCCCGGGAAAGACGCCGGCGAGAAACATTCGGCCGACCGAGACGTCGGTCGCTGCGGCATAGACGACCATGACGATCGACGGGGGAATCAGGATGCCCAGCGTACCGGCGTTGCAGATAACGCCGGCTGCGAACTCGCGGGTGTAACCCACGCTGACCATGCCGGCGATCACGATCGAACCGATGGCCACCACGGTGGCCGGCGATGACCCGGACAAGGCGGCGAACAACATGCACGCGAAAACCGACGCGATCGCTAGTCCGCCGCGAAACGAGCCAACGACCGCAATGGCGAACCGGATAATGCGACGCGCCACCCCGCCGGTCGACATGAAAACCGAGGCAAGAATGAAGAACGGGATCGCCAGCAGCGTGTAATGCCCCTCGAATGCCGAAAACAGGGTCTGCGCCACCGAGGCCAGCGACGCATCGTGACCGAACCACATGATAAAGATGATGCTGGAGAGTCCCAGCGCGACCGCAATCGGTATCCCGATGAGCATCATGCCGATAACCATACCGAACAGAATGGCTATTTCCATGAATCATCCCCCCTGTGATCGGCGGACCGGCCATCGGTGGCCGGGAGCGGATGCGGACTCTCCATCTCGAGTTCCTCCATGAGTTCCTCCGCTTCGTGGCTGGCGATGATCCGGTCCAGCCTTCCGGTGAACACCTGATAGGCGAGTTGCGCGAAGCGCAGCGTCAACAGGCCGACACCGAGCGGTAACGCCAGATAGGGAATCCAGCGCGGCATCTTCTCGTAGCGCTCACCTTCGTTCATCGTGGTCGACAGGAACTGCAGGAACTCAGGCATCGGGATGTCGTCGGTCTCGAGCCAGGCACGGTCGGTCGCGAACGGGTACCAGTAGTCCCAGGAACCAATCAGCAGTAAGACGGCAAACCCGAGCGATGCGGTCACGGCCAACATCGCCAAAACCCTTCTCGCGCCGGGAGAAACCGCATTGATCAGCACGTCCACACCGATGTGGACATGCTTCTTCACCCCATAAGACATACCCATCAGCACCAGCCAGGCAAACAGGAAAACGGTCAACTCAAGGGCCCAGAGGATGTTGGCGTCGAACACGTAGCGCGCAACCACGTTGGCGAACGTCACCAGCGTCATCAGGCCAAGGCAGATCGCGATACTGGTTTCTTCGATGGCGTCGGTGAACCTGCCCCATCTGGATAGCGTTTCTTCTTGCATTGGTATCTCCGCCGCACCGGCAAATCCATCACCGCAGGATTGGTTGAAAGTTGGCGGTCGGCACGCATGCCGACCGCGACCGATGAGACAAAGGCAATCCTGTGAGGCGTCGAATCAGCATGTCGTCGCACCACCGGACGCCCCGGTTACAGCACCACCATGCCGCCAGTGCCCGTCAGGCACAACCCGTGACCCCAGTCGAGCGGCGCCGTCGCGCAACACCGCGACGCGACCCGCCCGCCTTGATCAGTTCGAACCCAACGCGGCCTCCATGAGGTCGGTACCGATGTCTTTCTCGAACTTCTTCCATACCGGCTTCATCGCATCGACCCAGGCCTGACGCTGCTCAGGCGTCAAGGTGCGGACCACACCGCCCGAATCGATGATGTTCTGCTTGTTCTGCTCGTTCACCTTGGTCGATTCCGCGTTGCGCAGTTCTGTGACCTCCCGAACAATCGTCGCCAACTGGGTTCGGATGTCGTCCGGCAGTCCATCCCACCAATCCGAGGAGGTAACCACAAGATAGTCTAGGATGCCGTGGTTGGTCTCGGTGATACCGTCCTGCACTTCAAAGAACTTCTTGCCATAGATATTCGACCAGGTGTTCTCCTGACCGTCGATGACCTTGGTCTGCAGCCCGCCGTAGACCTCCTTGAAAGACATCTTCTGCGGTGACGCGCCCAGCTGCTCGAACTGTGCAACCAGTACGTCGGAGGCCTGGACCCGGAATTTCAGGCCTTTCGCGTCTTCGGGCCGGATGAGCGGGCGATTGGCCGACATCTGCTTCATACCGTTATGCCAGAACGCCAGGCCCTTGAGGCCACGCCGGTTCATCGAATTCTTCAGCGTTTCGCCGGCGTCCGAGTTCTGGAAACGGTCGACCGCCGCCACGTCCTCGAACACGAAGGGCAGGTCGAAGATGCGGAACTTCTTCGTGAATTTCTCAAACTTCGACAGGGACGGCGCCGCCATCTGGACATCGCCGTTCAGCATCGCCTCCAGCACCTTTTTGTCGTCGTACAGCGTGGAGTTCGGGAACACCTGCATGCAGGCCTTGCCGTTCATCTCCGCGTTCACCCGCTTCTCCAACAGCGATGCGGCGATACCCTTGGGGTGCTTGTCAGTGTTAGTCACGTGACTGAACTTGATCACGGTTTCGCCTGCGTCGCAGTTCGCGAGCACGGGTGCCGCCGAAACGACGAGTCCGGCTGAAACAGCCAGGCCGATGAAATGTCTGCGCATGAATCTCTCTCCT
Organism: uncultured Chromatiaceae bacterium; assembly: GCA_965601425.1. Taxonomy (GTDB): domain Bacteria; phylum Pseudomonadota; class Gammaproteobacteria; order Chromatiales; family Chromatiaceae; genus Thiosocius. Next base: position 23,728 of record CBFCWF010000020.1, on the reverse strand, counting down.
CAACTCTGTTTATGTCAGTGTCTTCGACGAATCGCTATTCCCGCCGAACGAACCGCCCTGAGCAAACGCAAGCAAAGTGCCAACCTTTGGTCAAAGCTACTATCTTGCTGTTATTCTTTGTGATTCCTTCACCCGCTCGGCTTCGATGTCGGCCCATGCTGGGTGGGCGACCACCCACTCATCCGACCTGAATGTGTGTATGACCACCCATCCCTGTTCGCGCAGGCCCGAAAGGTCGGTAGCCACCTGGGCCCGCAGGTTTCCCGATGGCCGATCGTTCGTGATGGAAACATAGGGCATCACCGGCCGGACCGCAGCGGTGACCTCGACCCGGTGACCGGCGATTTCGACGGGATCGCGCTGCTTCACGCCGTCGGCCGCCGCTGGGCCGGATGGATTGTGCCGGGTCGCTGGGCAGATACAATCCGGATTCTGTTCGCCAACGGCGGTCTTGCCCTTGCACTGGCTCTCGCTAAGTCTGATCTGCGCCTTCTGCCTCGCCTCGTCGGATGCCGCCGCCAAGCACTGGCTGCGCGCTGCCGGCACACGCGAACTCGTCGTGATACGACTCGGGCTCAGCGGCCTGCTGCTCACACCCTGGGTGCTCACCTTCGACCTGCCGCCTCTGCCTGGCGTCTTCTGGGGCTGGCTGGCGCTTCTCATACCGCTCGAGATCGCGGCCATGCTGCTGTACATGAAGTCGATACGCGATTACCCGCTCGCGCTCACGGTCCCCTATCTCGCATTTACGCCGGTTCTGGTGATCGCTACCGGCTGGGTGGTACTGGGTGAAACGGCCAGCGCGCAGGGCATTCTCGGTATCTTGCTGGTCGTCCTTGGTTCCTGGCTGCTCAATTTCGAATGGACCGACCAGCTGACAGCCCGCACGCTGCTCGCGCCGCTGCGCGCCATCGTGGTCAACCCTGGCTCCCGCATGATGCTGGCCGCGGCCTCGATCTACGCCGTCACTTCGGTGGCCGGCAAGGCCGCGATGCAATGGATGCCGCCCGAGCAGTTCGGCGCCTTTTACTTCGCACTGCTCGGAGCCGCGGTGTTGCTGGTGTTCGGCTCGACGCAGCCGGCTTCACTGCGCATCTTTAGACACGGCTGGAAACCGCTGCTGATCGTCGCCGGCTTCATGACGCTGATGGTGGTGACCCATTTCATGGCGCTGGCGAAGGTCGAGGCCGCGTACATGATCGCCGCCAAGCGTTCCAGCCTGCTGTTCGGTCTGCTGTATGGGGCCATGCTTTTCGGTGAGCGACACCTTGGTCGCCACCTGCTCGCCGGTAGCCTCATGGTTGCGGGCGTGGCCACGATCAGTCTTTGAACCGGATGCGTTGGGAGACCGCCATGCTGACCCGTTATCGCAAGCTCTCCAGCTTCGTGACCAAGGACGGATCCGAGATCCGCGAACTGATGCACCCCGCGAAGCATGCCTGCCGGCACCAGAGCCTCGCCGAGGCGCGTGTCGCGCCGGGTGCCGCAACGACCCTGCACCGACACCGAACGAGCGAGGAGCTTTACCACATCACTGCCGGTGAGGGCGTGATGACCCTCGGCGGCCGAAGGTTCGCAGTGCAGCCCGGAGACACTGTGGCGATCGCGCCCGGCACCGCGCACCGCATCGAAAATACCGGCCGTGGGACATTGGTGGTCCTTTGCTGCTGCAGCCCCCCCTACTCCGATCAGGACACGGAGTTGCTTCCGTCGTGATGTCGCGACCCGCTCGGCATGACGCGACGGTGGTTCTCGCAATGTAATCCAGAACAATCGGACCGGCTTGCACCTGTCGGCGACCGTGATCCGACGCCTGTATCGCATCGGCCGACGCATGCCACGTGTGTTACCAACGACATGCGACAAGCTGTTGCGGACCTGCCACGCGCTGCTGACATCGTTATTCGGACGACCGATCAAAGGTGGTCTCAACGGGCTGACGGCTCTCCGGCCAACAACATGCAGCGTCATCCAAAACGGCGAACCTTCCAACAATGCGCTTCGCTATCGGTCTTCAAACGTCTCAGCGGAGGCAAAAAAACTATTGAGAAGCGCAAACGTGTAGTCATACTCTGAAATATCAGCCCGAAAAGGCTGATTTTGGATATCAACGGCAGAACCCTCGCTAGGAGAACCACAATGTCAGTCGACGCATCTTTGACCAGTAAAGCAAAAACATTCGCGCAGTTGGATGTCGAATGGAGCAGTGCCGAGGGAACCGTCTGGTGTTACATGGTGCCGCACCCGCGGCCTTGCTTCACGCCGCAGTTGCTTGACGAAATCAAACGGCTGCCATCGCTACTGAAGGATTCGGTATTCGCTGAATCCGGCGAAGCCCATAAGCCGCATTTCCTCGTCTACGGGTCCAGAGTACCGGGCACGTTCAATCTGGGCGGCGACCTCGAACTGTTCAGGAAACTGATCGAAACGAAAGACCGAAAGGCACTGGAAGACTACGCCAAGGCGTGTATCGACGTCTCGTACCAGGTCTCATCGGGTTTCGGCTTGCCGCTGACCACGATCAGCCTGATTCAGGGAACCGCGCTGGGCGGAGGCATGGAGGGCGCGCTGGCTGCCAACATGATCGTGGCCGAACGCGGCGTCCAGATGGGCCTGCCCGAGGTATTGTTCAACCTGTTCCCGGGCATGGGCGCCTACAGCTTTCTCTCGCGTCGCCTCGGAGCGACCGAAACCGAGCGGGTCATACTCAGCGGCAAGACCTGGCAGACAGAGGAGCTGCACGAACTCGGCGTCATCGACATGCTCGCCGACCCGGGCGAGGGGGAAACGATGGTGCGCAACTATATCGCCGAACGCCGGCGCCGCTCGCCGAATACGATGATGGCCCTGCAACGGGTCAGAAACCTGGTGAACCCGGTCAGCCATCGGGAATTGGAGGAGATCGCCATGGTCTGGGTAGATGCGGCGCTGCGGCTCAACGATCGCGATCTGAAGATCATGGATCGTCTGGTCAAGTCTCAGAACCGTTCGGCGCGCCAGGAGCCGATGGCCAATGTCGGGTGATCCTCGGCGCGATCGCGTCAGCGGCGTGAAACCTGGTTTTTGCGCTCGCTGATGTAGCTGTTCAGCGCGGACTTGGCCTCGGCGAAGGCCGACTGCATCTCGGAGAGTGCAGTCGGCCCCATCCGCTCGAAGTCATCGTCGCCGATGCGGCTTGCGCGACCTCCGAGTTCCTGCAGGCGGCGTGCCCCCACACTGCCGGCGCCGCCCTTCAGTGCGTGAGAAAGGTCGCGAAACTGGGACGCCTTGTGAGACTCGATCGTCTGGGCCATTTGTTCGAAAAGGGTGTCTGCATCCTTGGTGAAGCCCTCGACCAGATTCGCGACAAACTCCAGGCCGCCGCCGAGATCTTCGAGATCCAGCAGGATCTGACGATCGATCGTGTCCGCGTTCAACCATGAGGCGTGTCGCCCCGATACGCCATGCGGCGCCGTGGCCAAGCCGGCATCGGCGGCACCGCCCTTTGCCTGAGCATTGTCGACCGCGCCGGCTATCGCTTCCAACAGTGTCCGGGCGCGGATCGGCTTCGAAATAAAACCCGCCGCACCGACCTCCATGCATTGGTCGCGCGCCTCTGGCGTCACGTCGGCGGACAGCATCACGATCGGGATCTTGTGCTCGTTGGCGTGCGCAAACTGATAAATCTTCAGCGCCTCGAGGCCGTCCATCGTTGGCATCTGGAAATCGAACAAGGCGATATCGAAACGATGCGCATCGAGCGCATCCAGTGCCTGTTCGCCATTCTCGACCAGGTAGACGCGATGCCCCGCCTTCTCCAGGATGCCGCGCACGACCTTCTGGTTGGTCTCGTTGTCCTCCGCGACGAGGATCTCGAGTGGCTGCAGCGCCTTGCGGTCGCGCGCATAGTGGTCGATAAAATTCGCAACATGCGGGTCATCGACCGCCCCGACACATACCGAGTGCAGCGCATTGAACAGCAAGGTCTTGTCGAATGGCGTCTCCAACACCGCGGCAAAACCCAGATCCAGCAGTCGCTGCTGCCAGTCGGGTTCGGGACGAGGCGGAGAGATCAACACGAACGCGAGGGGCTCCAGCAGTTTGTCCTGCTTCGCCGTCTGTAACAGCTGCACCGGGTCCGAATGTGACCCGCGGCCGTCGAGTACGACGGTGTTATAGGGCCTCCCCTTACGCGCCGCATTGACCAGTTCGGCAATCGCCTGGGCCGCCCCGTCACGCTGCGTCGCCGCCACACCCCAACCGCCAAGCAGCTTCATGACTCGCCGGTTGTCCGCATGATCGCCTGTGACCACCAGGACCCGACTTTCGGCCAGCGTCAGGCTCTCGGCCTGTCGGTCCGGCGCGTCGTGCAACGCATCGAAGGGCAGCTCCAGCCAAAAAGTGCTGCCAACTCCGACCTCGCTGTAGACCCCGATATGGCCTCCCAGCAATTCGACCAGCTGCTTGCTGATCGCAATGCCGAGGCCGCTGCCACCGTAACGCCGGGTCGTCGACTCATCGGCCTGCGCGAAGCGTTCGAAGATCCTTTCCTGGGCCTCTTTGGAAATCCCGATACCCGTGTCGGTCACCTCGAAGCGTATCCAGGTGGAAGGGCCCGCGAGCCGGTCGCGTGCCAACGTAACGTTCAGATCGATATGCCCCTGGTCAGTGAACTTGATCGCGTTGCCGATCAGGTTCACCAGGATCTGCTGCAGGTGATGCTCGCTGCCGTTCAACCAGTAAGGCAGCTCGGGCGCAACCCGAAAATTGATCTGCAGACCTTTTTGGCCGGCGGGCGCCGACATCATCTTCGCGGTGTTCCCGACCAGGCGATGCAGGTCGAAGTCGACCTCCTGGCGGGACATCTTCCCGGCCTCGATCTTCGAGATGTCGAGTACATCGTCGATCAACGCCAACAGACTGGCGGCCGAGACGCTGATGGTCCGGGCATAGTCCTCCTGCTCCGGATTCAGCGGCGTGGCCCGGAGCAGATCGGCTACGCCGATGACCCCGTTCAGCGGGGTCCGCAGCTCATGGCTCATCGTGGCCAGGAATCTCGACTTCGCCTGATTGGCCTCTATGGCCTGCTGCTTGGCCTGGTTCAGGCGGGTGAGCAGCATCGCAACGTAGGCCGGCAAGACCACCAAACCCAACAGTAGCCCGACGCCGAGCGGCGTGTGTTCCTGCCAGTACGGATTCTGGGTGATTACCAGCCCAAACCCCAGCGTGCTTGCCGCGGCGCCGAGCACCAGGTAAGGCGTCCCGTAGCGGAACCCGTTCCCGAATATCACCCACAAGTAGACGATGTAGAACGGGACCGTCGTCGTCCCGAAGAACAGCATGCCGTACGTGGCCCCGCTGGTGTCGTGCAGCACGCCGATGATCTTGCGCGCAGGGATCGGATCCGGCCTCATCACGACCCAGGCGAACAGCGCGAAACTCAGCATCAGGAACCCGACGGCAGAGTACAGCGCAATCGCATGCAGCCGGGTGGGTTCGAAGAAGTGCACGAGCGCGAGGTAGATCACCATGGCCGAAATGATGCCGATCCGCAGCAGGGCCTGCTCGAGTTCGGGTTCCAGGGTCTTGCGGCGCTGGGTGACGAAACTGATGAATGACTTCAGCTGAGGCATGACGTCCCTTGATCAGCCGGCACTCGGGACGTTTCCGGCACGAAACAACTCGCGCGAAGACACGATGCGGTCCAGATTGAGCAGCAGGGCCTCGACACAGTCGGGGTCGAAGTGCTTTCCCGACTCGGCGCGTATCAGGTCGAGCGCACGTTCGACCGGCCAGGCACCCTTGTAGGGGCGCTCCGAAAGCAACGCGTCGAACACGTCGGCGATCGCGACGATCCGCGCCTCCATCGGAATGTCGCTGCCCTTGAGCCCGCGTGGGTAGCCCTCCCCGTCGAATTTCTCGTGATGGCACCAGGCGATGGTCGCCCCAAACTGAAGGTACATCGAGGGACTGTCGCGCAGGATCTCGTAGCCGATGCGCGCATGCTCCATCATGATCGAACGCTCGTGCGAGCTCAGCACCCCGCGCTTCAGCAGAATACGATCCGGGACACCGATCTTGCCGATATCGTGCATCGGCGCAGACTGCTCGATGATGTCGCAGTACGCGGTATCCTTCCCGAGCGTCTCCGCGATCAGTCGCGCAGTGTAGGCCATGCGCAGCACGTGCCCGTTGGTGTCGCTGTCGCGATACTCGCCGGCCTTGGCCAAGCGCAGCAGGGTCTCTCTTTCTCGCAACTGCAGTTCGCGTGTCTTTTCGCTTATCTCCTTCTCCAGCCAGCGGGCCCGGTCACGGATGATCGACTGCTGCTGGCGCAGCTTGAGCAGGTTTCGACAACGGGCACGGCACTCGTGATGATCGATGGGTTTGGTAAGGAAATCGGTCGCGCCGGCCTCGAGTGCGCGGTATTTGGTAGACTGGTCGTCCATACAGGTGATGATGATCAGCGGCACGTCGACGCACGACGGCGTGTTTCTCAGCCACTGCGTGAACTCGACCCCGTTCATGTTGGGCATTTTGAGGTCGGTCAACACCAGGTCGGGCGGATGGTGCTTGGCCCAGTCGAGCGCCGTCACCGGATCGGAAAATGACACCGCCTCCGTATCATCGCCGATCGACCGTATCAGCTGTTCGAGAATCATCCGGCTGATCAGCTGATCGTCCAATATCAGCACTCGAGACATCGAGAAAATCCTCGAATCGAATCCGGTTGACAGGTTCCACGTCTGATTTTCTTTTGTCAACAGCGGGTTGCTAATATTCCCGCGTTTCCCAGGGTTAACCCTGGGGTAGCGCGGCGCGATCGGCCGCGATGCCCTGCCGCAGCGCCGCCAGGCCCGGCGGCCCCGGCGTTTCACTAAAGGTCGACGACACGATAACCGGCGCCGCTGACTGCGCCGGCCAGCTCCTCGCGTCGCAACCGCCCGCCCCGGACCCGGACGGTACCGCTGCCGAGGTCTACGGCCACCTGCTCCACGCCATTCAGGGACTGCAGCGCCCGCCTGACATTGGTAACGCAATGCTGGCAGGTCATGCCCTCGACGTGCAGCGTCAGGTCCCGCTCGGCATTGGTCAATGACACGGGTTTCGCTGCGAGCCGCTGCCAGCCCCTGCGACCGATCAGAAAGGCCATCAGGCCGAGCAGCAGCAGGGCCGAGGCAGTCTCCCACCAGGCCCCGGTTTCATGCGCGTGCAGCACCACGTCGGCACGGCCGTCATCGAGGAGAAAATCGAAGGTCATACCGAGCGACACGCTGGCGACGATCACGGTGCCCAAGTAGAGACCGAGCACCCGTGCGCCGAGCGCGCGGTACACCGCACCGATCGTCGCGACATTGGTCGCCGGCCCGGCCATCAGGAAAACCAGCGCGGTGCCTGCCGGCATGCCGGCCGCGATCAGGGAAGCCGCGATCGGCACCGAACTGGTCGTGCAGACATACAAAGGCAGCGATATCGCGAGTACCAGCAGCATCCCACCCAGGCCCTGGGTCCAGGCGAGGCCCTGCAGATAGTCCGCCGGTATTGCCGTCGTGACTGCCGCCGCCAGCAACACGCCGACGATCAACCAGAGGTCGATCGCTGCGAGAATGTCGAAGATCGCGTACCTGAACACCGCGACCAGCCGGCTGTTCGTCGAACGCCAGTGTTCATACCGCCCCGAATCTGCCCGCCCGGCCTCTTCGTTGCCGGTGAGGCGATCGACCAGACTTCCGCCGATGACGCCGCTGACAAACGCAGCGGCCAGCTTGAAGATCGCAAAGGGCCAGCCCAGGAAGGCGGCACTCACCAGCACCGAATCGACCCCGGTCTGCGGCGTACTAATCATGAACGACGTCGTGGCGCCCTTGGAGGCACCCTGCATGCGCAGCCCGATCGCGGCGGGGATCACGCCACACGAGCACAACGGCATGGGCACGCCGACGATCGCCGCACGCACGCTGCTGCCGAACGTCGGCTGGCTGAGATGTGCGCGAACCAGGGTGTCGGGAAAAAACACCCGCAGCAGCCCGGCCAGCAGGAGTCCGAGCAACAATGCCGGCGACAACTCGAGCAGGACCGTCCACAGGGTATCGAGATAAGTTTCGGCCATCCTTGAATCGTAGGCGCGGCGCGGGTGCTTGAACAGTCGATCCACCGGGCGGAGGCGGCACCCCGGCGCGCGGCCAGGCTAGCCGCGTCGCTGCCCGACAGCTGGCCCTGGCGATCGCCCCTTCGGTCGGCGTCGGACCCGGCATTTCGCCAGAAACTCTGGGCCCAATACGATCCCGCATAGCTTGCCAGTGGCAGCGACCGGCCGTTAGATTGGGGCGTTGACAGGCCTTACCACGATGCGTCTCCGTCGGTCCGCAGCAGACCCAGGATAGCCCGACGCCTGTTACCCTGCGGCGGGGTCGCTTTGCCGCGAAACGACCCCGCCGCCGCGCACCCGCAAGCGCTGCCCCGGCATCGGGCAGGCAAAACTCACGACAGAGGGCAATACCACATGGCAACAAAAGCAGACCTCGAGGCACGCGAGGCCGAATGCGATTCCCTGCAGGACTATACCGAGCTCGCCGCCGAGGCACTGCAGGATCCCCAGGACCCAGCGTATGCGATACACCTCCTCGGGCAGGCCGAAATGCAGTGCCAGTTTCCGGCCGACTACATCCGGGTCGCGGAATCCGCGATCGCGGCCGGCGACAAGGACATGGCCGAAAGGCTTTACGAGCAGGCAGAGGAGTTCTGTATGGAAGGCGGCGAGTTCGCGGAAGTGGCGAGCAGTCTGGCGACCCATACCGACCGCAAGGACAAGGCGCGCGAACTGCTGCAACGGGCGGTCGACTCGACCAAGAAACCAGAGGAGATCCTGGCCTATGCGGCCCATGCAAGGCGCGCATTGGCCGATGACAAGCTTGCCGCGTCGTTGCTATCGGGGCTCAAGGAGCAGCTGAAATCGGTCGACGATTTCAAGGCGCTGGCGGCCAAGCTGCTCGAGGAACAGACGGACGCGGACTCTGCGCGGATGCTCTACGAGCAGGCAGCGGATGTCGGCGAAGGCCCGGCCGGAAAGATCGAGTTTGCCAGTGGCCTGGTGGAACTCTTCGGCGACAAGACCGCCGCCGCCGATCTGCTGTCCGGTGTCGAGGGCGAGTGCATGTTCCCCGGGCAGTTCGTCGCGTTGGCAGAGGGTTTCAAGCGCCTGCTCGACGACAAGGAGAAGACCGCCGCGCTGCTCGAACAGGGCAAGGAATTCGCAATGAGCGGCGACGAAAACCTCGACCTGGCCAATGGCTATGCGCGACTCCTGAGTGATCAGGAAACCGCGCTGGCGCTGTACCATCGGGCCCTCGGCGACTTTTCCACGAAGGACGACCTGATACGGCTGGCCGATGCGATGGCAGACAATCTGGCCGACAAATCGCAGGCGGCGCAGGCCTACGAAAAGGCCGAAGCCAAGATCACCGACCCGAACGACCTCCCCGCGTTGGCCCGGGCGGTGATGCAGGCACTGGGCGACAAGAAGCTGGCCGCCGGCATCTTCGCCCGCGCCGAGGACAGGATCGGGCAACCCAACGATCTGCTGCGCCTCGGCAACGAGATCCGAGAGACGCTGTCCGACGAGGCGCAGGCCGGCGCCGTCTACCGCAAGGCGCTTGACGCCGCTTCCGAGTATCCGCAGCTGCAGCGGCTGCTCGACGTCCTGGCGGGTGGTTTCGACGACCCGGAACTGGCACAGGCCGCAATCGCCAAGTCGCTCGAGGTCTGCGACGACAGCGCGGCACTGCTCGATGCGGCCGAGCGCAGCGGAAAACTCGGCGCCGACGGTCTGATGACCGTGAAGGCACTCGATTTGGCCGAGGACGCGGTCAAGAGTCTCGACGAAATGCGCAAGCTCAACGAGACGGTATCGCGGTTGGCCGGCGATGACACACAACGCCTGAAAAGGGTCGCGGCCAAACTCGAAAAGCGCGAGGCCAGCCAGGCCAAGTACGTCGCGTTTCAGGAGCGGGAAAAAAAGATCGCGCGCTACAACGAGTTCATCGCGCTCGCCGACGCGGTCAAGGAGGAACTGGACGACCCATTCTATGCCGCTCAACTGCTCGAAAAGGCCGAAGAGACGCTGGCTTCCCAGGGATTCAATCTGCAGCAGCACCAGGCACTCACACGCGCCGTTGACCGATTGACCGGCGATGCCGATTGGGTCAAACGCCTGCTCGATACCAGCGCCGAGAAGGTCGGCTTCTTCGCCCAGGTGCGGGCACTTGGCCAGATGGCAGCGCGTGAACTCAGCGACCGCCCCTTCGGCGTCCAGTGGGCGCGCGACCTCTATCAGCGATGGGAGCAGAAGCTGGTCGGCGCGGACAAGGTCTCACCACATGAGCTGAGCAAGCTGGCACGCGCCGCCGTCGCCGACCTCGGTGATCAGGAGTGGGCGCTGAGCCTGCTCGACAAGGCCGCGGACAATGCGTCCGCGCCACGCGATCTCGCCTGGCTCGGTCACTATGCGCGGACCTGGGGCGAGGCCGGGCGGGCCGACGCTTACTTGCGAAGTGCCGCAGCCAAGTGCGCTGGCGCCGAGCAGTTCACCCAGATGACGCGCCAGCTGAAGGGCTTCAACGAGTCAGAGGAGCTGTTGCGCGAGCTGTACGGTCTGGGCGAGGGGAGCCTGAACGATCCGCTCGCGAAGCTACGCTGGGCCGAGGGCATCGTGCGCGAGTTTGGCGATCTGGAATGGGCCAAACGGGTGTTCGACAGTCTCGAGGGTGAATTCGACCGACCGGACCAACGCCCGATCTACGACTACAGCCGGCGGACCTGGCTCAAGGAAAGAACGGGCTAGTCACGGCGCGGGCCGTGCGGATTCGGGCCAACGACCGGTCCGGATCCGCACGGTTCACTCCCGCGCCGCTGGCACCACGGTCATCGTCACCGGGGCACCGTCGCGCAACACCGTCATCTGTGTCGGGTCGCCCGCCTTCAGCCCGCCGATCGCGTTCATGAAGTCATGAATGCTCTCGATCTCGACACCGCCCAGTGCGACCAGGACGTCGCCATTGCGTATGCCGGCCAGCGCCGCCGGGCCGCCCTTCACCGCGCCCTGCAGTTTCACACCCTTGACGCTCTCATCCTGGCCATAGGCCGGGATGGTGCCGAGATAGGCGCGCAGATGGCTGCGCGACAGCCCGCCCTTGGCGCGTTCGACGGCGACATAATCCGGCGCCTGTGGCGTGCGCGCGAGCGAACGGGCGATGCCGGCGATCAGGCGGGCGGTGTCCCGAATGCCGTCGTAATTCAGCTGATCCGCGGTGTCGCGCGGCGTCGAGTAGTCCTCGTGGGCACCGGTGAACGCATGCAGTACCGGCACGCCCTGCATGTAGAATGGGGTCGAGTCCGACGGCAGGTAGGGGTCGGAATTGGTCGCTATCGGGAGGCCGATCGGGACGTTGCGGCGCTCGATTTCTGCCTCCCAGACGCTGCTCGAACCGACACCCTGAAGATACAACTTGTCGTCGAGGTGGCCGACCATGTCGAGGTTGAGGTAGGCGGCGACCTTACCGCGGAGATCCGTGCCCCGGGCCAGCTGTTCGACGTAGTGCCCGGAACCCAGTGTCCCCAGCTCCTCGCCCGACCAGGCGGCGAACAGGATATCGCGCCGTGCGCCCAGTTTGTCGTGTCGTTCGAGGTCGGCCAGGTACTGTGCCGTCTCCAGCATCGCGGCGACACCGGAGGCATTGTCGTCCGCACCATGGTGGATAGCGCCGCGTTCCTCGCTGCGCGCCAGCGAGCCCGAGATCTCACCGCGGCCCAAGTGATCGACGTGGGCCCCAATGATCAACGGGGCCGTCCCGGTTGCGGTGGTGGCGGCGGCGGGCAGGCGGGCGAGCACATTGCGGCCCTCGCGCCGCTCGCGCTCGATATCCAGCGCCGCCGCGACCTCGATGCCGTCCAGCGCAAAGGCCTCGACCGACTCGCCCTGATCCAGTGCGGCCTGTACGCTCGCGAGGTCTCTGCCCGTCCCGGCGAGCATGCGGCCGGCCAGCTCGTCGCTGAGCGAGATGCCCGCGAGCGAGGTCGCCGAGCCGGCCGCGTCGAGTTTCAACTCGACTAGGCGGTCGCGCGCGGTGGCCTGCGGCCCGGTGACAACGATCAGGCCGCGCGCGCCGCGCCGTTTGGCGACCGACGCCTTGTACGCGAGGTCCGAATAGTGCAAGAGGTGCCGGCGCCACGCGGGCGGCACCGACTCGGGCTGGAAACGCAGCACCATCACCCACCGGTCGGTCACGTCGATGTCAGCATAGGCATCGTAGTCCGGGATCTTGTCGGTGCCGGGCGCGACGATGCCGTAGCCGGCAAACACCACCCCGGCCGCCGCGACCTCGCCGTTGGCCGACAGCGCGAGCGGTCGCCAGTCGCGGTCCAGCACAGGGGCCGCGGCCGACTCGAGACCGCCGATGCTGAGCCGGTTCGCCTCACCCAGGGTCGCACCGGCGGTAAACGGGAACGCCTGGAACCAGGTGCCTGCATCGCCGGCAGGCTCGAGTCCGAGGCGCGCGAAGACTGCCGCGACATAGGCGGTGGCGCGGCGCTCGCCGGCGGTGCCGGTCAGACGGCCTTCCATCTCGTCCGCGGTCAACCGCTCGACATGTGCACGCGCGTCGTCGGCAGTTATCGCGGCCGCGGTCGTATCGACAAGCTCCCCACCGGACCCGGTGGCCCTAGCGCCCGCCGCCTCGGTGTCGAAACCGAGCAAGCGACGTGCCGCCGCGTCGTCCCAGTCGGCGATGAAGATCTGGCTCTGCCGCTTGGCCGTCCGGTTCGACGTCCAGGAGAGACGCCGGCCGTCGGGCGAAAACACCGGCAGGCCGTCGAAGCCGTCGGTAAAAGTCACGCGCACCGGGTCACGGTCGCCGGCGGCGTCCACGATGAACAGTTCGAAGTTGGCAAAGCCTTCGCGATTGGACGCGAAGATCAGGTAGTCACCGCTCGGATGGAAATAGGGCGCCCAGGACATCACACCCATGCGCGTGACCTGTCGCTCGATGCCGCTGGCAAGGTCCATCGTATAGATCTCTGCGCGACTGCCGTCCTCCGAGAAGCGGCGCCAGGTGATGCGGCGCCCGTCGGCGCTGAAGAACGGGCCGCCGTCGTAACCGGGCGCGTCGGTGAGCCGGCGCACATTGCCGCCGTCTGCGTCCATCAGATAGAGGTCCATCATGTACGACTTGTCGTGCTCGAAGATGGCCTGTTCCGCTGCCGACATCGTTCCGCTGTAGGCGCGGCGGTTCGAAGCGAACACGATCTGCTGGCCGTCGGGCGAATACGCCCCTTCCGCATCGTAGCCCCTCGTACGCGTCAGGTTGTGCCGTTCGCCCGAGACGAGGTCCTGGCTGTAGATGTCAAAGTTCTCGTCGTAATCCCAACTGTAGCGGCGTTGCTGGCCGGACGCGCGAAAGTCGATCTCGGCCTGCATCTTCGCCCTCGCCTCCGGGTCCTCGTGGGTCGACGCGTACAGCACGCGCCGACCCGCCGCGTGGATCCAGCCGCAGGTGGTCTTGCCATGACCGGGCGAGAGTCGCTCGATATCGCCGGTCTCGAGGTCCAGCAGGTACATCTGGTAGAAGGGGTTGGCCGGATCGCGTTCCGACTGGAAGATCATGCGGCGGCCGTCCGCGCTGAAATACCCTTCGCCGGCGCGCCGTCCCGCGAACGTGAGCTGGCGCGTCTTGGACAGCAGATCCTCTGCCGTCGGCGTCCCAGTATCCGCAAGCGCCTGGAAAGGCAGCGAGACCATGGCCAGCGACAATGCGGCCAGTACCGTGGTTATTCGCACTCCGGGACTCCTGGGCCTGAGGGTTGATTCGAGGACGCGGCGCGACCCTCGTCATTCTCACCGACAGCGACCACTGTCGTCGAGTTGCAGCGACGCTGCCCAGGTCAGCGCGCAACCAGGCGCCCACGGTGCATTGACTCTATATATTAGGCTTTGCTAATATCTGCGTGTTAAACACCGCGAGCCGTAGCAGCGGTTTCGTCCGAAAATTATGGGAGAGACCCTATGTCGATCGAGCGCATCGTTATGGCGTTTGCCGGAATCATGATCATGCTGACCGTTGCCCTTGGCGCATCGGGCAGCCCGATCTTCCACCACCCGTACTGGTTGCTCTTTACCGCCTTTATCGGCCTGAACCTGTTTCAGTCCGCGTTCACCGGATTCTGCCCGCTGGCAGTGATCTTGAAGAAGATGGGCAAGAAACCGGGCGTCGCATTCTGAACCCCTGGGCTGATCCTGCGCAGACAGCCGGCCGCCAGGCCGGCTTCTTCTTTGGCTGGCCCCGGCCCCGCCGCGGCTGATCGACTTCCTGGGTTGCCGGTTCGCCGCCGGGCGACACGACACCCACTATGGCGGCGCCGGACAGTGCCTCAGATCGCCGCCTCGCACGATACATCCCCGCTCGGCGGCCTCGAGCAACGCAGCCCAGAGACATGACGGCAGGCGCCCCGACGGCGTGGCGAACGCGCTGTGCAGGTTCAGCTGTCGCGCCAGCCCGGTCGGTTGTCGTGAGCTGATCAGCGGGTTGCTGGTCAACGCAATCCCTCCCTTGGCCTCCCCACAGCCCCCCGACAAAAGGCCAAGGCATTGCTGCAGCCGGAGGCCAGTGGCGACCGGTATGCGCCGTTCAGGCCGGTTCCGCGAACAAGTCGTGATCATCATAGCCGCATACCTGCACCTCGATGAAGTCACCGGCGGCCACGCCATCCCAGGCGCCTTCGACGATTACCTGGCCGTCGATCTCCGGTGCGTCACCCGGTCCGCGGGCGATGATCCGGTCTTCACCGACCTGGTCGATCAGTACGGTGAGGACGCGGCCGACCTGCAGCGCCAGCTTGTTGCGGCTGATTTCCGCCTGCACCTCCATGAAGCGCGCAAGGCGATCCTGTTTGAGCGCCTCAGGCACCGGGTCGGGCAGCGCGTTGGCCGCGGCTCCCTCGACCGGCGAGTACGCGAAACAGCCGACCCGGTCCAGCTGTGCCTCCTGGATGAAACCGAGCAGTCGGTCGAAGTCCTCCTCGGTCTCGCCCGGAAACCCGACGATGAAGGTCGAGCGCAGCACCAGGTCCGGACAGGTAGCCCGCCACCGGTCGATTCTCGAAAGTACCTTTTCGGTCGCCGCCGGGCGCTTCATCAGCTTGAGAATGCGTTCGCTTCCGTGCTGCAACGGCATGTCGAGGTACGGCAGGATCAAACCCTCGGCCATCAGCGGCAGCAAGTCGTCGACATGCGGGTAAGGGTAGACGTAATGCAGCCGTGTCCAGGCCGGCAGCCGCCCCAACTCGCGTGCCAGCGTAGCCAAACGCGTATCCAATGGCCGGCCCCGCCAAAAGTCTGGGCGGTACCGGAGGTCGACGCCGTACGCGCTGGTGTCTTGCGAAACCACCAACAATTCGCGAACGCCGGATTCAACCAGCCGCTCCGCCTCCGCGAGGACCTCGCCGATCGGACGGCTGACCAGATCCCCGCGCATACTGGGTATCACGCAGAAGGTGCAGCGGTGGTTGCAGCCCTCGGCGATTTTCAGATACGCGAAGTGGCGCGGCGTCAGCTTGATGCCCTGCGGCGGGATCAGGCTGACAAATGGGTCATGTGGCGCCGGCAGGTGGGCGTGGACCGCGGACATCACCGCCACGTAGTCATGTGGCCCGGTGACCGCGAGCACGCCGGGGTGCGCGGCGCGGATTTCGTCTTCACGCACGCCGAGACAGCCGGTTACGATGACGCGACCGTTCTCATGCAATGCCTCGCCGATCGCATGCAGCGACTCATCGACCGCAGCGTCGATGAAGCCGCAGGTGTTGACCACAACGAGGTCCGAACCCTGGTAGCTTGGCGCCAATACGTAGCCCTCGGCCCTGAGCTGGGTCAGGATGCGCTCGGAGTCGACCAGGTTTTTCGGGCAGCCCAGGCTCACGAAGCCGATGGTGGGACCGGTTGCACTCATGTTGGCCACTCAGTGGATCAGGCGTGCCAACTCGCCGCGGTAGCGCTTCACCAGCTCGTGATCACCGCCCAGCGTGTCGAAAATTGCGAGCAGACCGCGCTTCGCAGCGCCCCCGTCGAACTCCCGGTCCTTCCGCAGAATCACTATCAGTGCCCGCAATGCGGCCTCGTAATCGTCGTTGACCAGGCGGAGGGCTGCCGTCTTGAAATGGGCGTCGAGATCCGTCGGCGATTGCGCGGCGCGCGCGAAGACCGCTGATTCGTCCTCGACCGCGCGCGCGGCGACGATGAAGTCGAGATGCGCCCGCAGCGTCGCCAGCTCGGTCGTATCACGGGCCTCTGACGGCAACGCGACCAGCGTCTGCCGGGCCTCGTCGAAGCGTTCCAGGCGCATCAGCAGTTTCGTGAGCATCGCCGGGATCTCGAGATTGTCCGGCTCGGCCATCGCACCCTCGGCCAGCACCCGGACCGCCCGGTCGTGATCGCCCTGTTGCCAGGCCCGCCCTGCCGCGAGGCGGACCTTGTCGCCCAGCGGCAGCAGATACTTGTCGATGATCGCGCGGTAATCCGCCTCGGGCTGCATCCCATGGATCTCCTCGACCACGCCGCCGTTCCGAAAGAGCTTGAACGACGGAAGGCTCTTGACGCCGAATCGGGCGGCGAGGCCCTTCTCCAGGTCCGTGTTCACGGTCACCAGCAGGAAGCGTCCCTGATACCCGGCCGCGAGGCCCTTGAGAACCGCTTGTTGGCGCAACGAGGGTCCTGCCCACGGCGCCCAGAAATCGACCAGCACCAGCCCCTTGCGGGAGTTGTCCAGCACCAGGGTATCGAAATTGAGCTCGGTGCCCTCGAGGATATGGTCGCTGTCTGGCATCAGTTGAGCAAATCGGCCAGATTCACACCCGGCGTGCGCTGTACCTGGATCACGAGCGTCTCGCCGAGCGCTACGTCACCGGCCTCGATGTGCGGGCGGAGCTGCTCACAGATCTGTTGAACCAACATCACGCCCTGGGCGTTCCGGTCGTCCAACGCCCCATCCGCCAGCGCGACACCGAGGTCGTTCAGGTACGAGCCAAAGCGTTCCGCCTGCTGCGACAGATTGGCCGCCTTGAAATCGTCAGTGAAGTCGATGTGCAACTCGTAGTCGCCCTGCGGTGTCGGCTCCACGACGCCGACTTTGATCGGACCCTCTATAACCATGCTGCTCTCCAGATCGCGCATTGGGTGCCTTTCGGCCAATTGATGGTCTTGCAGGATACGGTAAGTCCTGGACAGAAAAACCCGGGCCGTGACCGGACTAAGCCGCCAGGTCGGCAGCTGGGACAGTGCCGCGCCCGACAGCTGGCCGTGAACGCACAATAACCCAGTCGATTGCTCAATTTTCTCAATCGATACAGGAGTTTAACCTGGATCAATCAACTCGCCGGATTTCGCCGCGCGATCGCCTTGTCATCGCAAAAAATGCATGCCAGTATCAGGTTACTCGAGCGGAATAAAATTAGCGCTTTCTAATTATAAACCGAGAGTTGCGTCGCAGGATTAAAACTAAAAAGTCGATCTGGAGGTAGGTCAGTTGAAGTCTTTCATGGGTTGCACTTTCGGTAAGGTCTGCAGCGATATCCCCGGGGTCTGCATCGTTTTACAAATGATTTTGGTCGTAGCGCTTTCCGGTGTGCTCGGCTACGTCTTCGTTACTCAGGAATTGCTGAAGTAGGTTGCGATCGACAGTTCGGGGCGCCTTGACCCTTACCCAGCGCGTCCCTATAGTCCAATCCCTCGCCTGAGGTACCTCCAAACCGCGTCTTCGAAGCTCGGCCGGGGGTTGAATGGGAAGTCGGTGCGCCGCACAGGGCCAATCCGACACTGCCCCCGCAACGGTGATCGGGGAGGCTGGCTGCGGTTCACCGCATCATCAGCGCGACAAGAGCCAGCCAATGCGCCGAAGGGATCAATCGACTGATCCCCGGGCGCCCCCCGTCAGTCCGATACCAGCCTCCCGCGTCAATTCACCACGCCGCGGTGGGCCGCGTGAGGGGTAGTCTGTCCAAATCCAGGGCGGATCAGCTGCTCCTCCGGATCGCCCGAACGGTGCAACAGCTGCAGTGCGGTGGGCGCTGCTGTCGGGAGCGCCAATGTATTGCCGATCACTCGCCCTGGGTCTCATGTTTTCGGTTTCGACGATGGCAGCCACGCCGTTGCCCCCGATACTGATCAGCGCGGCCCGCACCGCTGAACCCGGCCTGGACATCCCGGCCGCCAAAACCGTGATCCACCGCCAGGATATCGAGGACAGCGGTGCCCGCGACCTCGCCGGCCTGCTGCGCCAGGTCAATGGCGTCCATGTTTCGGACGCGATCGGCGACGGCGGGAATGCGAACGTCGACATCCGGGGTTTTGGCAGCACGGCCCAGTCGAACGTCGCGATCCTGATCAACGGGCGCAAGATCAACCCCGCAACCGACAGTTCAACGCTGTACCTGAACACGATCGACCTGGACACGGTGGAAAGGATCGAGATCGTCGAGGGCAGCGCCGGCATCCTGTACGGCAACCAAGCGGTTGGCGGGCTGATCAACGTGATCACCTCGCGGCCGGACAGGCGGGCGCGGCGGCTGCGCGGCGGCCTTGGGAGTTACAGCGCATGGGAAGCGCTGATTGGGCTGAGCGAGCGCCTCGGGTCAAGCGTCGGCCTGAACCTGCAGCTCCATAAGCGGGACAGCGACAACTACCGTGACCGCAACGCCAGTCGCGTCGAACGCCTCGATGGCCGTCTGGAGATCGAGCACGGCGCGGGTTACAGCTACGTGGACCTGCAGTTGCTGCGCGACTATGTGCAAACACCGGGGGCATTGCTGGCGAGCGAACTGGCGGAAGATCGCCGCCAGGCGGTGTTTCAGGACGACTATCTGGACACCGACAGCAACGTCATGCGGCTCGGCACCGACCAGCGCCTCGACGGGCACTGGCGCCTGGAGGCCGAATTGGCGCTGCGCGACGACCACCGGGACTTCGTTCAGAGCTTTCGCGGCTTCCCGGGCAGCGAGTCGACCCAGGAACGTGATTCCACCGAGCTTACGCCGCGCCTTGTCGGTCGTTACGACGACACGGTGATTACGCTGGGTGTCGACTATCTCAGCACCGACTACCAGCTGGTGAGCGCGTTCGGGAGGCAGGCCAACGACCAGCGGATCAGTGCCGCGTACGGGCAGCTGACCCGACCCGTTTCACCGGGGCTCTCGTTCACCGCCGGCGTCCGCCACGCGCGGGTAGACAATGCCATCGACAGCGCCGGCATCCGGGTTGACATCGACGACGCGGTGACGGTCGGCTCGTTCGGCCTCGTCTACCTACCCAGCAATGCCTGGCGACTGTTTCTGCGGGCCGACCAGAATTACCGCTTCGCGAAGGTCGACGAACACACTAACGTACCCTTCGCTCAGCCCATCGGGCTGGACACCCAGCGCGGGATATCTTACGAGGCCGGTGCCGAGTATGCGGCCAACGGCCTGCGCGTCGGCGTGAACGCGTTTCAGCTGAGACTGCAAGACGAGATCAGCTTCGACGCATCGACCTTCACGAACGTCAACCTGCCGACCAGCCGGCGCAATGGACTCAACCTGTCGGCCGACGCGGCGTTGTCGGGCTCGCTGCGAATCGGGGCCGGTTACGCATACATCGACGCCGAGATTCGCAGCGGCCAGCACGCGGGCAAACGGGTTCCGCTGGTACCACAGCAAACCTGGGAGCTATATGCCGAATGGCGGCCGAAGCGGAACCTGCTGCTGCGGCTGGATGCCGAGCATGTCGGCGAACAGTTCCTCGGCGGCGACTTCGATAATGCGTCGCCGCCCCTCCCTGCCTATGCCGTCGCCAATCTGGTGGCCCACTACGATCTCGCAGACTGGCGCTTTACCGCGAAGATCAATAATCTGTTCGACGAGCGTTATAGCGAGACCGGCGCAATCTCGTTCGCCGGCGACGGTTTCAACCCGGCCCCCGAGCGCAACTTCTGGATCGGGGCCAACTACGTATTCGAGGATTGAGCTTGGGCAATCGGCTGACGGTTATCTATACGCGCAGCGGCGACGATGGCACGACCGGGCTGGCTGGCGGTGAGCGGGTCGCCAAGGACCATGTGCGGATCGACGCGATCGGCAGCGTCGACGAACTCAACTCGGCCGTGGGTCTGCTGCGTGCCCGGTGCCTGCCGGAGGCCATCGATCGGACGCTCGAGACGACACAGCACCGCCTGTTCGATCTCGGCGGCGAACTGGCCCTACCGGGCACCAAGTTGATCAGTGAGGCACGGGTCACGGAACTGGAACGGACGCTGGACGACTTCAACGCCGCCCTGCCCCCGCTCGAAGAATTTATCCTGCCGGGTGGCGGCGAGGCCGCGGCACGCTGCCACCTCGCCCGCGCGGTGTGCCGGCGTGCCGAGCGCGACCTGCGACGCCTCTCCCGCGTCGAAACGGCCAACCCGGCGAGCGCCAAATACCTCAATCGCCTGTCTGACCTGCTTTTCGTGCTGGCCCGCGTGCTGGCCCGCGGCGACGGCGGCAAAGAAGTCACCTGGAACAAGGACATCTGACATTGGCGAAACGACCCGTGGTAGTGGTTGGAGTGGGCGAGATGGGGAGCGTCTTTGCGCGCGGCTTTTTGCGGCTGGGGCACCCGGTGTACCCGGTCAATCGGGACATCCGGATGAAGCGCGTGGCCAAACGTCTGCCGGACCCCGAACTGGTGCTGCTCGCGGTTGCCGAGAAGGATCTGGCCGGGGTGCTGGACCGGGTGCCCAAGGGCTGGCGGAAACGACTCGCCCTGCTGCAGAACGAACTGCTGCCGAATGACTACCGGCACGTCGACCGGGTGACCGTCATTTCGGTCTGGTTCGAGAAGAAGAAGGGCCAGGACGTCCGGGTCATTCTGCCGTCCCCGGCCCACGGCCCTCGCGCCAAGCTGCTCGCAAAGGCGCTCGGCAAGCTCGACATCCCGGTCAAGGTGGTGAAAAAGCAACGCGATATGCTAGAGGAACTCGTGGTCAAGAATCTCTATATCCTCACGAGCAACATTGCCGGACTGCGCACCGGCGGCAACGTCGGTGAACTCTGGGAGAGGCACCGGGACCTAGCGCGGGCCGTGGCCAATGAGGTGATCGTACTCCAGGAGGCCCTGACTGGATCGCGCCTCGACAACGACAGATTGATCGCCGCGATGGCCGAGGCCTTCGCGGGCGACCCGGCGCACCAATGCATGGGCCGCAGTGCGCCGGCACGCCTGCGCCGCGCACTCGGCGGCGCGGAACGCCTGGGGATCGAGCTGCCGACACTGCGCGGGATCGCACAAGATCTGGGCGAGGACGCCGGGGCATGAGCGACGATGGCCTGGAGATCCTTCCCGGCTCGCCGGTCAGACTGCACCTGTCGATCCGTCTCGAGGACGGCACAGAGGCCGTATCGACCTTCGGAGAGGAGCCCGTCGAGCTGACGATGGGCGACGGCACCCTGCGGCCCGGACTGGAACTCGCGCTGTACGGACTTCGACCCGGCGCGACCCAGACCCTGAACCTGCTCCCCGAACAGGCCTATGGCCCGCGCGATCCGACACTGATCCAGTACATGCCGATGACCGACTTCGACGGCACGTTCGTTCCCGAGGTCGGACAGATCGTCGCGTTCGCGATGCCGAACGGCGAAGAGATCCCCGGTACGATCCGTAGCGTCGACGAGAGCCGCATCGAGGTCGACTTCAATCACCCCTTGGCAGGCCATGAGATCACGTTCGAGGTAGAGATCCTCGGTGTATCGGCGGCACCCGGGGCCCCGGATCGTCCCAACTAGCCGGCATGAGCCTCTGTTGGACAACCTTCCCGCCGGGCCGCTCGGGTCCTGGCTGGTTATCACGGTTTCGACCGATTCGACACGCCGCCGGCAGTGAAATGGCGAGCGCTTGAAAATTCCCCGTCGGCCCGGGAGAATCGAAAGATGAAAATCTTGCTCGCCAACCCGCGCGGTTTCTGCGCCGGCGTCGACCGCGCCATCGAAATCGTCGAGCGCGCATTGGACACCTTTGGTGCCCCGATTTACGTGCGACACGAGGTGGTCCACAACCGGTTCGTGGTGCAGCGGCTGCGCGAGCGCGGGGCTGTGTTCGTCGACGAATTGAGCGAGATCCCTGATGGGGGGACCGTGATCTTCAGCGCCCATGGGGTATCGCAGCAGGTCCGTGCAGAGGCCGACAAGCGCGGGCTGACGGTATTCGACGCGACTTGCCCACTGGTCACGAAGGTGCACCTGGAGGTCGCGCGACATTGCCGGGCCGGGCACGAGGTAGTGCTGATCGGTCACAAGGGGCACCCGGAGGTCGAGGGCACCATGGGGCAGTACCGCTGCAACGATGATCGGAGCGGCATCTACCTCGTGGAGACACCACAGGACGTCGCCGATCTGAGCATCCGTAACCCCGAGGCACTTGCCTTCGTCACGCAGACCACCCTGTCGATGCACGACACCGCGCGGGTGATCGATGCGCTGCAACGGCGCTTCCCCAGCATCAGGGGACCGAAGAAGGACGACATTTGTTATGCAACTCAGAACCGCCAGGACGCGGTGACCCGGCTCGCGATCAAGTGCGACCTGGTACTGGTGGTCGGCTCGCCGAACAGTTCCAACTCGAACCGGCTGAAAGAGATCGCCGAGAAACAACGGCGTCCGGCCTATCTGATTGACGGGCCTGAGGACATCCGCCGCGACTGGCTCAATGGCGTTTGCACCATCGGCGTGACAGCCGGCGCCTCGGCGCCCGAGGTACTGGTCGAGAGTGTGATTGGGCAGTTGCGGCAGTGGGGCGCGGACTCAGTCGAGGAGGACAGCGGCGAGCCGGAGACCGTGGTATTCGCGTTGCCGAAAAACCTGCTCGGCGCTATGGCCAACAGATCCGCGAGAAGCACTTCTTAGCGCAGGCTGTGCCCGCTGCGTGAGGTGCGCCGCAGCCCGACGCACCCTCCAAGCTGAAACTATCCGCAGGCAGTGCCTGCCGAACGGTGCCGGCCCCAAACGACAGGCTTGCGTTACCAGCAGCCAGTTGCCGGGTCCGACCCCTTGCCCCCCAACTGGTCCAAGCTGAAGCTGACACACTTGTCACTGTCCTGCGCTCCACCGCTCACCGGCGCCGCGCTAGCGGCGAAATCCTGATTAGAAGTCTGAGACAGAGAGACAACATAGTAGCCCTGCGAGGTATCGCAGCTATCGGCCGCATCGCATGGCCAATCGAAGCCTGCCGCCTGAGCGAGCGTGCCCGTATACAGAGCGCTGAAATCATCCGTATAGCCGCCATTGATGGTGTAAAACCGCTCTTGCGCCATCGCGATCGATTCCAGTGCGATCTTCGCGTCCGCGCGCCTCGCCTTCTGTGTCTGGTTCGTGTAAAGCGGGTAGGCGACCGAGGCGAGGATGGCCATCACCGCGACGACGACCATCAATTCGATCAGGGTCAGTCCACATTGCCTTGCTTGCATCATCCGCCCCTACTTGATCCTGACCCACGACTTGC
This sequence comes from uncultured Chromatiaceae bacterium, assembly GCA_965601425.1. GTDB lineage: Bacteria > Pseudomonadota > Gammaproteobacteria > Chromatiales > Chromatiaceae > Thiosocius. The sequence continues at coordinate 201 of CBFCWF010000020.1, read as the reverse complement.
GACCGGCGCCGAGCAACCCCGGATTTTCGATCGTGACGTCGATTCTTGCCTGATTGCTGCCCGACGCATATTTGCCTTCGACGCCGCCATAACTGCCGTCGCCCGAGCCGCCGATACCGGCCAGGATCGCCGGCGGCTGCAGGATGCCCACCTTGGACTTCTTGCCGGAGACCGGCGTGTAGGTCGTGACGTCGCCATCGG
>CBFCWF010000019.1:0-30921 GCA_965601425.1 uncultured Chromatiaceae bacterium | reverse complement strand
CTGACGATATCGACATGGATGTTCATTGCCATACGGGTTCTCCCGACCGCCGCTCAGGCGATCAACTCACGCCTTTTCGGCCTTGGCCACGGCTTCTTCGATGTTGCCACACATGTAGAAGGCCTGCTCGGGCAGATGGTCGTACTCACCATCGAGGATCGCCTTGAAGTTGGAGATGGTCTCCTTCAGCGAGACATACTTTCCGGGCGCGCCGGTGAACACTTCGGCGACGAAAAACGGCTGCGAAAGGAAGCGTTGCATCTTGCGCGCACGCTGCACGACCATCTTGTCGTCTTCCGACAATTCGTCCATGCCGAGAATGGCGATGATGTCCTTGAGCTCCTTGTAGCGCTGCAGTACGCCCTGCACGCCCCGCGCCACATCGTAGTGCTCATTGCCGACCACGTGCGGATCGAGGATACGAGAGGTCGAGTCGAGCGGATCCACCGCCGGGTAGATCCCGAGCTCGGCGACCTGACGCGAGAGCACCAGCGTTGCATCAAGGTGGGCGAACGTGGTGGCCGGCGACGGGTCAGTGAGGTCGTCGGCAGGTACATACACCGCCTGGAAAGAGGTAATAGAACCGGTCTTCGTGGAAGTGATCCTTTCCTGCAACACCCCCATCTCCTCGGCCAGCGTCGGCTGGTAGCCGACCGCGGAAGGCATGCGGCCAAGTAGCGCGGAGACCTCGGTACCGGCGAGTGTATAGCGGTAGATGTTGTCGACGAACATCAACACGTCCCTGCCTTCGTCTCGAAAATACTCAGCCATGGTCAGGCCGGTGAGCGCCACGCGCAGGCGGTTGCCGGGCGGCTCGTTCATCTGACCGTACACCAGCGCGACCTTGTCGAGCACCCCGCCCTCGGTCATCTCATGGTAAAAGTCGTTACCCTCGCGAGTGCGCTCACCAACGCCGGCAAACACCGAGAAACCCGAGTGCTCGACCGCGATGTTCCTGATGAGTTCCATCAGGGTCACCGTCTTGCCCACGCCAGCTCCGCCGAACAGCCCGACCTTGCCGCCCTTCTGGATCGGCATGATCAGGTCGATGACCTTGATCCCGGTCTCGAGGACCTCAGTGGTCGCAGCCTGGTCTTCGAGCCGTGGTGCCGTGCGATGAATCGGCATACGTTCTTCGGTCGCGATAGGGCCGGCCTCATCGACCGGATTGCCCAGCACGTCCATAATCCTTCCGAGGGTTGCCTGTCCGACCGGGACCGAGATTGCGGCGCCGGTGGTGGTGACTTCAACACCGCGCTTCAGGCCGTCAGTCGACCCCATTGCAATGGTTCGCGCGACGCCGTCACCCAACTGCTGCTGCACTTCCAGGGTCAGGTCCGCCGACTCGATGCGCAGCGCTTCGTATACTGCCGGCATCTCTTCACGCGGGAACTGAACGTCCACGACGGCGCCGATAATCTCCACGACATTACCCGTGCTCATTGGCTTTTCCTCTTGGCTGCTGACGCAGCATCTCAATCGTTAAAGTCTAAAATCTGTTTCCGCCTATCGGCCCACGGGACCTGCGTCACTACTGAGATACGGCCGCGGCGCCGCCCACGATCTCTGAGATCTCCTGGGTAATGGCGGCCTGGCGAGCCTTGTTGTAGATCAGCTGCAATTCGTCGATCAGGTCGCTGGCATTGTCGGATGCGGACTTCATCGCAACCATGCGCGCGGACTGTTCACACGCGCCGTTCTCGACCACGGACTGGTAGACCAGGGCCTCCACGTAGCGGGTCAGAAGGCCGTCGAGCACTTCCTTCGCGCCTGGCTCGTAAATGTAGTCCCAGTGGTGCCGCAATTCTTCCGCATCCTCACCGCCCGCCAATGGCACCAGCTGGTCGATGGTCGGCTGCTGCGTCATCGTGTTGACGAATTGGTTGTAAGCGATCCGGATCTCGTCGAGTTCGCCGCTGACGTAATCGTCAAGCATGGCCTTGACGGTACCGACCAGATCGTCGATGTGCGGCGCGTCGCCGAGGTGTGTGGCCTGCGCCGTCACCCTACCGCCAACCTGACGGAAAAACCCGAGTGCCTTGGTCCCGATGGTGCAAAACTCGACTTCCTTGCCCGCATCGCGCAACTCGCGGATCTGGCGCACCAAAGCGCGAAACAGATTGCTGTTCAAGCCGCCGCAGAGGCCGCGGTCGGAAGAAACGATGATGTAACCGACCTTCTTGACCTCGCGGGCATGCATGAACGGGTGTTTATATTCCGGATTGGCCAACGCAACGTGACCGATGACCTGACGCATCCTTTCCGCATAGGGACGCGTGGCCTCCATGCGATCCTGCGCCTTTCTCATCTTCGATGCCGCGACCATCTGCATCGCACCGGTGATCTTCTGGGTGCTCTTGATCGAGGCAATCTGTGTGCGGATTTCTTTAGCGCCTGACATGTGTACCCTTTTTCATCCTTCATCGGCCGCTCACACAGGGCGGGGAAACCCTACCCTGACGCAGCCTGGTGCTGCCCTTGCGGCCAGTGCGTTACCAGCTGTGGTTTGCCTTGAAATCTTTCAGCGCGGCGTGGAAAGCCGCCTCGAGTTCGTCGTTCCAGTCTGCTTGGGCGTCCACCTTCGCGACAAGATCCGCCTGCTCGGCCGCCATATAGCTGTGCAATGCGGACTCGAACGCGACAATCTTCGGCACATCGACGTCATCCAGGTAGCCCTCGTTGGCTGCGAACAGCGAGACCGCCATTTCGCTAATCGACAACGGGGTGTATTGCGGCTGCTTCATGAGTTCGGTGACGCGCTGGCCGCGCTCGAGCTGTTTGCGTGTGGCCTCGTCGAGGTCCGACGCAAACTGGGAGAAGGCAGCGAGTTCGCGGTACTGTGCCAAGGCCAGGCGGACACTGCCACCGAGTTTCTTGATGATCTTCGTCTGCGCAGCGCCACCGACGCGCGACACCGACAGGCCCGCGTTGATCGCCGGCCGCATGCCCGCGGCGAACAGATCAGATTCCAAGAAAATCTGCCCGTCGGTGATCGAGATGACGTTGGTCGGAACGAAGGCCGACACATCACCGGCCTGGGTTTCGATGACCGGCAGCGCGGTCAATGAACCGGTCTGGCCCTTGACCTCTCCATCGGTAAAGCGCTCGACATACTGGGGATTGACCCGGGCAGCGCGCTCCAGCAGGCGGGAGTGCAGATAGAACACGTCACCGGGGTAAGCCTCACGGCCGGGCGGGCGACGCAACAACAACGATACCTGTCGATAGGCCCATGCCTGCTTTGTCAAATCGTCGTAGATGATCAGCGCGTCCTGTCCGCGGTCACGGAAGTATTCGCCCATCGTACAGCCGGCGTAGGGCGCGATGTACTGCAGCGCCGCGGCTTCGGCGGCCGGCGCGGCCACGATGATGGTGTGATCCATCGCGCCATGCTCTTCGAGTTTGCGTACGGTCGCGGCGATGGACGAGTTCTTCTGGCCAATCGCGACATAGACACAGGTGATGCCCGTACCCTTTTGGTTGATAATTGCATCGATCGCGATGGCGCTCTTGCCGGTCTGGCGGTCGCCAATGATCAGTTCGCGCTGGCCACGCCCGATCGGTACCATAGAGTCGATGGCCTTGATGCCAGTCTGCACCGGCTGGTCGACCGACTGCCGCTCGATGACGCCCGGTGCGATCTGCTCAATCGGTGCACTGTGCTTCGCGTTGATTGGGCCCTTCCCGTCCATCGGCTTGCCGAGTGCGTCAACGACACGACCGAGCAATTCCGGACCGGTGGGCACCTCGAGTACCCGCCCAGTGCATTTGACGACGGCCCCTTCGGAGATGTGCTTGTAATCTCCCAGCACCACCGCGCCTACCGAATCACGCTCGAGGTTGAGCGCCAGTCCGTAGGTATTGCCAGGGAACTCGAGCATCTCGTACGACATGGCGTCGGCGAGACCGTGAATGCGGACGATACCGTCTGTCACGGAAACGACGGTGCCTTCATTGTGCGCTTCAGAAGTCAGATCGAACTTCTCGATCTTGCTTTTGATCAGCTCGCTGATCTCGGAGGGATTCAGTTGCATAATTGCTTTCCCGATTAGATTCCTAATTCGTTCGCCAGCTTGACCAGCTGTCCGGATACCGAGCCGTCGATCACCATGTCGCCGGCGCGCACACGGATGCCGCCGATCAGCTCCGGGTCTTTCTCGCTGGTAATCCGGACCTCACGCCCCAACTTGCGCCGGAGCACGTCGGCGAGATGCTGCGTCTCGGACGGTTTGAGTGCATAGGCCGATGTGATCTCGACGTCGAGCACGCCCCGGTGAGCGGACTTCCGGGCCTCGAAAAGCTTCGCAATATCCGGCAGTACGGATAAACGACCATTGTCAACGAGCAGCCGAACCAGGTTCTTGCCCTCATCGCTCAGCGACTCGCCGACGATGTCCAGCAGCAGGTCTGTCATTCGCGACTTCTCGAGCTTCGGGCTGCCAATCAGTTCGGCCAGCGCCGGATCGCGCACGGTCGAGGCGAGCAGGTCCAGCGTCTCGGACCAAGCGTCCAGCTGATCGCCTTCCAGCGCCCGCTCAAACAAGGCTTCTGCGTAGGGGCGGGCGATTGTTGTTGCGTCTGCGGCCATTCGGATGCCTTAAATTTGGTTGGCGACGGATTCGACGATGTCCCGATGGGCGTCCGCGTTGATTTCTTTGCGGAGAATTTTCTCCGCGCCCAGAACGGCGAGCTCAGAAACCCTGGCACGCAGGTCCTCTCGCGCCTGGTTGGTCGCCTGTTCGATTTCGGCTTGGGCCGCCAGCAGCTGGCGCTGGCCCTCCTCTTTGCCTTTGTCGCGGGCCTCTTCGATGATCTTGGCCGCCTGCCGATCCGCGTTGGCCTTGATTTCCGCCGCCTGCTGTTTGGCCTTGTGAAGCGTCTCTTTCGCACGTTTTTCCGCGAGCTGCTGCTCGTGGTGCCCGCGCTCCGCGGCGGCAAGACCCTCGGCGATCTTCCCTTTGCGTTCGTCCATCGCCCTGACGAGCGGCGGCCAAACGTACTTCATGGTGAACCAAACGAACACCGCGAAAGACACCAGCTGGGCGATCAGTGTCAGGTTGATATTCATCCCGAAACCTCGTCAATACGAGTGGAAACGTTTCGCGCGCAGTCGTTCAACCGGCCAGCGCGAACAATACGTACATGCCCAGACCCACGGCGATCATCGGGACGGCGTCGGTCAGACCCATCACAATGAAAAACTGGGTGCGGAGCATCGGGATGAGTTCCGGCTGGCGCGCAGCGCCTTCGAGAAAACGGCCACCCAGGACGCCGATACCGATGGCGGCGCCGACGGCGCCCAGACCCATCATGATCGCAGCAGCGATGACCAGCAGAGCTTGTTCCATGATTGTCTCCCGTTAGTTCAATCAGGTAGTTAAAAGACAGAAAGTGACAAGGAAAATGTGGATCAGTGGTGTTCCGCGTGCGCCATGTCCAGGTAGACGATGGTCAGCGTCATGAAGATGAACGCCTGCAGCGTGATGATCAGGATATGGAAGATCGCCCAGCCGAGTTGCAGAAAGCCGCCAAAGATGCCCAACGCCCACCCAGCGCTATACATGACAGCGATCAGAATGAAGATCATTTCGCCCGCATACATGTTGCCGAACAGACGCAGTGAGAGCGAGACGGGCTTGGCGATCAGGTTGACTCCCTCGAGAATGAAGTTGATGACACCGAAAATCGGCTTTAGCAGCGGGTTCTTGGTCTCGAAGGGCATCCCGGTAAGTTCGCCGACGAATCCACCCAGGCCTTTGACCTTGATGCTATAGAACAGGATCAGGGCGAACACACCGAGTGCGAGAGCGAACGTGATATTCGGATCGGTCGTCGGTACGACCTTCATGTGGTGGATTCCTATCTTGCTCGCAAGGTAGGGGATCAGGTCTACCGGCACCAGGTCCATCAGATTCATCAGGAACACCCAGACGAACACGGTCAGCGCAAGCGGCGCGACCAGGTCGTTTTTACCGGAGAATGAGCCGCGGACGCTGTCGTTGACGAAATCGACCATCATCTCGACGAAATTCTGCAGCCCGCTGGGCGTGTCGGCAGAGGCCTTTTGGGCCGCTTTATAGAAGAAAAAGCTGAAAAGACAGGCCAACGCGATCGACCAGAACATCGAATCCAGGTGAATGGCCCAGAAACCCATCGACGAGGCCTCTTGCGTCGTATGTGCGATGCCCCAATGACCATCCGGAAATTGCCCGAACGTGAGATTGGTGAGGTGGTGCGTGATGTACTCACCAGAAGTCAGGGTTTCAGAGCCAGCCATCTCTCTATCTTCTCTATGCGTTCAGCCGGCGACGCGATTCGCCAGCAGAGGTGGTAATACCTGTACCACGAAAAAGGCCCCGAAAAGAGCCAACGGGCTGAGCGGTTCCAGCCAGACGATCACGGCCGCGAAGGTGCCCGCGATAAATCCCAGCTTGAGGACCTCGCCCCCGTAAAACTGAGCCAGGAGTTTACCCGGCTCGGCCGCTCGGTAGCGTCCAAATACCCAGAATGCGAAGAGGGCATTGGCAATGGTGGCGATCGCCCCCCCGAGGAGAGCGAAAAAGCCGGCCCGAGGACCGAACATCAGCCCAATCAGCGCGACGACCAGGGTAGCGACCATCTGAGCGACCAAAATCCGTTTGGCTCGACGGGCATCAAGACTGTGCACCTGCTGCATTCCGCGCTGTGGATCGAGCCAATGAAAGCGGCCGCAGTATAAGAACTGGGCTGTATAAGGTCAAACGATCGTCTGATAAAAAACCTAAAGGGTAACCCCCAAGAGAATTGTTGGCCCTGGGCCGACAGCCACTTCCGGTTCAGCGGATATGATCGAGGATACCTTCGAGCTCTTCCAGCGTGTTGTAGCTTATGACGAGGCGGCCATTGCCACGCGCGCCCTGCTGCAGGGCTACCTTCGCCCCGAGACGGTCGGTCAATTCGTCGAGCAGCCGCCGCACGTCCGGATCCGCCTGCTCGGGGCTTGCCGGCGGCGGCTGGGGCTGGTTGAGACGGCGCACCAGGGCCTCTGTCTCGCGCACCGAAAGGCCTTTGGCGGCGACTTGTGCCGCGGCCTGGGTCTGGGTCTGGCCGCCGAGGGCGAGGAGCGCACGCGCATGTCCCATCTCGAGCTCACCCTGCTCGACCCTCGCCTTGACCTCCGGATTGAGTTCGAGCAGACGAATCAGGTTGGTCACCGTGGTGCGCGATTTGCCCACCGCCTGTGCGACCTGCTGGTGGGTCAGCTCGAACTCGTTGAGCAGCCGATGCAGCGCGCCGGCCTCTTCGAGCGGATTGAGATCGTCGCGCTGGATGTTTTCGATCAGCGCCATCGCCATCGCGGTCTGGTCGTTGACTTCCCGAATCACGACCGGCACATCGGCGAGTCCGGCCATCTGCGCAGCACGCCAGCGCCGCTCGCCGGCGACGATCTCGAACCGCCCGTCGCCGGTCGGGCGTACGACGATCGGCTGAACCATCCCCTGCGCGCTGATCGAATCGGCCAGTTCGCGTAAGCGGTCCTCGTCGAAACGGCGCCGAGGCTGGTAGCGGCCACGTTGAATCAGGTCGACCGGGAGGCTGTCGGGGGACCGGTTGACATCGGCCGCGCCGGCTGCCGGCGCCTCATCCGCGGGCGAAGAGGGGCCCAACAGCGCATCAAGCCCGCGGCCGAGACCTCTTTTCTTTGCCATGTTCATGCCGGGACGTTGCTGTGGTGCGGGATATGTCGACGTGTCATCTCGCTGGCCAGGGCCATGTAACTGACCGCGCCACGCGAGCTTTTATCATACAGCATCACGGGTAGGCCATGGCTCGGCGCCTCGGCAACCCGGACGTTGCGCGGGATCATGGTCCGGAACACCTTGTCGCCGAAATGCTGGATCAGCTGAGCCGAGACCTGGTTATCGAGGTTATTGCGCGGATCGTGCATGGTACGGACGATACCCTCCATCTCGAGACGCGGATTCCGATGGTCTTTAATCTGCTGCACGGTGGAAAGCAAAGCAGACAGACCCTCCAGGGCGTAGTACTCGGTCTGCAGCGGCACGAGCACGCTGTCGGCCGCCACGAGCGCGTTCAGGGTCAGCATATTGAGTGATGGCGGGCAGTCGATCAGCAGATAATCATAGGCGTCACGCACGGCTTCGAGCGCGAGCGCGAGTCGCTTCTCGCGCAGCGGCGCCTCGAGCAGCCTGACCTCGGCCGCCGTCAGGTCGCCGTTGGAAGGCAGCACATCGTAACCGGCCTGGTCGGCGCGTTGAATACACGCTGATACCGATGCCTCACCCATCAGGGCGTCGAGCGTCGATCGCTCGAGGGACTGCTTGTCGATACCGCTGCCGGTGGTCGCATTGCCCTGCGGATCAAGATCCACCAGCAGGACACGCCGTCGCATCGCCGCCAGCGCGGCCGCGGTATTCACTGCAGTGGTGGTCTTGCCCACGCCGCCCTTCTGGTTGGCGACGGCAATGATTCGTCCCATCGTGATCAGCCTGAATCTCGTTGTCTGGCCGGGTCTGCCGGGCGGTCAATCATAACGGGGCAGTGGAAAAAAGACAGCCTGCAGGCCGGACAATCTGTAGCCAGGTCCTCCTTGGCTGCCAGGGTGAGCCGTTGTTGGGGCCCCGGGCAGCGGCAGCGACTGCGTGCGGCGGGGTCACCCGTCATACCGGATCGAGTCGGCGGATGACAACCAAGTGTCTCTCTCCCGTTTCGCCGGGTACCTGCAGCGGTACGACCTCGCCCGACAGGCCGGCGTGGAGCGCGGCCATTTCCTCGGCCGGTTCCGCGCCCTTCATCGCCAGCCAGCAACCGGCCGGCGCCAACAGCGATTCGGTGGCGCTGATCGTGTCGACCAACGAACCGAGGGCGCGCGACACGATAGTCCGGTAGTGGCCGGGACGTTCCAACTGTTCCACACGCTGCCTGATCACCTCCACATTCGCGACACCGTATTCTCCGACCACTTGTTGAACGAAACGCGTTTTCTTGCCATTGCTGTCGATCAGCGTGAACTTCACCCCGGGGCAGGCAATGGCGAGCGGGATGCCGGGCAGGCCGGCACCGGTACCCACGTCCAGCACGGGCCCCCGATCGAGCCATGGAACCAACGACAGGCTGTCGAGCAGTTGACGACGCACCATCGACCCCGGGTCGCGTACCGCGGTTAGATTGAACGCACGGTTCCACCTGCGCAGCAGGCCGAGGTAGCCCAGCAGCGCCTCGCACTGATGGGTACCGAGGGGCAGGGACATCGCAGCCAGCCCATGGGAAAGCTGCAACCGCCATTGGGAGGGAATCTCGACACGGGTGGTCATCGCGCGATTCTATCCAAAGCCGGCGGGCGCCGGGGCTCGGGATGGCGCCGGCCGGCGTCGCGCGACAGGTCCTCGGGGCGGCTGCGTACAGCCTGCGCGCCGGACCGTTGCTTCCGCGCGCACCAGTGGCGGGAATTTCAACCCGCTATGCCGACTTTTTCTTGAGGTGAATCAAGAGCAACGAAACCGCGGCGGGCGTCACCCCGGGAATACGGCCGGCCTGCCCGATCGTATCGGGGCGATGGCGAGACAGCGTTTCGCTGACCTCGGCCGAAAGGCCCTTCACGCTCGCATACTGCAGGTCTCTGGGCAGCCGGATCGACTCCGCCCGGCGCGTACGCTCCACTTCGTCGCGCTGACGGTCGATGTAGCCTGCATACTTTGCCTGGATCTCGACCTGTTCGACGACCTGATCCTGCAGGTCTTCCTCGATCGCGGCAGGACCGACGGTCGGCAGCGCACTGACACTCGCGTAACTGGCGTTGGGGCGTGCGATCAGTTCGAGTGCCCGAAACTCCTTGCGCAGCGCGTCGCCGATCGCCGCAACCGCCTGTGCCTCGGATACGTCGGCTGGGCGAACCCTGATGTCGCGCAGACGCTGCCGCTCGCGCTCGATCGCCTCGCGCTTGCGCTCGAACAGGGCCCACTGCGCATCGCCGACCAGACCCAGTTGCCGCCCAATCTCGGTCAGGCGCAGGTCCGCATTGTCCTCACGCAGCATCAGACGGTACTCGGCACGCGAGGTAAACATGCGATAGGGCTCGCTGGTGCCGCGTGTGATCAGATCATCGACCAACACCCCGAGATAGGCCTCGTCCCGCCGCGGCGACCAGCTGTCCCTTTCCTGCGCCAGGCGAGCGGCATTCAGGCCGGCCAGCAGTCCCTGCGCTGCGGCCTCCTCGTAACCCGTCGTCCCGTTGATCTGGCCAGCGAAAAACAGACCGCCGACAAACCGCGTCTCCAGTGACGCCCTGAGGTCACGCGGGTCGAAAAAGTCGTACTCGATCGCATAGCCGGGTCGGGTGATTCGCGCCCCCTCGAAACCGCGCATCGAGCGCACCAGTTCCCACTGCACATCGAACGGCAGCGATGTCGAGATGCCGTTGGGATAGACCTCATGGCTGGTGAGGCCCTCGGGTTCGATGAAGATCTGGTGCGAATCCTTGTCTGCAAACCGCACGACCTTGTCCTCAATCGAAGGGCAGTAGCGCGGACCCACACCCTCGATCACCCCGGTGTACATCGGCGAGCGCGACATACCGCTGCGGATCAGCGCGTGCGTGCGCTCGTTGGTCCGGGTGATATGGCACGGCACCTGGCGGGGGTGTTCTTTCCGGTTACCCGTGAAGGAGAACACCGGTTCCGGATCGTCGCCGGGCTGCACCTCGAGCACCGAATAGTCGATCGTTCGGCTGTCGATGCGCGGTGGTGTCCCCGTCTTCAGGCGTTCCACGTTGAAAGGCAGCTCGCGCAACCGGCGGGCCAGCGCAATGCTCGGTGGATCGCCGGCACGCCCGCCGCTGTAGTTCTCCATACCGATGTGAATGCGGCCGCCGAGGAAGGTGCCAACCGTGAGGACGACCGCCCTGGCCCGAAAACGAAGCCCCATCTGGGTGACTACGCCCACCACACGATCCTGCTCGACAAGCAGATCATCGACAGCCTGCTGGAACAGATCGAGATTGGGCTCGGACTGCAGGGCCGCACGGACCGCGGCCTTGTAAAGCACACGGTCGGCCTGGGCGCGGGTCGCGCGCACGGCCGGCCCCTTGCGCGAATTGAGGGTGCGGAACTGGATGCCCGCCCGGTCGGTTGCGCGCGCCATCAGGCCGCCCAGCGCGTCGACCTCGCGAACCAGGTGGCCTTTACCGATGCCGCCGATGGCCGGATTACAGCTCATCGCGCCGAGCGTCTCGATGCTGTGCGTCAACAGCAGGGTCCTGGCACCCATGCGTGCCGCCGCGAGTGCGGCCTCGCTACCAGCGTGTCCGCCACCGACCACGATCACGTCATAGCTGTCAGCGTGTAACATTATGCAACCCTATGAATTTAAGCCCGTTATTTTAGTCCACCGAGACCTCGTCCGTCATCGTCGCAATGTTGCCGTGCAATCCGCGGTCTCTTGATTGTCGGACTGGGGGAAATGCGACATGCGAAGCTGGAGATATTTCGGTTGCTGTCTTTTTGTCGTGATCGCGACACACGTGCAGGCGGCAGATCGGCGCCCGCTTCCCGAGTTCACGTCGAGCCGCGCGGATGACTGGATCAACGGCCCTGCGCTTTCGGTCGCGGGGCTGCGGGGTCGTGTACTGCTGGTCGACGTCTGGACCTATGGGTGCTGGAACTGTTACCGCTCGTTCCCCTGGCTGAACGGGTTGGAGGAGCGGCTGGCTGAGGAGCCCTTCCAGGTGGTTGGGATTCATAGCCCTGAGTTCGAGCGCGAACGCGACCGGGCGCGCGTCGCGGCCAAGGTCGGAGAGTTCGGGCTTCGGCACCCGGTGATGATCGACAATGACCTTTCCTACTGGCGAGCACTCCGCAACCGTTACTGGCCGACCTTCTACCTGGTCGACAAGCAGGGAACGATTCGTCATCGGTTCGAGGGAGAGACGCATGCTGGAGACCGGCGTGCGGTGGCGATCGAGCAACGGATTGAAGCGCTGCTCGCCGAATAAGCGGCCGGCTCTCATTACCCGATGTACCCGGGCGGCGTAAAATGGAGCGACGGACAATGCGCCGGGTCCGACGGCTGCCTTGAGATTGCGCTCGAAGCGCCGATAGCCTCTGCATTCACGTCAGCGGAAGGGGGCCCGCGAGCGATGCACGAAGCGATAATGACCAAGAGCGGCCTAACCGGCGATGACGCAGTGCTGAGTCTGATCCTGGACGACGCCGCCCGGCTTATTGTCGGCAAAAAAGACGAACTGCGACTTTCACTGGCCTGTGTGCTGGCACGTGGTCACCTACTGATCGAAGACATGCCGGGGGTCGGCAAGACGACCCTGGCCCATGTGCTGGCACGTCTTCTCGGGCTCGATTTTCAGCGCATCCAGTTTACCTCGGACCTGCTGCCGGCCGACATCCTCGGCGTCTCGGTCTACGACCGCGAGGAGGGCCGATTTCATTTCCATCCTGGTCCGGTTTTTTCGCAACTGGTGCTCGCGGACGAGATAAACCGTGCAACACCGAAAACGCAAAGCGCGTTGCTCGAAGCGATGGAGGAGCGCCAGGTCACCGCCGACGGGGAGACGCGTGAACTGCCGAATCCATTCTTCGTGATCGCGACACAGAATCCGCGCACCCAGGTCGGAACCTTCGGCCTGCCGGAGTCACAGCTCGACCGCTTCTTGATGAGGATCAGCCTCGGCTATCCGGATCCGGCGTCGGAGCGTGCGCTGCTCGCGGGCGGCGATCGGCGCCAGATGCTCGAGCAGGTGACGCCGCACGTCGATGCGGCCGGCCTGCGGAGCTGGCAGGCCCAGGTGGACACCATACATGTCTCGCCAGGCCTGCTCGATTATGTCCAGGACCTGCTGGCGGCCACGCGTTCGTCGCCGAAATGGGAGACGGGCCTGTCACCGCGCGCCGGACTGGCGCTGCTTCAGGCAGCACGCGCCTGGGCAATGATCGATGGCCGCAAACAGGTCGTGCCCGAGGACGTGCAGGCCGTGCTGCCCAGTGTCGCCGGGCACCGCCTATGCAGGCTGGACGGCGAGAGTGAAAGCCTGCTGCAGGATCTGATCGAAGGCGTGGCTGTGCCCTGACGATGGCGCTCGCCGACTGGATGCGAATCGAGCAGGCGAACGCCACCGGCGATGTCGAAATCGGCGCGCGCCGCATTTACATCCTACCGACGCGCTATGGCCTCATGTTCGGCGCCTTGCTGTTCGGAATGCTGCTCGGCGCGGTGAACTACGGCAACAACCCGGGACACCTGCTGACCTTCCTGCTCGGTGCACTGGCTGTCAATGCAATCTATCTCACATGGCGCAATCTGCGCGGCCTGCAGCTCCATCTTGAAGGCGCCGCCCCGGTATTCGCGGGCCAGCACGCACGTTTCATCATCCAACTCGCTGCCGACGGGCGGGAACGCCCGGCAATCCAACTCGCGTTCACCGACAGTGAGCCCCTGCTGCTCGACCTCCGCGCAGGCGACGCCAACGCGACCTGCGAACTGGCGCTGCCGACCCGGTGCCGCGGCGAGTATTCGCCCGGGCGCCTCACGGTCAGCACCCAATACCCGCTCGGCCTGTTTCGTGCTTGGTGCCAGGTTGCGTGCGAAACCCCACTGCTGGTCTATCCCAAACCAGGCGACGCCTGGCTCCCGCCGGGTAACGCAGAGGGGACCAGTGACAGCGGTGTGCAGGGTGTTGGCACCGAGGACTTCGCGGGCCTGCGCAGTTATCAGAGAGGCGATCAAGCCTCGCAAATCGACTGGAAGAGCTATGCGCGCGATTGCGGCCTGAACACCCGCGTTTTCAGTGGCCAGGCGACCGCACCATTGTGGATAGACTGGGCAGAGGCGCCGGGGCGCGATACCGAGGCGCGACTGTCGGCGCTGACACGTGCGGTCCTCGATGCGGATCGCAAGAGCCGACTTTTCGGCTTGAAGACAACCGCGGGCGTGGTCGCGCCTGGCAGCGGCACAGCCCATCGGCACCGCTGCCTGCGGCATCTGGCCTTGGAGGGCGCCGAGCATGCATGACGCACTTGCCGGGCGGCGCATCCCGCCTCGCCTGCTAGGTGCATTGCTGATGCTACTGGCGGCACTCGTCGCACCGCATGCGTCAAATCTCAGCCCACCTGTGCTTGCGTTTTTCTATTTGTCTATGCTGTGGCGCCTGCTTGTCCAGCGACGCCCCGTACTGATGCCCCCGCGCTGGGTGCTGGTGCCGCTGGTCCTGGTCGGGTTGGCGCTTGTCGTCCTGACCACCGGATTCGATGATGGCCGCCTGACCGGTACCGCGCTGCTGGTCGTGATGCTTGGCCTCAAGCTGCTGGAACTGAACACACGGCGCGATTTCCACTTTGCGTTGTTTCTCGGCTATTTCCTAATCCTCACGCAGTTCCTCTACAACCAGTCGCTTTGGCTCGCAGCGTACCTGTTTCTCGGGTTGGCGGCACTGGTCGTCCTGCAGGTCGGGCTCAACAGGGGCCAGGTGGATCTGGGCAGGCAACTGCGCCAGACGCTGGGGATGCTGGCAGCTGCGCTGCCGCTGGCGCTCGTGGTCTTCCTCCTCTTCCCACGCCTGCAGAACCCGCTCTGGGCGATCAATACCGCATCGGCGGTCACCGGGATCAGCGATGAGATGAGTCTCAACAGTATCGGAGAATTGACCCGCTCCAACGCGACCGCCTTTCGTGTCCAATTCCAAGGCCCGCCACCTGACCCGGCACAGCGCTATTGGCGCGGCCCGGTCTTGTGGGAAACCGACGGCCGGCGCTGGACCCCCGGTCCTGAGCCGATCCGATCCGAGCCGCTTGCCAGACCCGAAGAAGCCGCGATCGCCTATGAGGTGACGCTCGAGCCTACCGGTGAACGCTGGCTCTTTGGGCTCGACGTGGTTTCCTCGTTGCCGCAGGGGGCTCGGCTGAACCACAATTTCGCGCTGGTTGCGAACCGCAGGGTGAATCAGCGCTTTAGCTATCGCGCGGCCTCGGATCCCGACTTTCGAATCGAGAACCTGAGCACCGACGAACGTGAGCTTGGGCTGTCTTTGCCGCACCCGCTCTCCGATCGGGTCTCACGCTTGGTCGCGGGCTGGCAGGCCGATACCGACCCGGGACAGCCACTGCAGTTGGTCCGCAAGGCCCTGTCCTATTTTAGGGAAGAGCCATTCGTTTACACGCTGGCGCCTGGGACCGGCCCGGAAGGCGGCGATCCGGTCGACCGGTTCCTGTTCGAGACGCGCCGTGGCTTCTGCGAACACTATGCGGCCAGCTTTGCGACGCTGATGCGGGCCGCCGGTATTCCCTCTCGCATCGTGGTCGGTTACCTGGGTGGCGAAAAGAATCCGCATGCCGATCACTGGGTGGTGCGGCAATCCGATGCTCATGCCTGGACGGAGGTGTGGATCCCCTCGCTTGGCTGGATGCGTGTCGACCCGACCGCGGCAGTGGCCCCCGAACGCGTCGAGCAACCAATCAATACCGCGCTCTCCTGGGATGCAGACCAGGTCGTTTTTCGCGGAATCGGCGACGGCCTGTTCGCGGGCGTATGGGACAACGCGCTCTGGTTGGCTGACGCGGTCGATGTCCGCTGGCACAGCTGGGTCGTCGGTTTCAGTGCGGAACGCCAGACCAGCCTGCTTGCGCGATTCGGCCTGAATGGGCTGAACGGTCTCGGACTGGCAATCGCGCTGCTGGTCGGCGCTGTGTTGGCCGCCGGCTTCGTTTATCTCATGACCCGTCTCCCCAGACCGAGGGCCGGCGACCCGTTGCGGCATGTCTGGCGACAGTTCGTACACAAGCTAGAACGCGCCGAGGTCGCGATCGCACCTTGGCACGGTCCGGACACGCTGTGCAGCATAGCGAGTAATCACTATCCTGACGCAGGCGAGCAACTGGCGGTGATCTGCCGCATGTATGTACAGCTGCGCTATGGCAGGCACCAGGATCGGCGGCTGCTACGCGCGCTGCGCCGCCGTATACGACTGTTGCGCCTACGCTGACCGCAGCCGGCACCGTACCGTGACGGCGCAGATAGGCAGCGCTTCGCTTGGACCGGTTGCCCTTGACTGGCGGCTTCGGCTCGGCCCTGGGACGAAGAACCGGAAGGCCGTCACTTGCCGATACAGAAGCTGCCGAAAATCTCACCGAGCAGGTCGTCCGCAGAGTATTCGCCGGTTATCGCGGACAATGCAAGATGCGCCTGACGCAGGTCCTCGGCGAGGAGTTCGCCGGACTGACGCTCGAGCAGCGCCCGTTGGCCATCATGCATGTGCCGCTGCGCACGTGTGAGCGCATCGAGATGGCGTCTGCGCGCGCTGAAGTCTCCCTCGGCGGCTCCATCGAACGCTACAAGGCCCTTGATATAATTGCGCAACAGATCGATACCCTCGCCGGACTTTGCTGACAACGCGATCTCCGGCGCACCGAGATGAGCGTGAAAACCGGGCGATGCGGAGGTCAGATCGACCTTGTTGCGTATCCGGGTGACCGCCAGTTGCACCGGCAGATCGGCGGCCGCAAGCCCACCGGCGTCCGGGTCGCTGTAGGCATCGAATACCCATAAGGCGTGATCCGCGCGCGCGATCTGTTCGCGGGCCCGTCTTACGCCCTCCCTTTCTACTGCGTCACCGGGGTCGCGCAGGCCTGCGGTATCGATGATGTGCACCGGTAGTCCGTCGATTGCAATCTGCTCATGCAGTACGTCGCGTGTCGTGCCCGGGATGTGCGTCACGATCGCACTGTCTTGCCCGGTCAGCGCATTCATCAAACTGGATTTCCCTGCGTTCGGCAGCCCGGCGATGACCAAGGTCATGCCATCGTGCAACAGCCGACCCGTGTGAGCCCTGCGCAACAGTGCCGCGAGTCGTATATCGATTTGCTCGACCCGTGTCGCGACCTGGCCGTCAGCGAGGAAATCGATTTCTTCTTCGGGAAAGTCGATTGCCGCCTCCACGAATACCCGTAACTGCACGATCTCTTCCATCAGTGCGCGGACGCGCTCGGAGAACTCGCCGCTCAGCGAGCGCACGGCGGATCGTGCAGCGGCCTGAGTCTGGCT
This sequence comes from uncultured Chromatiaceae bacterium, assembly GCA_965601425.1. Classification (GTDB taxonomy): domain Bacteria; phylum Pseudomonadota; class Gammaproteobacteria; order Chromatiales; family Chromatiaceae; genus Thiosocius. Next base: position 13,878 of record CBFCWF010000019.1, on the reverse strand, counting down.
GTCGATCAGGTCGGCGACGGCCTCGGCCTGCGCGAGATCGAGTTTGTCGTTGAGAAAGGCCCGGCGGGAAAATTCGCCCGGTTCCGCAAGGCGCGCGCCGAGTTCCAAGGTACGCTGCAGCAGCATGTCCATGACCACCGGCCCACCATGCCCCTGCAGCTCGAGCACGTCTTCGCCGGTAAAGGAAGCAGGCCCACGAAAGTACAGCGCGACGCCCTGATCGATCCCCCGTCCCTGCGCATCTCTGAAGCTCGCGTAATGTACGTGGCGCGGTCTCGGCAGACGACCGAGCATCGCGTGGCCGATCTCCCTGACCTGTTGCCCCGAGACGCGGACGATCCCGACACCGCCACGTCCCGCGGGCGTGGCAATGGCCGCTATCGTGTCGTTGCTCGGGTCCGCCATCGCAGCGGGATCGTGACGTTAAGCCTTGGCACCGTCTTCGATGCGCTTATTGATGATCCATTGCTGCGCAATCGAAAGCAGGTTGTTGACCACCCAGTAGAGCACCAGTCCGGCCGGGAAAAACGCGAACATCGCTGTGAATACGACCGGCAGCGCCATCATGATCTTGGCCTGCATCGGGTCCGGTGGCGGCGGATTGAGTTTTTGCTGCACGAACATCGACACGCCCATAATGACCGGAAGGACGAAATAGGGATCCTTGATCGATAGATCCTTGATCCAAAGGATCCAGGGTGCCTGGCGCAATTCCACACTCTCGAGCAATACCCAGTAGAGCGCGATGAAGAACGGGATCTGTACCAGCATCGGCAGGCAACCGCCGAGCGGGTTGATCTTTTCCGTCTTGTACATCTCCATCATGGCCTGTTGCATGCGTTGTTTATCGTCGCCATAGCGGTCCTTGAGCGCCTGGATACGCGGCGTGAGCTTGCGCATGTTCGCCATCGAACGGTAGCTCGTCTCGGACAGCTTGAAGAAGGCCAGCTTGATGAGAATGGTGAAGATGATGATTGTCCATCCCCAGTTGTGCACGATGCTCTGGATTTGTTCGAGGATCCAATACATCGGCTTCGCGATGAACACCAGCCAGCCATAGTCGACGGTCAGGTCGAGCCCTTCGGCCAATGCTTCCAGCTCAGCCTGTAGCTTCGGGCCGATGAACAGTGTGCCGACGAAACTCGCCGAATCGCCGGGTTCGACGGTCTTGGCCGGGGTGTAGGCGCCGATCACCGCGCGGCCGTTTGCGAGGCGCTTTCCGTAGAAGTGCTGCTGTTCTCCTCGCGGCGGGACGATCGCGGCAAGGAAGTAGTGCTGGATCATCGCCACCCAGCCATCGATCACGTCGCGGTCGAGCTTGCCCTCTCCGAGTTCGTCGAAATCGTACTTCTGGTACTTGTCCTGTTGACTGTAGATCGCCCCGCCGGTGTACGTATACATGAAGGCATTTCCCGAATCAGCGGGCTCGCCTCGTTGCAACTGGCGGTATTCGCGGCCAGTCCATGCGGTATCCGATGCGTTCTCGACCCGATGTTCGAGTTCCACCGCATGCGTACCGCGTCTAAAGGTATAGCGCTTGCTCACGACGAGTCCGTCCGGCGAGCGCCAGGTAAGCTCCACCGGCAGGACATCCGCACCATCCGCCAACTCGTAATGCTCCTGCGCGGCACTGAACACCGCCTCGTGGGTTGGCGTCCGTTCGGCGTCGGCGCCCAGAAGACCAGACTGGGCAATGAAATAGTCGGATGGCCGTTGACTGAGCAGCCGGTACTTGTCGTCGGGCAACTCCACTGCCACCGGATAGTTCACCAGACGCGCATCGACAATCGTGCCGCCGCGGCTATCGATGACCACGTCCAGCATGTCCGTGCGAACCCTGATCAGGCGCCCTTTGTTTTCGCTGGCGATTTCCGGGGCGAGGCCGGGCACGCTCGGCGCCGCATCGTCGATATCGGCCCGCTCGGGCGCCACCGGTGTATCGACCGACGCAGTGGACGGAGGCACGGGTTCGGCACTGGTTTGGCGCGCGGATCCGTAATCCTGCTGCCAGGCTTGGAAGAGCAGCATGCCGAGAAAGGCCAGTGCCATGAACAGCAATAATCGAACGTTGTCCATAAATGAAGCGTCGAATCCAGCATCGGTTACAGCGAGAAGGGCGGAAGTTTAACCGCTATGGTCGCACCGCGCATCGCAGGAGGATCTCAGTCGTGTCGCGTGGCGCCCCGATCTGCTTCGGCAAGCGTCGCGAAGTGCCGTGCCAGCGATGCAGTCAACCGGGCATTGGTGGCAGACAACGCCGCGCCACGCACCATCACAACGAAATCCAGGTCATCGAGTTGCCGGCGCTGGCGGCGGAACCGCTCGCGTATCAGGCGCTTGATGCGATTCCGATCGACCGCCCGGCGCGCCTGCTTCTTGGATATCGCCAGCCCAAGGCGCGCGCCCCGTTTGGCTCGCCCTCTAGCGGCCAGTACCGTAAAGTAGCGATCGGCAGAGCGACGAGGGGCGTCGAAAACGCGTTTATATTCGGCGGCTGAACATAGCCGCGACTTCCGCGGGAATCGGCGGTCCGTAATCTGCGATGCCCGCTCCGTTTCGGGCCTCAGGGGACCAGACGGGCTCGACCTTTGGCACGCCGTGCGTTGAGCACTTTGCGCCCTTTGCGCGTGGCCATGCGCGCGCGAAATCCATGCGTGCGAACCCGTTTGAGGCGGCTTGGCTGAAAGGTACGTTTCATGACCGTTTTTCCAACTTCGTGACTGGTTTAGATAAGGGCTGGTTTGTGGCCGCGCTGCGTCGAGCCGGCGATATCGTTTGCCGCTCGTGCGCAAAGGGGGCAGAAAAATACTGTGTCTACAGCAACGTGTCAAGCCCAAGCGGGCCTGCGAGAGTCGCAGCTCGGGGCTGCCCGCGTGGGTCGCGCCTGCAGTCGCATCGAGTGGATAAGTAAGCGCACACTATTTACTCTGCCCCTGTCCATCGAGGAAATTATCACTTGTCGGGCTGTGGATAACTGACGTCGCAGCCAGTAGACTAAGGACGACATGGTCGATCGATCACTGTGAGCCGGGTGTGGTCGCCCGGGCACCGATCGCGTCCCGCAAGTAAACGAACTGCACCAAGTAGGCAGGGCTGGGACGAAGTGCGCCTTCTTAGCGGAAACAACTTCTTTCGTCGCGTTGATGCCCGCCCGGGAGCAGCGCGTTCAGGTGTCCGATGCAATCATTGAATACATTATGAATACAGATCTTTGGCAGCATTGCCTTGACCGACTCGGCAACGAGATTCCGAGCCAGCAGTACAACACCTGGATAAGACCTTTGCATTGCATTCAGGAAGAGTCTCGGTTGCGACTCATGGCGCCCAACGCCTTCGTGTTGGATTGGGTGAAAAAGCACTATCTGGAGCAGCTCCTCGGTTACATGAGCGACCTCGGTCAGCGTGGGAGCGGAATGTCGATCAGTCTCGAGATCGGCAGCGCGCCACGCCCCGGATCCGCCGCTGACAGCGGCCTAAGCCAGCGCAGCGGTCGACCGATGATGAACAGGCAACCGGAGCGTGCCGCACCGCCGCCCCAGGTGAAAGCCAACACAAACCCGGATTTCACGTTCGAGAGCTTTGTCGAGGGTAAATCGAACCAATTGGCGCGGGCTGCCGGGATGCAGATCGGCGACAATCCCGGCCGGGTCTACAATCCGCTCTTCATCTACGGCGGCGTGGGACTTGGAAAGACCCACCTGATGCACGCAGTGGGAAACAGAATCTTAGGAAACAATCCCAGTGCGCAAGTCCTGTACATGCATTCGGAGGGATTCGTCGCCGAAATGGTAAAGGCACTGCAGCATGGCACGATCGATGACTTCAAGCGCAAGATGCGTTCGGTCAACGCGTTGCTGATCGACGACGTCCAGTTTTTCGCCGGTAAGGAACGCTCCCAGGAGGAATTCTTCCATACCTTCAATGCATTGTTCGAGTCGCAACAGCAGATCATTCTCACCAGCGACCGGTTTCCCAAGGAGGTCGACGGTCTGGAGGACCGGCTCAAGTCACGCTTCGGTTGGGGTTTGACGGTTGCCGTCGAACCCCCCGACCTCGAGACGCGGGTCGCAATTCTCCAGTCCAAGGCGCAACAGTTGTTCGGTGTCGAACTGCCCAGCGAGGTGGCGTTTTTCATTGGTAAACGCGTGCGCTCGAATATCCGTGAACTCGAAGGCGCGCTGCGACGGATCATTGCGAACGCCGAATTCACCGGTCGGCCGATCACGATGGATTTCGCGAAAGAGGCCCTGCGCGACATGATCGCGGCTCAGGACAAACTGGTCACGATCGATAACATCCAGCGCACGGTGGCAGAGTACTTCAAGATCCGGACGTCGGATCTCCTCTCGAGCAGACGCAGCCGGACGATTGCCCGACCGCGGCAGGTCGCAATGACGCTTTCGAAGGAACTGACGAATCACAGCCTGCCCGAAATCGGTGAGGCATTCGGCGGTCGCGATCACACGACAGTGCTCTATGCGACGCGCAAGATTGCGGAATTGCGTGATACCGATCAGCGGGTCGCCGAGGACTACAGCAACCTGTTGAGAACCCTGAGCAATTGATGTGGGGCGGATTGGGGGAAAACCAGGACCGCTCGATAAAGCCGAGTTATCCACATTTGCTGAACAGGCCGCCCAAGGCTTTGAGACATAGGATTTTTCACGAAAAATCTACTTAAGTGTCTGTTTTATATATGTTTAATTTGATTACCCACAGGACGGACCCGGGCTAATAACAATAGTAATTTTCAATAAAAGTCTTTTTTATAATTGGGACACCGGAGAACAAGGACAATGAAAATCAGCGCGAACCGGGACGATTTGCTCAAACCCCTGCAACAGGTTGTGGGTGTGGTCGAACGACGTCAGACGCTTCCAATCCTGGCAAATGTGCTGATATCGCTGAGAGGTAACACCCTGTCTTTGACCGCCACCGACTTGGAGGTTGAGTTGCGGACTCAGGCGAAGGTGGATGGCGGAGGCGAGACAGACTTCACGCTGCCGGCACGCAAACTGCTGGATATCTGCAAGGCGTTACCCGAAGGCGCATTGCTTTCGATCGAAGTGGAAGGCGGCGACAAGGCCGTTCTCAAATCGGGGCGGGGCCGTTACACGCTGGGAATGCTCCCGGCACTGGATTATCCAAGCATAGAACCTGCAAAGCCGAGCGAGCGCTTCGTGCTGCCGGTCGGTGTTATGAAACGACTGGTCGACAAGACGCAGTTCGCGATGGCGCAACAGGATGTCAGGTACTATCTCAACGGGCTGCTGCTCGAGATCCGGGCCGGACGTGTGCGCGCGGTCGCGACGGATGGTCACCGTCTGGCGCTCTGCGACGCGCCTTTTGATCAGGAAACGGGAACTGACATCCAGATCATTCTGCCGCGCAAGGCGGTTATCGAACTCGGGCGCTTGTTGGGGGACTCGGAGGTCGATGCCAGCTTCGAGATTAGCAACAGCCATCTTCGTGTCCATCTGGAGGCGACCAGTTTCACAACGAAGCTCATAGACGGGCGGTTTCCCGATTACGAGCGCGTTATGCCTACCGGCCAGCCGAAGTTGGTGCTCGCAGACAAGGATGCGCTGAAACAGGCTTTAGTGAGAACAGCGATCCTTTCCAATGAGAAATACCGGGGCATCCGTTTCCGTCTCGCTAATGGCGTCGCACACCTGCAAGCCCACAACCCGGAGCAGGATGAGGCCGAGGAAGAGGTCGAAGTGGAGTACGGGGGAGACGAGATGACGATAGGTTTCAATGTGGGTTATTTACTGGATGTTCTTGGTGTGATCGATGGCGAGCAAGTTCAGATGTCGGTGATCGATTCGAATTCGAGTACGCTGTTGACCCCCAACGGGTCCGATGAATGCCGGTATGTCGTGATGCCGATGCGATTGTGAGCGACCCGCAAAAGTGAATGGCTGTCGGTTTCTGGGGGCCGCACGGGGCCCCTTTTTCGTGCGGGACAGCGGCCCGGATCCCGTCGTTAGCCTGAGCGCCGCTTTCGCATTGGAAAAAGAATCGCGCGCAGAAGGGGACGAATGAATGGGAGCGTTTTCTTGTGCTGACACACCGTTTCGGCTGGGGCGTGGGCTCGCGCTGGCGTCTTTCGCGTGCGCCTTCGGGCTACGATCGCGTGGCTTCGGATAGGCCGCAGTGCGGTCCTCGGGTCCTTGGCAGCGGGTGCAAGATCGCTGTCGGTGGTGTTGCTTCAACGCGGCCTCTGCGAGAGGTTGGGAATCACTGGCATCCATGATGTCGGGTACGTGCTCAGGGTAGGGCGGCGCGTCAGGTGCGCATCGCTTCGTTACAAATCGAAAATCTGCGGATCGTCGAGCACATGCAGCTGTCGCCGGGGAAAGGGATTAACTTCGTCGTCGGTGGGAACGGCGCGGGCAAGACTTCTATCCTGGAGGCGATCTATCTCGCAGGGCGCGGCCGCACCTTTCGACACGCAGAGGCGGGGCCGATGATCCGTGAGGGTGCAGACCGTACCCGGGTCCTCGTGGAAATCGGCGACGAGGTCAATGACCGGGCGTCTTTTCTCGGTGTCGAGCGAGCGAGGCGATCGCTGATTTGTCGCTTGAATGGTCGTGATGTGCAAAAGCGGTCATGGCTCGCCGAGGCATTGCCGCTGCAGTGGATAGGCTCGCAGCCGCAACTGCTCCTTTCGATGGGCCCAGAGGTTCGTCGGAGATTCCTGGACATGGGGTTGTTCCACGTGGAACCAGCCTATCTTGCGCTGCTTGGCGAGTGTCATCGGGCCTTGAAACAACGCAACGCAGCTGTCCGCGGCGGTGATCCGGATCAGGTCAGGCTTTGGAACGCCCCTTTCGCAGATGCTGCGGAGCGATTGACTGCCCACAGGCGCAGCTTCACCCGTGAGTTGTTGAAACGAACCCGCGCTCTGCTGCAATCCTGGCGGTCCAGTTTTTCTATCGATTTTCTCTTTCGCCCTGGTTGGGGGAAAGAGGATTCCCTGTTGGTCCAGTTGGAATCGAGGATGCCCCTGGACTTCCGCATGGGCCACACGACCGTCGGTCCCCAGCGGGCGGACCTCCAGATTGCGATCACCCAGGGCGGGTTGGCAGAGAAGCGGCTGTCGCGCGGTCAGCAGAAGCTTCTGGTCTTTGCGATACACGTCGGGCTCAACAGCTTGATCGAAGAACGGAAAGGCCATGCACCCGTTCTACTCATTGACGATGTCGCATCCGAACTAGATCGGTTGAACAGGGCAACGTTATTGACAGCACTCGCGGAGCGGGCGGGACAGGCCTTCGTCGCGTCGATTACGTTGGATTCGGTCGAACTCGGCTTGCCGAACGCCACGATGTTTCACGTGGAACACGGCAGATTGCTGCGGACAGGGCCACGCCCGAGTAAACGCTGATCAAAGCCATCCTGGCTCTTTCACCTGACGCTGCGACGCATAGGTGATTTGCCTCTGAGGTTCAAAATCAACGACTTGTTGTCGTTGGTTTTGCTGACACATCCCTGTGTCACGGGAAACGCAGATAAATCAGCATTTCCCTAGTAGCAGGGCTAAGCGGCGCCTGAGCATGTATAATCGGGCAAGTTTCAACGCACGCCGCAGCCAGTTCCACACCTCACAGAATGTCTGAATCCAACACTTACGACACATCCTCTATCAAGGTGCTTAAGGGCTTGGACGCCGTCCGAAAGCGCCCTGGCATGTACATTGGCGATACCGATGATGGCACCGGTCTGCACCATATGGTTTTCGAGGTGGTGGACAACGCCATCGATGAAGCCCTCGCAGGGCATTGCCACGAAATCAATGTCATCATTCATGGGGACGATTCGGTCAGTGTCCAAGACGACGGCCGGGGGATACCGGTCGGCATTCACGAGGAAGAGGGGGTGTCCGCCGCCGAAGTCATCATGACCGTGCTCCACGCAGGCGGCAAGTTCGATGACAACTCCTACAAGGTGTCGGGCGGTTTGCACGGAGTCGGTGTATCTGTGGTCAACGCGCTGTCGGACAGGCTTGAACTGACCATCCGGCGCGAAGGCAAACAGCACCATCAGATTTATCATCTGGGTGTGCCCGAAAGTCCGTTGCAGGTGGTCGGCGATAGTGACCGAACCGGGACCAAGGTACGATTCCACCCGAGCCCGGAGATCTTCACCGATACGGAGTTCCACTACGACATCCTGGCCAAGAGGCTACGCGAACTCTCATTCTTGAACTCCGGTGTGCGCATCCGTCTGCGTGACGAACGCAGCGACAGAGAAGACGTCTTTGAGTACGAAGGCGGCATTCGCGCCTTCGTTGAGCATCTCAACCGCAACAAAACACCGCTTCATCCGACGGTCGTGCACTTCTGCGCCGAACGCAACGACGTTTCGGTGGAGGTTGCACTCCAGTGGAACGAGTCGTATCAGGAAAACATTTTCTGTTTCACCAACAATATTCCCCAGCGTGATGGTGGAACCCATCTCGCCGGTCTTAGGGCAGGATTGACCCGCACACTCAACGCCTACATCGAGCAGGAAGGGTTGGCCCGGAAACACAAGATCAACACCTCCGGCGATGATGCCAGAGAGGGATTGACAGCCGTGTTGTCGGTAAAGGTTCCGGATCCGAAGTTTTCGTCACAGACGAAGGACAAACTCGTTTCGTCAGAGGTAAAAGGCGTCGTGGAGGCGCTATTGGTCGAGAATCTGACGGATTTCCTTGCAGAGAATCCGCCAGAGGCGAAGACGATCTCCGGCAAGATGATCGAGGCCGCGCGCGCACGCGAAGCGGCGCGCAAGGCGCGGGAAATGACCCGTCGCAAAGGCGTGCTTGATGTCGCGGGACTGCCGGGCAAACTGGCCGACTGTCAAGAAAAGGACCCTGCGCTCTCCGAACTCTACTTGGTCGAGGGCGATTCTGCTGGCGGGTCGGCGAAACAGGGCAGAGATCGACGTACCCAGGCGATCCTTCCATTGAAGGGCAAGATACTGAACGTCGAGAAGGCCCGTTTCGACAAGATGCTGTCCTCGGTCGAGGTGGGGACACTGATCACCGCGATGGGTTGCGGGATCGGTCGAGAGGAATTCGATGCCGACAAACTGCGGTATCACCGCATCATCATCATGACCGACGCGGACGTGGACGGCGCGCACATTCGCACCCTGCTGTTGACCTTCTTCTACCGGCAGATGCCGGAGTTGATCGAACGTGGCCATATCTACATCGCGCAGCCGCCGTTGTACAAGGTCAAGAAAGGGAAACAGGAGAGTTATCTGAAGGATGACATCGAACTGAACGCCTACCTGCTGCGTACGGCGCTGGAGGGGAGTAGCCTGTTGGTCAATGCAGAGGCACCCCCGTTGTCGGGTACGGCGCTGGAGGACCTTGCGAACAAGATGATGCTGGTCAAGGCTGTCCAGCGCCGCCTCGGAAAACGATACAATGTCGGTTTCATGAGGCACTTGCTGTATATGCCCCGGGTCACCGATGAAATCCTCGCCGACACCGCCCTCCGCGAGCAATGGCTCGAAGAATTGCAGGCTCGGTTAAATGCCGACAGCGGTGTTGCCGATCGATACCGACTAGACGTGTCGGCGGCAGATGATGAAGGTGTCCAGTCCGCGGGCGTCAAGATCGAGCACTGGACCCACGGTATCGCTACCGAGAAACACCTCCCGCTCGAATTCTTCCATGGATCCGACTATCGAAAGATTGCGGAAATGGGCGAGCATCTCGACGGCTTGCTCGGCACCGGGGCCGAGATCCGCCGTGGTGAGAAGAGTCGGCGAGTCGACAGCTTCGACGAAGCCCTGAATTGGCTCATGGAAGAGGCGAAGCGCGGTCAGCACATCCAGCGCTATAAGGGGCTCGGTGAGATGAACCCGGAGCAGCTCTGGGACACCACGATGGACCCGGAGACTCGGCGGCTCTTGCGCGTCAACATCGAGGACGTGGTCGGCTCCGACCAGATTTTCACGACCCTGATGGGTGACCAGGTAGAACCTCGTCGCGACTTCATCGAGCGCAATGCGTTGACGGTCGAAAACCTAGACGTCTGATCGATCGGTTGGCCCCGCGCCGGTCACCGCTTCCTACGAATCTTCTTCCCTATTGGGCATTTGCTCCACAGGTTTATCCACAGGCCTTTCCGGTACCTGAAATGGCAAACACCCGGCCTGTGTTCGCGCTACGCACATCTCCAAGAAGGGTGACAAGAAATTAAGTAAGCACTCACTTACTCTTCGTCTCTTTTGGCAGGTAGCTGTAGCTGCGTATTCTCGATCCAATGTTCGACATCCTGGATGATGTCGGCGGCCTTTCGGCCCTCGCTCGGTATTGTCGGACCGATCACGACACGGATCGTCCCCGGGTACTTCTTCACACCCCGTCGCCGCCAGAATACGCCTGCATTGTGAGCAATCGGGACCACCGGCACCCCGGAGCGCTGTGCCAGCACAGCGCCGCCCATCCCGTATTTCCTGCGTTGACCAGGCGCGGTTCGTGTCCCCTCTGGGAAGATGATGACATATCGGCCTTCCGCGAGCCGCCGCAGGCCGACCTCGACCACCTTGATCACGGCCCGCCGCCCGGCGGATCGATCAATCGGTATCCCGCCCGCGAAGCGCAGGGCCCACCCGAAGAAGGGTATGCGCATCAATTCCTGTTTGAGTACCCAGGACTGTTCGGCCTTGAGTATCCCTCTGAGCCCGATCGTCTCCCAGGTAGATTGGTGCTTGGACATCACAACGCAGGGACCGTCCGGTAGGTGACTCGAACCTTCCAGTCGGTAACCGAGCCCACAGATTGCTCGCTGCAGCCACAGATTGAGCTGCCCCCAGCGGGTTGCCATCGAATCGCTGAAACGTGCGGGCAGGAAACCGCCGAGTAAGACGATCGGCACACTGAACAGCAGCACCGACACGACCAGGGTCAGAAAGTAGACCAATGAACGCAACAGGATCATGTCGGCGGTCTCTTGCCGAAGAGGTGCTCGACGGCAGCGGAGAGATCATCGAACCATGGATACAGCGCCAGACCGGGATGCTGGTGCAGACTGCGCATACCCTTGCCGGTGCGGACCAGCATCGGTCTTGCCCGGGCCGCCAGCGCCGCCTCGACATCCCGTTTGGTATCCCCGATGAAGGGAACCTCCGACAGGGACAGTGAAAACCGCAGACTAATCGAGCGCAGCAGTCCGGGTGCGGGCTTGCGGCATTCGCACCCTGCATCGGGCGGATGAGGACAAAAGAAGATGCCGTCAACATGCCCGCCAACCCGCGCCAGCGCGCGCTGAAACTTGGCATGAATCCGGTTGAGGTCTCTCAGCGTGAACAGACCGCGACCGATCCCCGACTGATTGCTGGCGACCACGACGGTGACACCGGCGTGATTCAGGCGCGCGATCGCCTCGAGGCTGCCCGGGATAGGCACCCAGTCCTCGGGTGACCTGATGTAATCGTCGGAGTCTTCGTTGATGACTCCGTCACGGTCGAGGATGACCAGTTCAGGCAATCTACTCATACCGGAATGATAAGGCGAATGCCGGGACGTCGGTTAATCCAGGTCGCGAAACTCCGACACGCGACTCGCGCTAAATGCGTTTTTCCATCTTGTCCCAGAATGCCCGCTGCTGGTCCAGGTTGGCGGCGACATCCGTAGCCATCACGAGGATCAATAGATCGGCCAGCTCACCCGCAAGCCGATCGTGCCGTTTCCCCTCTGTTACGCAGTCGGATATCTCGCGAAGCTCCTCGGCCATCAGCGCGACCCGATAGGTCAGCTCCTCGCCGCCGTTGCCGCGGAAGTCGTGCTGGTCGTGAAATGCCTGCACCGCGGCAAGCATGCCGGTTCAGCTGTCGTCGACGTCGGGTACGGTTCAGGCCTGCAGCTGCGATACGTCGGCCACCCGCAGGAACTGCCGGGCGAGGGCTTGCACCAGGGCCAGGCGATTGGCCCGCACCCCTGGTTTCTCGGCCATGACCATCACGTCGTCGAAGAAGCGGTCCACTGGTCCGCGCAGTCGGCTGAGGGCCTGCAGCATCGCCCCGTAGTCGGCACCTGCCGCCATAGGCTCAATTTTCTCGGCAACCCGGTTGACCTGCTCGAACAGATCCCTTTCCGCGGTCAGTTCGAAAAGATCGGGCGCGATTTCCGACGGTATCGGTTCCTCGACCTTCTTCAGGATATTGCCTATACGCTTGTTCGCGGCGGCCAAGGCCACCGCCTCCGGCAGCGCGCGAAAATCCGTGACCGCCCTGACCCGATGCTCGAAATCGGCGATCGTGTCCGGCCTTACTGCGGCCACCGCCTCGAACACGTCGTGCGCGATGCCCGCCTCGGCATACAGGCCCTTCAACCGATCGAGCATGAAACCGTAAACGGCCTCGGCGGCGCCGGCCTGTTTCACTTTGCCTTCGAGACGCTCTTCCGCCTCGGCGAGCAATGCCTTGAGGTTCAGCGGTAGCGCGTGTTCGCGAAGTATACGCAATGCGCCGAGCGCAGCGCGGCGCAGCGCGAATGGGTCTTTGTCACCGGTCGGCTTCATGCCAATGCCGAAGATCCCGACCAGGGTGTCGAGCCTTTCTGCCAGCGAGATAGCGATGCCGGTGGGGGTCTGCGGGAGTTGGTCGCCGGAGAAACGCGGCATGTAGAATTCATCCATGGCCAGCGCCAACTCTTGCGACTCGCCGTCCCGCTGAGCTTGGTAGCGACCCATGATGCCTTGCATCTCCGGGAACTCGAACACCACTTGCGTCATCAGGTCACAACGACTGAGTTCGCCAGCACGCAAAGCCAGCGCCGGGTCCCCTCCGATCTTGTCCGCAATGTGGGCCGCCAAGGTGGCCACCCGGGCGGACTTTTCGTGCATGCTGCCCAGGTCCTTCTGAAAAACGACATGTTCCAGCTGTAACTTGTGGTCCTCCAAGCGTTTGCGGCCGTCCTGTTCCCAGAAAAACATCGCGTCGGCCAGTCTTGGCCGCACCACGCGCTCATTGCCCTCCCGAATCACCGCCGGTTGTTTGCTATCGAGATTCGCGATCGTGATGAAGTGGTTCATGAGCCGACCATCGCCGGTGAACACCGGGAAGTATTTCTGATTGCCTTTCATCGTTGCGACCAGCGCCTCCTGGGGAACACTCAGGAAGCGCTCTTCGAACGTGCCGGCGATCGGTGTCGGCCACTCGTTCAGCGCGGTGACCTCGTCGAGCAGCGCGTCGTCGAGGTCGGCTTCGCCCCCCAGATCTTTGGCTGTACCCATGACCTGCTGTTCAATACGCGCACGACGCTTATCAAAGCGAGTAATTACTTTTCCTAGAGACTCCAATACGTCAGCGTAGTCTTCCGGACTGTAAACCGTGATCGCATGGGGGTGATGGAACCGGTGCCCAAAGGTCACATTGCCTGCATCCACATCGAGTAGCCGGCAGGGGACAACCCGGTCGCCATGCAGGAACAGCAGCCAGTGCACTGGGCGCACAAATTGCGCATCCGAGTCGCCCCAGCGCATCCGCTTGGGTATCGGCAAGTTGTTCAACGCATCTTCGGCAATCTCCGGCAGCAGCTCGGCTGCCGGCCTGCCCGGCTGCTGTTCCTTGTAGGTGAGCCAGATGCCCTTTTCGGTCTCCAGGCGTTGCAGTTCGTCGACCGTGGTCCCGCAGGACCGGGCAAAGCCCTGCGCCGCCTTCGTGGGTTGACCAGAGTCGTCGAATGCGGCGCTGAGGGCGGGTCCCCGGCGCTCGATACTGCGGTCGGGTTGTGCCGTCGCGCAGTCGCGGACCAGCACCGCGAGGCGTCGGGGAGTGCAGTGGGCCTCGACCTGGCCATGCGACACCGCAGCGTCAGCGAGGCCCTTGATGAAGCCAGCGGCAAGCGCATCCGACAGGGGTTTGAGCGCGAGC
>CBFCWF010000018.1:0-31398 GCA_965601425.1 uncultured Chromatiaceae bacterium | reverse complement strand
CCGGGGCAGTCAAGACCTTCACCCAGACCAACGACGGCGACGAGCAGGTGGTCGGTTTTCATCTGCCCGGCGAGGTCCTCGGACTCGACGCGATCCAGGACGGCTCGCATGGCTGCAGCGCGCGCGCGCTCGAGACCACGGCAATTTGCGAACTGCCCTTCGAGCGGCTCGAAGACCTGTCCGCGAACATCCCAAGCCTGCAGCATCAGATGTTCCGGCTGCTGAGCAAGGAGATCGGCCAGGAGGCGGAGATGATGGCCCTGCTCGGCAGGAGCACGGCGGAGGAGCGCGTCGCCTCGTTCCTGCTCAGCCTGTCGGAGCGCTTCAAGCGACGCGGCTTCTCCGCGACCGATTTTTTTCTCAGCATGTCGCGCCAGGAGATCGGCAGCTATCTCGGACTGGCGCTCGAGACCGTGAGCCGGCTGTTTACGCGCTTCCAGGACGAGAAGATCCTGAAGGTCGAGCGCAAGCATGTGCAGATTCTCGACCTCGACAGGCTGCGGACAATGGTCACGCACCAGTCGAGCCTCGAGACGCCTCGCGCCAGACCCTCGACTTGACATAGCTCAATTCGAAAGCGACAAAAATCCTTGCCGCGGCGCTCCGCGTCGCACAGTTGACCCATGTCAAAGTAGCAACTCCTTATAAACAAGTAGGGTGCGCCGCAGGCCGGCTCGCCCGCAGTTGCGACTGGCCGCATTCTTTTTATCTCGTGGAGACGCACAATGGAGTCACAGACCACCTATAACTACAAGGTCGTGCGCCAGTTTGCGATAATGACCGTCGTCTGGGGCATTGTGGGGATGCTCGTCGGCGTCATCGTTGCAGCACAGCTGGCCTTTCCCGATCTGGTACTTTGGGACGGGATACCCTGGTTGAGCTACGGCCGGCTTCGTCCACTGCATACCAACGCGGTAATTTTCGCCTTCGGCGGTTCTGCATTGTTTGCCACGTCCTACTACGTGGTACAGCGCACGAACCAGGCGCGCTTGTTCGCGGGTCCGCTCGCGGCCTTCACATTCTGGGGCTGGATGGTGGTTATCGTGCTGGCCGCGGTGACGCTGCCGCTGGGCATCACCTCCGGCAAGGAATACGCCGAGTTGGAATGGCCAATCGACCTGCTGATCGCCGCGGTCTGGGTCAGCTACGCCATCGTGTTCTTCGGCACGATCGTCAAACGCAAGGTCAAGCACATCTACGTGGCCAACTGGTTCTTCGGTGCGTTCATCCTGACCGTCGCGGTACTGCACATCGTCAACAGCGCGTTCATCCCGGTCACGCTGACCAAGGGTTACAGCTTCTACCCGGGCGCGATCGACGCAATGGTGCAGTGGTGGTATGGCCACAATGCGGTCGGCTTCTTCCTGACCACCGCATTCCTCGGCATGATGTACTACTTCATACCCAAGCAGGCCGAGCGCCCCGTCTACTCGTACCGCCTGTCGGTCGTGCACTTCTGGGCACTGATCTCGACCTACATGTGGGCCGGCCCGCACCACCTGCACTACACCGCATTGCCCGACTGGGTCCAGTCGGTCGGCATGATCTTCTCGCTGATCCTGCTCGCACCCTCCTGGGGCGGCATGATCAACGGCATCATGACCCTGTCCGGGGCCTGGCATAAGCTGCGTACCGACCCGGTCCTCAAGTTCCTGATCGTGTCGCTGTCGTTCTATGGCATGTCGACCTTCGAGGGCCCGATGATGTCCATCAAGACGGTCAACGCACTGTCGCACTACACCGACTGGACGGTGGGCCACGTGCACTCCGGCGCACTTGGCTGGGTCGCGATGATCTCGATCGGCTCGCTGTATTACCTGATCCCGCGCCTGTTCGGCAAGGTCGAGATGTACAGCATGAAACTGGTCGAGGTGCACTTCTGGACCGCCACCATCGGCGTAGTCCTGTACATCGCCGCGATGTGGATCGCCGGCGTCATGCAGGGCCTGATGTGGCGCGCAGTGAACGCGGACGGCACCCTCACCTACTCGTTCATCGAGTCTGTCGAGCGCACCTACCCGTTCTACTACGTGCGCCTGCTCGGCGGCGCCTTGTTCCTCCTCGGCATGTTCTTCATGGCCTACAACGTCTGGAAGACGGTTGGACAGGGCAGGGTCGAAGACGCCGACGACGCGATCCCGGCACCGGCAGCCCACTGATCCGAAGGAGAATCGACAATGTCACATGAAGTCGTTGAAAAGAACGTCGGTCTGCTGGCGATATTGGTCATCCTGGTGATCAGTGTCGGCGGCCTGGTCGAGATCGTCCCGCTGTTCTTCATGACCGAGACGACGACGCCGGCGCCCGGCGTGTCCAAGTACAGCGCGCTACGTCTGGAGGGCCGCGACGTCTATGTCCGTGAGGGCTGTTACAACTGCCATTCGCAGATGATTCGTCCATTCCGCGCCGAAACCGAACGCTACGGCCACTATTCGGTTGCCGGCGAGTCGGTGTACGATCATCCGTTCCAGTGGGGATCCAAACGCACCGGTCCGGACTTGGCCCGCGTCGGTGGTCGTTACAGCGACGACTGGCACTATGTCCACCTGGACAATCCGCGCGACGTCGTGCCCGAGTCCAACATGCCGGCCTATCCCTGGCTCGGCGAGGCCACCCTGAGCGGTGACGACACTGCGGCCAAGATGAAGGCCCTGAACGTGGCCGTTGCCGCGACCTGTCCGAGCTGCGAGCTGTACAGCGAGGAGGAAATGGCCAATGCGCAGAAGGAAGTCGCAGGCAAGACCGAGGCCGAGGCACTGGTGGCCTACCTGCAGGGCCTGGGCCTCGCCTCGAAGCAGTGGTGATCGGTATGGACATCAATGACATCCGAGCCTGGCAAACCATCCTTTTGCTGATCGCGTTCATCGGGATCGTCATCTGGGCCTACAGCAAGCGCCGCAAGAAGTCTTTCGACGAGGCCGCGAATCTGCCCTTTGCCGACGAAGATCAGCATCGGGCGACGATTGAGAAGGAGAAACAGTGATGAGCAGTTTCTGGAGTGGGTGGATCATCGTTCTTACCGTAGCCAACATCTTGGGCTGCTTCTGGCTAATCTGGTGGACCATGCGTCGGCGGGCCGGCGAGTCGGCACAGGGCGACGTCACCGGGCACACCTGGGACGGCAATCTTCAGGAGTACAACAACCCGCTTCCGCGGTGGTGGCTCTGGTTGTTCTACATCACGCTGTTCTTTGCCGCCGGGTACCTGGCCCTCTACCCGGGCCTCGGGGCCTTCAAGGGCCTGCTGGGCTGGTCATCGCATGGCAGCCAGTACGAGGCCGAGATGGCTAAGGCCGACGAAAAATACGGCCCGATCTTCAAGCAGTACGCCGCGGTCGCGGCCACCGACCTGGCCACCAAGCCCGAGTATCAGGAGGCGCGCGAAATGGGCAAGCGCCTGTTCCTGACTTACTGCATGCAGTGCCACGGTTCCGATGCCGGCGGCTCGCGGGGCTTCCCCAATCTGATGGACGACGACTGGCTGTGGGGCGGTGCGCCCGAGCAGATAAGGATATCGATCGCGAAGGGGCGCATGGGGGTGATGCCCGCACACGCACACCTCGGCGACGAGAAAATCGACCAGGTCGCCACCTACGTGGCGGGCCTGTCCGGTCGCGACGTGGATGCCGCGAAGGCGGAGGCCGGCAAGGAGGTATTCATGACGACCGGCTGCATCGGCTGCCACGGCATGGACGGCACCGGCAATCAAATGCTCGGCGCGCCCAACCTCACCGACGCCAGCTGGCTGTACGGCGGCAGCATGGGTGCGATCAAGCAAACCCTCGTCAAGGGCCGCAACGGCGTAATGCCGGCGCACGACGAGCTGCTCGGCGATGAAAAGGTGCACTTGCTGACCGCCTATGTGATCAGCCTGTCCCAGCAGCAGTAAAAGCGCTGCGCGCAGCCTGGCCCTGGGCCGGTCGGGTGTCGATGATAATGCGATTTATCATCCACACCCGACCGGTTTCAGGGCCAAAATTTTTGCTGCTTCTCGTGTCTCCTGTTGCGGCTCACCGCGCATGCTTCGGCTGAACGAGGAGACGGCAACACCACGACCGACCGCCGGTGTCCTTCACGACCGGCAACTGCACAGGAAACGACCATGTCCACGCTGCCAGCCACCCGGTCTGACAAGAATCAGCTACCGGTTGTCCAACAGATCGTCTCAGTCATGTGGCCGTCCTTTCTCACGGCGAGCCTCGCTACCATCATCTTTTTTACGGTTTTCGACCCGGTCGAGCTTGGCATGATTGGCGGGTTTCCGGATCTGACCCGCATCGGCGGCTACACAATCGGATTCTTCTGCTTCTGGTTGCTGACCTCCATCAGTTGTGCGCTGACCTGCTACTTCCGACGGCCGACACATCGCGAGACGCTCCCGAAACCCACCGCAGAATCCTGACCATGGAACAGCCGACGATGTCCCAGCCTGCCGCGAACAACGACGCCGCACCGATCGAACAGGACCTCTACAAGAAACGCGAGAAGATCTATCCGCGTGAGGTGCACGGTATCTTCGCGGCATTGCGCCTGCTCGCGATGGCCGCCCTCCTCGGCATCTTCTACGGACTGCCCTGGATCAACTGGGACGGGCACCAGGCCGTGCTGTTCGACCTGCCGGCGCGTAAGTTCCACATATTCAGCCTGACCTTCTGGCCGCAGGACTTTTTCTACCTGTCGATGCTGCTGATCATCGCGGCGATCTCACTGTTCATGTTCACGACGCTGGCCGGCCGCCTGTGGTGCGGCTATGCCTGTCCGCAGACGGTGTGGACCGAAATCTACATGTGGATAGAGCGCAAGATTGAGGGTACAGCGAGACAACAGAAGAAGCGTGACCAGGGGCCGCGCAACGCCGGCTACTGGGGTATCAAGAGCGCCAAGCACGGCGCCTGGCTGCTGTTCTCGCTGTGGACCGGATTCACCTTCGTCGGCTACTTCACCCCGATCAAAGAGCTCTGGGTCCACCTGCTGAGCTGGAACCTCGGGCCGTGGGAGACCTTCTGGATCTTCTTTTACGGATTCGCCACTTACGGCAACGCGGGCTTCATGCGCGAACAGGTCTGCATCTACATGTGCCCCTACGCGCGCTTTCAGAGCGCGATGTTCGATCATGACACACTGGTCATCTCGTATGACGAGCAGCGTGGCAACCCTCGCGGGTCGCGTCGCCGGGGCACGCCGTCGGCCGACGTCGGTCTCGGTGACTGCATCGATTGCGGGCTGTGCGTGCAGGTGTGCCCTGTCGGGATCGACATCCGTGACGGGCTGCAATACCAATGCATCGGCTGTGCCGCGTGCATCGACGTGTGTGATGACGTGATGGATAAAATGGGGTACCCACGCGGCTTGGTCAAGTACACCACCGAGCACGCGCTGCAGGGTCAGCCGACCAAGATCGTGCGACCGCGACTGCTGATCTATATCGGCATCCTGAGCTTCGTGACTGCCGCCCTCGTTTACGGCCTGTTGACCCGAATACCGCTGGAGGTGGACATCATCCGCGACCGCAATGTCCTGTACACCGAGACCGAAGAGGGGCTGGTGCAGAACGTGTACAATCTGAAGATCATCAATATGCACGACCGTCCGCAAGTTTACCGACTTGCAGTTTCAGGCCTCGAGGGCTTGCGGGTAATCGGTCAGACCGAAGGCATCGAGATCGCGAGCGGCGCGGTCAAGGACCTGCCGCTGCGGGTCGAAGTCGACCCGGTCGAGCTGCGGTCCTCGAGTAGCGAAATCAGGTTCCACATCGAGTCTGAGACACATCATGACATCGCAATCAACGAACATGCCCGGTTCCTCGGCCCGGTGATAAGGTAGATCGAAGCGCAATGCGACCACCCCGCGAAGACACCCTGCCGTGGTACAAGCAGTTCTGGCCCTGGTTCCTGATCAGCCTGCCGTTGAGCGTGGTCATCGCGTCGATCGTGACGATCAACATCGCGATCCGAACGAACGATGGCCTGGTCAGCGACGACTACTACAAGGAAGGTCTGGCCATTCACAAGGATGCCGACAGCACGGCGCGCGCCAAGTCACTCGGCATTGCCGCCGGCGTGGACTACGAGCCACAGACCGGCGCGATCACGATTCAGCTGGACAAGCCGCCGCCCGCCGGGGGCGGCCTGATGACCCTGAAGGTGACGCATCCGACGCTACCCAACCAGGACCAGTCGGTACAGCTCACGCCATCGTCCGCGACGGGCCACAGCAGTCGCCTGGAGCCCCTCGGACCGGCCAGATGGAAGCTGCAGCTTTACCCGGCCGACAAGTCCTGGCGCATCGAAGGGCGACTCGGACTGCCCGCGAACACCGAGACGCGTCTCGACTGAGGTCTGACCGGCATCCGTCACGGACCAGCTGGCGATGGTGACATCACGCGCGGAACCGTCATCAGAAACCGTCCCGGCGGGCTGCGTGCCTCACCGCCCTACAGTTACATTCCCCACTGGCACGTCCCCTACGCCCTCAATGCAGGCCGCGCCAGACCGCGTCGCCGCCGCATGCGGCATCGATCGCCCGCAGGCGCTCCTCGTGGGCCGCACGCTCTGCGCTGTCCGCCTGGACGACCACCAGATCCAGCCCGTCGCGCGCAACCCGACGCACCGGGCTGCCGCCGGCCTGCGCGTCTGTCCGACTGGATTCCGACTCGAGCGACAGGACCGTCTGGCCGCCGGTCATCGCCAGATAGACGTCGGCGAGTATCTCGGCATCGAGCAGCGCGCCGTGTTTGTCGCGCCGGCTGTTGTCCACATCATAGCGCCCACAGAGCGCGTCCAGGCTATTGCGCTGCCCCGGATGCTTCCTGCGCGCGAGGACGAGCGTGTCGAGCACCGCGCAATGCGCCGCGATCGCCCCGAGGTCCGGCAACCTTCCCAGCTCGGCGTCCAGGAAGCCCACGTCGAACGGCGCATTGTGAATGACCAGCTCCGCACCCTCGAGGTAGGCCATCAGATCGGCCGCGATGTCGACGAATCGGGGTTTGTCGGCCAGAAACTCGTTGGTGATACCGTGCACTTCGATCGCTGCGGCGTCGATCTTGCGGTCAGGCTGCAGGTAGACGTGGAAGTTGTTACCGGTCAGTCGCCGCTCCTGCAGCTCGACGCACCCGATCTCGATGATCCGGTGCCCCTGTTCAGGCTCGAGACCCGTCGTCTCGGTATCCAATACGATCTGTCTCACTCAATCTCCCAGGCCCCGCAGGCCCTATGTCAGGTTGCGCGGCCTTCGCATTTCGTCGATTCCGCGGTTCGCCAGCGCGTCGGCCCGCTCGTTCTCCGGGTGCCCCGCATGGCCCTTGACCCAGTGCCAGCTCACCGCGTGACGCGCCACCGATTCATCGAGCAGGCGCCACAGGTCTTCGTTCTTGACCGGTTTCCTGGCCGCGGTTCGCCAGCCGTTGCGCTTCCAGTTGTGGATCCACTGCGTAATGCCGTTTTTCACATAGACCGAGTCGGTCGTAACCGCGACCGCGCAAGGCCGGGTCAGCGCCTGCAACCCCTTGATGACCGCCGTCAGCTCCATGCGGTTGTTGGTCGTCGACGCCTCGCCGCCATAGAGTTCTCTTTCGGTGTCTTGGAAACGCAACAGCGCGCCCCACCCGCCGGGGCCGGGATTGCCCCTGCAGGCGCCGTCGGTGAACAACTCGATCTCATCAGACATCTTTTTTCAGCTCGCGTATGGTCGGTTCCACGGTTCGCGGGCCGAGTACGCGCAGCCTCGACCAATGCTGGCGCACCGGCGTCACGCGCGATACCCGCTTCACCGCCCGCACGACATAGACGCCTGCAAGCATCGGCCACCATCGCCGCCCCAACCGTTCCATCGCATCCATATGGCCGCTGCGTGTCGGCGGCCGAAACTCCATGACATCCATACGTTCGACGCCGAATCCGAGCAACGTGAACCAGTCGTTGAGGCGCGGATACGATAGAAACTGGCCACACCAGGGAACGATAGAACCGCGCCAACGACCGGAAAGCCGCCATAAGCCCCAGAGACTGAAAGGATTGAAGCCGATCACGATCACTCGCCCCCCGGCAATCAGGACCCGTTCGGCCTCCCGCAACACCTGGTGCGGGTCGCGGGAGAAATCCAGCGTATGCACCAGAATCACCGTATCGACACTGTCTGACGCTATCGGCAATCGCGCCGCATCGGCTACCAGGCTGCCCGGCATGAGGGAATCAAGACGATCCGTCACGAGGGTTTTGCGGCGTATCGGACACCCATCGAGATGTCCCATATCGTCGCCGAGTTCGCCCAGCTGAAGCAACTGATAGCCGAACAGGTCACTCGACAATTCTGCGAGCGATGCACGTTCCTGGGCAGCGACGCGGTTCCCCGGTGGTCCCGCATACCATTCGGCCAGCGACTGGCTCAGCTCACTATTCACTTGTGCGCAGGGTCTGGATTGAGGCATCTTGGCGTCGCGGCTGGCAGCTCTTCAAAGCATCTCGTATATTGTCCCGCGATGATCGCGGCGAATGACATGACCGATTCTGAACAAAGCGTGCGGCCCCGGCAACGTCGGCAGCTATCAAGGCTGGCCCTGTTGCTACTGGTTGCGCTGTCTCTGGCCGGTTGCCTCGGTCGTGGTGCACGGGAGGATACGCCCTCCCCGGCCGACTCGACAGCAACGCTGCCGCCAACGGCCATCGGCCAGCCCGAGCAGACCCTGGACGCAGGGGGCGCGCAGACCGCGAAAGATAGCAGCCTATGGCCCCGGCTGCGTCGCGGGTACCGGCTCGGCCACATCACGCACCCGCGGATTGACAAGGAGATTCGCGTGCTGCGCCGCGCGCCGGCGGCATTCATGGCCCTGATGACACGTTCCGAACCCTATCTGCATCACATCGTCGATGCGATCGAGGCGGCCGGACTGCCGGGCGAGCTGGCGCTCCTGCCCGCCGTTGAAAGTGGCTTCAAGCCGCATGTCTACTCGCCGGACGGCGCGGCGGGCCTGTGGCAGTTCATGCCGGCGACCGGACGCATGATGGGCCTCGAGCAGGACTGGTGGTTCGACAAGCGGCGCACCGTGCGGCCCGCAACCGATGCCGCCATCGCTTATCTGAAAAAGCTCAATAAGCGATTCGGCGGCGATTGGCTGCATACCCTGGCCGCCTATAATGCTGGCGGTCGCAAGGTCAGCCGCGCGATTCGCAAAGCGCGACGAAGCGGCGAGCCGACCGATTTCTGGTCCCTCGACCTGCCCGGTGAGACAGACAGCTATGTCCCCCGACTGCTGGCGCTGGCCGCCGTGGTGCAGGAACCCGAGAGATACGGGCTGGCGTTGCCCGAGATCCAGGACCGTCCCTACTTCGCGTCTGCGTTCACGGCCGGACAGATCGACCTCAACGTGGCGGCCGAACTGGCCGGAATGCCGGTGGAAGACCTGCTCGCGTTGAACGCCGGTCACAAACGCTGGACGAGTCGCCCCGATGGGCCGCACGAACTGCTGCTTCCGGTCGACCGTGTGTATCGTTTCGAATTCGCCGCGGCGTCGCTACCCGACGAAAAACGACTGCAACTGGTGCGTCACCGCATTCGGCCGGGCGAAAGTCTGAGCCGCATCGCCAGACGTTACGGAGTCACGGTGCAGGCCATTCGGCAGTCCAACGGACTCAAGGATTCGCGCATCCGCGCCGGCGACGACCTGCTGATACCCTTGTCGGACTCGGTCGTCGCTGGCCAGCAGCGTCCCAACACGCTGGCGCGTCAGCGCCTTTACTACCGTGTTCGAAAAGGCGATTCGCTGTACGCGATCGCGCGTCGCTTCCAGGTATCGATCTCGGACCTCAAACGCTGGAACCAGCTGGGGCGCTTCATCCAACCGGGCGAACGACTGACGGTTTTCATCGATCCGGACGCGTGAACGACGACCGGTCGACGTACTGACGGTCGCTGGCCCGGAGGTGCTCAGGGCCCCGCGCCACCGAACAACGCCTGATCGACTGCCGCGTCCGCAGGCGGCCGCTCCGCCTCGGGCACCATGAGCCAACAGCTGACACGCCGGCCCGGTTCGGCCTCGACCGTATCGGGATAATGCGCGCGGCAGACCCGCATCACCCGTGGGCAGCGCGGGTGAAAATGGCAGCCCGACGGCGGATCGATCGGCGACGGCATATCACCCTGCAGCTTGATCACCTCGCGCTGATGCGCTGGGTCGGGCACCGGGACCGCACTCAGCAGCGCAGTCGTGTACGGATGCAGCGGCTTCTGCAACACCTGCCCCACCTCACCGTACTCGACGATGCGCCCCAGGTACATTACCGCCACTTCGTGCGCCAGATAGGCGACAACAGAGATATTGTGCGTAATGAACAGGTAAGACAGACCCAGCGCGTTCTGCAGTTCCTTGAGCAGATTGAGCACCTGTGCCTGCACGGAGACGTCCAGCGCGCTGGTGGGCTCATCGCAGACGATCAGACGCGGCCGCAGCGCGAGCGCGCGCGCAATCGCGATCCGCTGGCGCTGACCACCCGAGAATTCGTGCGGATAGCGATCGGCTGCGCCCGGCTGCATGCCCACCTGCTGCAGCAGATGTTCGACGGTCTCGCGGCGCTGCGCACGATCGCCGCCGAGTCGCTGCGCAACCAGTCCCTCGGCAATGATGTCCTCGACCAGCATGCGCGGGTTCATCGACGAGGCCGGGTCCTGGAAGATGATCTGAAATTCGCGGCGCAGCCGGCGCAATTTGGCACCGCGCACGCCCGCCAGATCGATGCCATCGAACAAGATCTGACCCGCGGTCGGCCGAATCAGCTGCAGGATGGCCTGGCCGGCCGTGGTCTTACCGCAGCCGGATTCACCGACCAGCGCAACGGTCAGCCCGCGAGTGATCACCAGGTCGATGCCGTCTACCGCCTTGACATACCCGCTCACGCGCCGCAGGACGCCTTTACTGATCGGAAAGTGCACCTTCAGATCCCGGACGTGGAGCAACTGTTCGCCGGTCACTCGCACAGGCGGCTTTGCCGTCAATGCGGAAGCACGCAGGACCTTCGCCTGTTCCGGGCCAAGGTGACATCGATAACCGCTGTCGGGCCCACCGTGCCATGGCGGCAGGCTTTCGCGACAGGCGTCGTGGACCAGTTCGCAGCGGTCCGCGAAGCGGCAGTGATCAAAGACCTGATTCAGTGTCGGCACGATGCCGGGGATCACGTCCAGACCCTGGTCGCGCTTCTCCGCCTTGGGCACCGAGCGGAAAAGCTTGCGGCTATAGGGGTGCTGCGGGTCCGCGAAGAAATCTTCGACGTTGTTCACCTCCATCAGCTGGCCTGCGTACATCACGCCCACCCGATCGGCCATTTCGGCCACGACGCCCAAATCGTGCGTGATCAGCAGGATGGCCATGCCGGTTTCGCGCTGCAACGCCTTTAGCAGATCGAGTACCTGGGCCTGGATCGTCACATCGAGGGCGGTCGTCGGCTCGTCGGCTATCAGCAGTTCCGGACGGCCGGCCAGGGCCATCGCGACCATCACGCGCTGCTTCATGCCCCCTGACAGTTGATGCGGGTACTCGTTTACGCGGCGCTCCGGGTCCGGGATACCGACTGCGCGGAACAGTTCGACCACGCGCGTCTGGACCCGCCCCCGGTGTTCCGCATCGTGCAGGCGCACGGCCTCTGCGACCTGCTCGCCGACCGCCATCACCGGATTCAGCGAGGTCATGGGTTCCTGGAATATCATGCCGACCCGACCACCGCGCTCGGCACGCATCTCTGCCTCGGACAACGCGCGCAGTGACTGGCCGTCCAACCGGATGTCGCCTGCGACGATCCTGCCCGAATGCGGCAACAGGCGCATGATGGACAAAGCAATCATCGACTTGCCACAACCGGACTCGCCGAGCAGTACGAACGTCTCGCCGCGATGAATGTACAGACTGACATCGTCGACCGCGCGGACCGGTCGGTTGGTGCTGCCAAGATGGGTCGACAGGCCATCGACAGCGAGCAATGAACCGGCTGTATCGGCCGATGGAGACATCGCGTTTTCTTTCACACTCATCGTTGCTGTCTCAGGCGTGGATCGAAGGCATCGCGTACAACATCGGAAAACAGGTTGGCCGCCAGGACCAGCGTGAACATGAAACCGAATGCGGCCAGTAGCGACCACCAGACAACCGGCTCGCGGGCCAACTCGAGGCGTGCCCCGTTGATCATATTGCCCCAGCTGTTGGTCGCCGGGTCTACACCGATGCTGATGTAGGAGAGCACCGCCTCGGCAAGTACCAGTCCGCTGAAGTCGAGTACGATCGTGATCAGCACAATATGCATCACGTTGGGCAGGACGTGACGCAGCAATATGCGGAGATGACCGACGCCGAAGGCGCGAGCTGCGAGCACGTACTCGAGTTCGCGCAGTTTCAGCGCCTCGCCACGCAACAAGCGACACAATGAAGTCCAGCTCGTGACACCCAATATCAGGCACAGGAAAAGCAGGCGGAGATCGGCACGCTCAGTCAGGCTATTGAACTCGTCGGCGTGGTTGCTCATGTAGATCTGCATCATCAGCACCGCTGCCGCGATCAACAGCACGCCCGGGATCGAGTTCAGGGTCGTGTACAGATACTGGATCACATCATCGACCCAGCCGCGGAAATACCCGGCCATGATGCCGAGCAGGATCGCGGCGGGCAGCATGACCAGCGTCGTCAGGGTACCGATGATCAGGCCGGTGCGGATGCTCTTGAGTGACTGGAAGAATACGTCCTCGCCGACCTTGTCGGTGCCGAGCACATGATAATGACCGGCAAGTTCCCAGAGTGCACCGAACAGCGCGATGACCGACAGCGCCGTCCAGGCACCGACATGCCACGGATTTTCCAGATGGCCGCCGAGCAGGCGACGCAGCCGGGCAAGATCTAAGCGACAAAGCACGAGCAGCACAAGCAACCATGCCAGTGCGCCCTCGACCGCACCGATCACGCCCTTGACCAGGACATCCAATAGCTTTCCGCTCCCGTCGGCATCCAGGTGGGCCCCGCCATACCGTAGCCTCGGGTAATCACGCAGCGTGCTGCCGTCTTCCTGCTGGATCGTCTCCTTGCTGAACAAGTGGGTCGCGAAAGGTGCCGAATAGGTCTTCTCGCGCTCCGTGCGCAATGGCCCAGCGATCACGTCGAACAGGCTGAGCACCTCGGTCGAATAGGCGGCTCCACCCTGCGGGTTCGTGCCTGTCCTGGGATGAAAGTGCAGCGTGTCGAGCAGGCCGATCACGACATAGAACAATAGGACGACCATCGCCGCCTGCCCGGTGCGACTTTCAGCCACACGGCGCCAGGGCGCGATCAGGTGCGGATGCCGCCGTGTATGCCAGACCATTGCCGCGGTGAGCAACAACAGCAGATAGACCAAGGCGTCTGTCCACAGGACGACGGGCTGAAATTCCATCGCTCAGTCCAGCCTCACGCGCGGGTCGACGATCGTGTAGGAGATATCGGTGAGCAGCAGCCCGACGATGTAGAGCACCGCCCCGAGAAAGACCATCGCACGGACGATCGCGAAGTCCTGATTGTTGATCGCATCGATGGTGTAGCTGCCGAGCCCCGGTATCCCGAAGAAAGATTCGGTCAACAGGCTTCCGATGAACAGCAGTGGCAGTACCACGACCACGCCGGTCAGGATCGGTATCAGCGCGTTGCGCAACACGTGACGAAACAGCACCCATTGCTCCGAGAGTCCCTTGGCGCGCGCCGAACGCACATAGTCGCGGTGAATCTCCTCGAGGAACAGCGTCCGGTACCATCGGGTTCCGGACCCGATACCCCCGATGACACCAACGATTACCGGCAGGATCATGAACTTCCAGGCGTGCGCACCGGTGTCGTACCCGGATATCGGCACCAGATTCAACAGCTTTCCGACCAGAAACTGGCCGCCGATAATGTAGAACAGGCTCGAGATGGACATCATCGCGACGCAGATCACAACGCCCCAGAAATCAAGATAGGTCGCCCGGAAAAACGCGAGCAACAGCGCGAAGCTGATGTTGACCGCCAGACCCACGAGTAGCGTCGGTACCGCGATCGCGAGGCTCGGCCACATGCGCTGCGAAATGTCGTGACTGATGTCGCGCCCGCTGTCCGACTGACCAAAGTCGAACAGAAAGAGCCGCAGCGACTTCTCGAACAGAATCGTATCGGTAAAGGCCGCGGAACCCGCGCGGGCGCTGTTGATCAACAGGGGCTTCTCGTAGCCATGCTCCTCTTTCCAGGCCTGGATGGCCTGATCGGTGACCCGCTTGCCCCCCAGGTGCATGCGCGCCATGTCTTCCGGCGAGTTGACCACGAAGAACAGCACGAAAGTGAGTGCATTCACCCCAATCAGGATCGGGATCGCATACAAGAGACGGCGGATGATGTACGCGCTCACTGTGCGCGGCTCCTCTCGCGGGCGCGAAAACCCTTCACCGCGGGAATGATCGACAGAAGCAGCAACAGCAGCAGTATGCCGACAGGCCAGAGCACGGGCGCATTCCAGGCGCGCTGCGCCGCGACGCGCGCGGCCCCGTCTACGCGCTTGTATTTCAGTGTATTGTTTGCCATCAGGTGTGGTTTTGCGTTCTTGTACCAGGCGTGGTGCAGGCTGAAAGCCTTGGGAAAAAAGCCGAACAGCCAGGGCGATTCGCCGCGCAGAATCTCGACCATGCGATCGATCACCTGTCGCCGCTCGGGGCCGGACGGCAGGTCCTTCATCCTGAGAAACAGCGCATCGAATTCCGCATTGCTGAAATTGGCAGCATTCTCGCCCTTGGACTCAACCTTGCCGTTGGGGCCGTAAAGCAGGAAGAAGAAATTTTCCGGATCCGGGTAATCCGCGTTCCATCCCCAACTGAAGATCTGCGCAGTTCCCTTGAGCATCTTGTCCTGGAAACGATTGTAGTCGGTAGCCCGGATGACCAGCTCGATGCCGAGCTTGGCCAGCTGCTTCCGGTACCATTGGAGCATCGCCTTGCTGTCCGGCCCTGCGGCCGGCGTATCGTAGTAGAGTATCAACGGCCCGCCGCTCTGCGGGTCACGACCATCCGGGTAACCCGCCTGGTCCAGCAGGCGCAGCGCGTCTTCGATGCTGCGACGGCGCGCGCGGCCATCCTCCCAGACGTGGGTCACCGGGTTCACACCGGACTCACCTTCCCGATAGCCGAAGATCCCTGGCGGCAAAGGGCCGTGCGCGACCTCACCGCGGCCGTTGCGAAATATCGAGATGAACTCCTCGAAATCGACCGCAATCGCGATGGCCTGGCGCAACAGTCGGGCGCGCTCGCTGTCGCCGCCGACCACCGGGTCGCTCATATTGAACCCGGTGTAGAACACCGACGTCTCGACCGCGGTGCTGAGACGGATGCCCTTGTGCTGCATCGAGTCGGTCAGGGTCGCCTCCCCGGCATTGCCGAACTGGATGGCCTGATCGAAACTGTCTGACGCAATCCCTGAATTATCGTAGTACCCCTGCAGGAACTTGTTCCAGCGCGGTATGGCCTCTTTCTCGAGCGAATAGACCGCCTTGTCGATGAACGGCATCGGTCGTCCGGCATCCTCGAGCAGACCCTCCAGGTGGTCCTGCGCAGTGCCGTCCGTCGGGTAGCGCTCACCGTGAAAATTCGGATTGCGCACCAGCACCATGCGCAGGTTCGGATTGTTTTCGATCAGCATGAAGGGGCCGGTACCGATCGGGTACCAGTTCAGGTTGATGTTCCGCTCATTCAGGCCCGGTTGATGATAGAAGCGCTCCGCCTCCCAGGGCATGGGTGCGAAAAAATTCATCGCCAGCCAAAAAACGAACTGCGGGTACTTGTTTTCGATGCGAATGCGGTAGGTATAGCGGTCGATGGCCTCGACGCCACGCATTGGGATCTCGCGCAAGTCGAACCAGGTCCGCTCGCCGGCCTCGGCCCGATCGTACGCGGCCTTGGCCGCCTGGGCGAACTCCGCAAAGCCGCGGATGTGTTCGGCCATCAGGCTCGCGACCGGCGAGTGGTTCGGCGCGAACGCCAGCCGCTTTACCTGGTAGATGTAGTCGGCCGCAACCAGCTCTCTGGTACCGGTCAATGGGAAATCGGCCAGCGTATTCACCCGGTCCAGCAGGCCCGGATCGAGCGGCCAGTAGGCCGGACGCCCGTCGTCACGCAACGCCAGTGCCGGATGCGGCTGGTAAAGGATACCCGGTCGGATGCGCAGCAGGTAATCAGTGTAAGCCACCTCGGCGGCATCCGCCTCCTCACCCAGTACCTGCCCATCATGGCCGACGTATCGGATCTCCGGGAGGCCGTCGCCGGTCAGTGGCACCAGGGCATAGGGGCGGCGCAGGAAATGATACTGCAGCGGCGGCTCGTAGATCTGCGAAATGAACGCCCACTCGTTGGCACTGTAGGATCTCGCCGGATCCAGATGCTTGGGGCGTTCCGAAAAGGAACTGAAAAATACCGGTCCGGCCGCCGCCCCCTGCCGGTAAGGATCGTTCCAGGCCTGCCCAGTGCATCCACTCAGCGCCGCGAACACGATGGCGAGCAGCAGGAACGCCCCGGCCTGTCGGCGACTTTTTACTGCAGGGCCCATTTGAGTTACTTTACGCGCCATTCTTTCGACTGTCTTGACAGGACCGTGGGTCGATGCGGCGGTCGGCTCGCGCGACGCACGATCGATGATCGCATCGCGGCCCGATGCTGTCAGCCGGTTTCTCCAACGATAACGCCAATGGCGAGGAACGTGAGATGGGATTTCTTCAGAACAAGCGCGCACTGATCGTCGGTGTAGCCAGCAACCGATCAATCGCCTACGGGGTCGCGCGTGCGATGCACCGGGAGGGTGCCGAGCTGGCATTCACCTATCAAGGCGAAAAGCTGCACGACCGGGTGAAGGGATTCGCCGCTGAATTCGATTCGGACATCGTGCTCCCGCTGGACGTCGCCAGTGACGAACAGATCGACGCGGCGTTCGCCGAACTGTCGGGCCACTGGGACGGTCTCGACTGTCTGATTCACTCGGTCGGCTTTGCCCCAAAGGACCAGCTCGAAGGGGCTTACGTCGATGCGGTCACGCGCGAAGGTTTCCGAATCGCACACGATATCAGCGCCTACAGCCTCGCGGCGCTGGCCAAGGCCGGACGTGGCATGATGAGGGGCCGCAACGGCGCGATCGTGACCATGAGCTACCTGGGCGCGGTACGCACCGTGCCGCACTACAACGTGATGGGCGTCGCGAAGGCCGCACTCGAGGCCAACGTGCGCTATCTGGCCGACTCGCTCGGCCCGGAAGGGGTTCGCGTGAATGCAGTCTCTGCAGGGCCGATTCGGACCCTGGCCGCATCCGGTATCAGCGGCTTCCGCGGGATGCTCGCGGACGCGGAACAGAAAACGCCGCTGAGGCGAAACGTCACGATCGATGAAGTGGGCAACGCCACGGCCTTCCTTTGCTCCGATCTCGCCTCGGGCATCACCGGTGACGTGCTCTACGTCGACTCCGGGTATCACATACTCGGCATGGCCTGAGCGGCGGCCGTCAATCGTCGATCGGTTTCAGCTCGATGTCCGCGCGATCACGCAGTTCCTGCGTGACATAGCGCGTCTGGGCGTTTGCCAGCTGGGACGCTGCCTGCTCGGCGATCAGCGGGCGCTCGGCATCGGGAAGCGCTTCCAGCGCACCCCCCTCGACGGCGGACACCTCGATCAACAGGTAGTCGCCCTCTGGCGACATCACGCCGGCAAACGCCGGTTCCCCGTCCGATGGCGGCGTCAGACCGAACGCGGAGTCGAGTACCGCGGCGGGCACCTGAGGCTCCTCTCGACCCACTGCACCCGGCTGCTCGAGGCGCCAGGCATTGTCGGCGGCCAGCTGCGCCAGCGTGCGCTCTCCACCGCGCAGCTCAGCAATCAGCTTGCTGCCGATCTCCGCCGCCGTCTTCGATGCCTGTTGCTGCCGATAGGCCTGCTCGATCGCAGCGAGGTTGTCCTCGAACGGCTCCACGCCGGCCGGCTCGTATTCGGCGACGCGGACGACCACCGCCTGCTGCGAATCCACCTCGATCAACTCGCTGTTGTGCCGTTCCATCAGGACGTCGTCGGAAAAGGCCGCATTGACCACCTTGGGAGATCCCAGCACACCGCTCAGATTGGCATTGCGGGTCAACCAGTCGCTGGTCTGTACAACCAAGTCCAGCGCCTCTGCCGCAGGAACCAGGCTGTCTGAATTTTCGTACGCAATTTCCGCCAACCGCTCGGCATAATCGAAGTAGAGGTTTTCACCCTCGAATTTTCGATAGCCCGCCTCCACCTTGTCCCGCATCTCATCGAACTCGGCATCCGAGCCTCCGCGGATGTCGGTCACTTGGATGACATGGAAGCCAAAGTCGGTTTGCACCACCTCGCTGACCGCGCCCTTGTCCAGCGCGAACGCGGCCTCTTCGAAAGCCGGAACCATCATGCCACGTTCGACCCAGCCGAGGTCACCGCCGTTCGCCGCCGAGCCCGGATCAGCGGAGTGCTGCGCGGCCAGCGCGGCAAAATCGGCCCCGCCACGCAACGCTTCCAGCAGGGCCTGCGCCTGCGCGCGCGCTTGTTCGACTGCGTCTTCCTCTGCTCCCGGCGCGAGGCCGATCAGGATGTGCCGCATCGCACGTTCCTCACGGGCCACGAACTCCGCCTTGTGATTCTCGAAGTATTGTCTCAGGCGCTCTTCGTCGACCTGAACCAGGCCACCCAGCGCCGCCGCGTCCAGCAGCAGATAACTGAGCTTGACGCGCTCCGGCGTGCGATAGCTCTCGGTGTTGTCCTGGTAGAAACGACGAAGTTCGTCCTGCGTGACGGCAACCTCGTCCAGGTAGTCAGCCGCGGGTATGCGAACATGGCTGAGCGAGCGCTGCTCGTCGCGCAGGCGGACGCGCGTCGCAAGCTGGGCCTGCGTGACGAAGGCGCTGTCGGCGATGCCGCTGCGCAACTGATCCACTGCCATGTCCTGGCGGATACGCTGTTCGAAACCGGCCCGGCTCATGCCGCGGTTACGTACCGCGGCCTCATAGGATTGCTGGTCGAACCGCCCTTCGCGCTGAAACGCGGGGATCGCTGCAATGAAGCGGCGTGCCTGATCGTCACCGGTGCGCAGGTTCCAGGCATCGGCTGCGTTGATCAACACCCGCTCTTCGACTATCGAGTCCAGCACCTGGGCCTTGAGCCGTGCATCGTCGAGCAAGTCGGGCGAATAGTTGCTGCCGAGCGATTGGCGCAGGCGCTCGCGGAAGTCGCGTGCACGCTCGTCCAGCATTCGCTGCGTGATCTCTTCCCCGTCGACCACCGCGACTTCGGGTTCACTACCGACACCGAGGTATTCCTGGATCCCCCAGAGTGCAAACGGGATACTGATAAGGATGACGATGGCCCAGGCAATCCAGCCCTGGGCTTTTTCTCTAATGGCCTGCAGCATGATCGTTACTTACTCAGGAAAGCTGTAACGGAAAACGGGGTATCGGATGATACCCCGTTTTTTCCTGGATATGGCGGAGTGGACGGGACTCGAACCCGCGACCCCCGGCGTGACAGGCCGGTATTCTAACCAACTGAACTACCACTCCTGGATTTGGTGGGTGCTGCAGGGATCGAACCTGCGACCCTCGCCTTGTAAGGGCGATGCTCTCCCAGCTGAGCTAAGCACCCCGAAACGAGGCGCGCTAGTTTACTGCGTCCTTGAAAGCTTTGCCAGCCTTAAATGCGGGCGTCTTGGAAGCAGCGATCTCGATGGTGCCGCCCGTCTTCGGGTTACGCCCGGTACGTGCCGCGCGCTCTCGCAGCAGGAAGGTGCCGAATCCTACGATAGACACACTGTCGTCGTTCTTCACAGCGTCTGTTATAGCTTCAATCAATCCGTCCAGGGCACGACCGGCCGCAGCTTTGGAGATATCGGCAGAGTCGGCCATAGCCTCGATGAGATCAGATTTGTTCATTGTGGACGGTTCCCCCTATTGAAAAAAACAACCTGTGCCGTGGTCGGCTGAAATTGGTGGAATGATGGTAAAGCCAGTCGACCTGACCGGATAGTGCGGGCGGTTTTATAACAGCCGCCAATTTTGGGTGTCAAGCAAGCCCCCGATTAAGTATCCGAGGGCCTGCCCAGACGGCTTTCTACCAGCCTTGCTGACAGAGTTCAATGATGACGCAGGGCATCGTTGGAATCGTCGGCGTTTTCCTCTTTGCTTTCAGCGGCCTCGACCTTTTTCTTGTCTTTCGGTGTCCGCGGCTTTGGATGATCCGCCAGTGCGATTTCCAACACTTCGTCGATCCAGCGCACCGGGCGAATATCGAGGTTCTGCTTGATGTTCTTCGGTATCTCAACCAGGTCGCGTTCGTTCTCCTTCGGGATGATCACCGTCTGGATACCCCCCCGGTGCGCTGCGAGCAGCTTCTCCTTCAGCCCGCCGATAGGCAACACCTCGCCGCGCAGCGTGATCTCGCCGGTCATCGCGACATCTGCCCGGACAGCGATATCCGTGAGTGCCGACGCCAGCGAAGTGGCCATGCCGATACCGGCGCTTGGACCATCCTTCGGCGTTGCACCCTCCGGCACGTGGATATGCACATCGATCTTCTGATTGAAATCATCCGCCAGGCCGAGTGCGGCGGCACGGCTGCGCACCACGGTCATCGCCGCCTGGATAGATTCTTTCATCACGTCGCCCAGCTGACCGGTGTGCGTCAAGCGGCCCTTGCCCGGCGTCAGCGCGGTTTCGATGCGTAGCAGCTCGCCACCCACTTCAGTCCAGGCCAAGCCGGTGACCTGACCCACCTGGTCGTGCTCGTCGGCGCGACCGTAACGGAATCGCTGGACCCCCAGGTACCTTTCGAGGCTCTTCGGTGTGACCGTCACGTGCTTCTTGCGCTTGGGGTCAAGTAACACGTCCTTGACCACCTTGCGGCAGATCTTCGAAATTTCTCGTTCCAGGTTGCGTACGCCGGCCTCGCGCGTGTAGTAACGGACCACATCCCGAACTGCGCTTTCGCGAATCGTCAATTCCTCTTCTTTCAGCCCGTTGTTCTTGATCTGCTTGGGGACTAGGTAGTTCTCCGCAATGTTGACCTTTTCATCCTCGGTATAGCCCGAGAGCCGGATCACTTCCATACGGTCGAGCAGCGCAGGCGGGATGTGCATGCTGTTTGCGGTTGCCACGAACATGACCTCGGAAAGATCGAAGTCTACCTCGAGGTAGTGATCCTGAAACGTATGGTTCTGCTCCGGATCGAGGACTTCCAACAAGGCTGAGGCCGGATCACCCCGGAAGTCCATTGCCATCTTGTCGATTTCATCGAGCAGAAAAAACGGGTTCTTCGTACCTGCCTTGGTCAGATTCTGAACGATCTTTCCGGGCATCGCGCCGATATAGGTCCGTCGGTGGCCGCGGATCTCGGCCTCGTCCCGCACGCCGCCAAGGGCCATGCGGATGAACTTGCGGTTGGTCGCCCGCGCGATCGATTGGCCAAGCGAGGTCTTACCGACACCCGGTGGGCCGACCAGGCACAGGATCGGCCCCTTGAGCTTGCGTACGCGCTGCTGTACCGCAAGATATTCGAGGATACGCTCCTTTACCTTCTCCAGGCCGAAGTGATCCGTATTCAGCACCTCTTCGGCCTTCGCGATGTCGTTACGCACCTTCGTGCGCTTCTTCCAGGGCACGCTGACCAGGGCGTCGACATAATTACGCACGACGGTCGCTTCGGCCGACATCGGGGACATGAGTTTGAGCTTGTTCAGTTCTGCCGTCGCCTTGGTCTTGGCCTCTTTGCTGAGCCCCGCCTTCTCGATCTTCTCGGCGAGTTCTTCAAGCTCGTTCGGCGCATCGTCCAGTTCGCCGAGTTCCTTCTGAATGGCCTTCATCTGCTCGTTCAGGTAGTACTCGCGCTGGTTTTTCTCCATCTGACGTTTCACCCGGCCGCGGATGCGCTTCTCCATTTGCAGGATGTCGTTCTCGCCCTCCATCAGCGCCATCAGATGCTCGAGACGCTCGCGCACGTCGAACATCTCGAGAACGTGTTGCTTTTCCTCGAGCTTCAGCGCCATGTGTGCGGCCATCGTGTCGGCGAGACGCGAACCCTCGTCGATGCTGGCCAGCGAGGTCAACACCTCCGGTGGCACCTTCTTGTTCAGCTTCACGTACTGATCGAATAGTGCCGTAGCGGAGCGCATCAGGACTTCCATCTCGCGCTCTGGCAACTCGATCCGATCGTCGGCGGCTTCGATATCGGCAGTGAAGTAGCCGTCGGCCTCCGCGATGCGCTGGATCCCCGCGCGCCCCCCGCCCTCGACCAGGACCTTGACCGTGCCATCAGGGAGCTTCAGCAACTGCAGGATGCTCGCCAACGTTCCAATCTCGTACATGTCGGCCGGCTGCGGCTCGTCGACTTCCGCACTCTTTTGCGCCACGAGCAACACTTGCTTGTTGTCTGCCATCGCGGCATCGAGCGCATTGATCGACTTTTCACGTCCCACGAAAAGTGGGATGACCATGTGCGGATAGACAACGACATCGCGCAACGGCAGGACCGGTACCGTACCCGACTGGTCGCCCGTGACGCTGGTAGTAATCTCTTCCTGTCCCATTGGATTCCTCCATCGCCGCACATGGGTACGGCTCAATTGACTGGCGCAAAGACGCCGAAGAGCAGCCGCAAAGCCTGCTTGCTGCTCAACATGCGGGCTGATGCCGCATTTTTCAACCAGTGAAATGCTACGTTATCCGTCGACACCCGCTAGCGGAAGTCGCAGGGGAGCGGCCCGCGGATTGTGCAACCGCCCAAGCACCGCCGGGGTGGATCGCCAGACTGCGGGCAGCCAACGGCCGGACGGGTGACAAGCCAGGCGACACCCGGGGCGGCGTCGCCGCACGCGTCAGTCGGACGCGGCCAGCTGCCTCGGCTCGCCACCGCCGAAGATCATATAGGGGGCGGACTCGCCTTTGATCACTGCCTCGTCCAGGACCACCTTCGTGACATCGTCCAGCGACGGCAGGTCATACATGGTGTCGAGTAGAAAATGCTCGAGAATCGTGCGCAATCCCCGCGCACCGGTTTTCCGTTCCATTGCCTTCCGCGCGATCGCACGCAACGCGTCGTCGCGTATCTCCAGTTCCGCTCCCTCCATCTCAAACAGCCGCTGATACTGCTTGATGAGCGCATTGCGTGGCTCCGTGAGGATCTTCACCAGCGCATCCTCGTCGAGCTCCTCGAGCGTGGCGACCACCGGTAGGCGACCGACGAACTCGGGTATCAATCCGTAGCGGATGAGGTCTTCCGGTTCGACACCACTCAGGATCTCACCGACGGTGCGCGAGTCCTCCTTGCTACGCACTTCCGCAGAGAAGCCGATACCGCCCTTCTCAGAGCGGTCACGAATGACCTTGTCGAGCCCGGCAAACGCGCCCCCCACGATGAACAGCACGTTCGACGTGTCGACCTGCAAAAACTCCTGCTGCGGGTGCTTGCGCCCGCCCTGCGGCGGCACCGAGGCGACGGTACCTTCGATCAGCTTGAGCAGCGCCTGCTGGACGCCCTCGCCCGATACATCGCGGGTGATCGACGGATTGTCGGATTTGCGTGAGATCTTGTCGATCTCGTCGATGTATACGATTCCGGTTTGCGCCTTGTCGACATCATAGTCGCACTTTTGCAGCAGTTTCTGGATGATATTCTCGACGTCTTCACCCACGTACCCGGCCTCGGTCAGCGTGGTCGCGTCGGCGATGGTGAACGGCACATTCAGCAGACGCGCCAGCGTTTCGGCAAGCAGGGTTTTGCCGGAACCGGTCGGGCCGATCAGCAGAATATTGCTCTTGGCGATCTCGACGTCGTCCTTCTTGCCCTTCGCCTCGAGCCGCTTATAGTGGTTGTAAACGGCCACCGACAGCACCTTTTTCGCGCGTGACTGACCGATAACATACTGGTCGAGCGTGCTGTTGATTTCCTGCGGAATCGGCAGTTTGTCGGACGACTCACCAACGCTTTCCTGCATCTCTTCGCGAATAATATCGTTGCAAAGTTCGACACATTCGTCGCAGATGAACACAGATGGGCCCGCGATGAGCTTGCGCACCTCGTGCTGGCTTTTCCCGCAGAAAGAGCAGTACAGCAATTTGCCATCATCACCCTTTCCGTGTTTCTTGTCGTCGCTCATAGTGGTCCACCTTTGCCTTCGTAGCCGCCGTGCCGGTCACCGGCTCATCGGAAAATGCGCGCCCGATGCGTTCCATAATATCCGAAAGCCTTCGGATAACAAGCCGCCTCACCCGCGCGCCAAAGTCACCCTTCGCGCGCCGGACGCCTGTCGAGCACTTGATCGACCAGACCGTAGGCCACGGACTGCTCGCCGCTCATAAAGTTGTCTCGATCGGTATCCTGTTCGATGCGGGCCAGGTCCTGGCCGGTGTGATGGGCAAGGATCTTGTTGAGTTTCTCCCGGATCAGTAGGATTTCTTTGGCGTGGATCTCGATGTCCGTCGCCTGGCCCTGAAAGCCTCCGAGAGGTTGGTGGATCATCACACGCGAGTGCGGCAGCACATAGCGCTTGCCCTTCTGGCCGCCGGCAAGCAGTAGTGCGCCCATACTCGCCGCCTGGCCGATACACATGGTCGTCACGTCGGGCCGAATGAATTGCATCGTGTCGTATATGGCGAGGCCGGCGGTCACCGAACCGCCGGGCGAGTTGATATAGAGATGAATGTCTTTGTCGGGGTTTTCCGACTCCAGGAAGAGCAGCTGGGCCACGATCAGATTCGCCATGTGGTCCTCTACCGGCCCAATGCAGAATATGACGCGCTCCTTGAGCAACCTCGAATAGATGTCATAGGCGCGCTCGCCACGTGCACTCTGCTCCACCACCATCGGGACCAGCCCGAGGCCTACCGGTTCGAATCGATTCATAGCCTGCTTATCGGAAAGTGTTGATTGAGCTTGAACGTACCCTCAAAACCCTGGACGGGCAAGCCTGCTTTATGTCCTGTTTTCCATCACTTCCGCAAACGACTTGCTCTCGTCGCTGGTATCGACCTGGCCGAGCACCCAATCCACCACTTCGTTCTCCAGAACCAGGTTCTCGATGCTCTTGCGGGCGTTCTTGTCCTGCAGGTAGTAGTCGATCACCTCCTGCGGATCCTCGTATGACTCGGCAAACTCCGCGATCACCCCCTGCAGTTGGTCCTCCTTGGCCTTGAGCTCCTGCTTCGCGATGATTTCCGCCACCAGCAGGCCGAGGTGGACACGCCGCCGGGCCTGCTCCTCGAACAGGCTCGCAGGCAGGTCCATGCCACTCCCCTGGCCGCGCTGCTGCATGTCCTGCAACATCTGCTGTTTCATCCGCTCGGCCTCTTGGCTGACCATGGCCTTCGGGATATCCAACGGGTTGGCCGCGATCAAGACGTCCATGACTCGTTCTTTCGTGATGCTGCGCAGCTTCTGTTTCAGTTCCTGACGCATGTTCTTCCCCACATCGGCACGCAGCGCCTCGACACTGCCGTCCTCGACGCCGAACGCCTTCACGAATTCTTCGTCGACCGCCGGCAACTGCGGTTCTGAGACGCGCAAAACCTTGACCTCGAACACCGCTTCCTTTCCCGCCAGGTGCTGCGCACGATAGTCGTCGGGAAACTTGACCTCGAGGGTACGGGTCTCACCAGCGCCCGCGCCCAGCAGGCCGGACTCGAAACCTTCGATCATCGACCCCGAACCGAGCACCAACGGCGTGTTCTCGGCCGCACCGCCTTCGAAGACCTCGCCATCGATCTTGCCGGTGAAGTCCATGTGTACGGTATCGCCGTCCTTCGCCGGGCGCTCGACATCGTTCCAGACCGTGCGCTGCTGGCGCAGCTTCTCGACCATCTCGTCGATGTCGCCCTCGGTGACCTCGGCCACCGGCCGGGTCAGCGTCTGTCCGGCCAGGTCCCCCAGCGATATCTCCGGCATCACCTCGAACGTCGCGGTGTAACCCAGGCCGCCCTCTTCGGCCACCTCGCGCAGCTCGATCTGCGGCTCCCCAGCGGGCATCAACTGCTCCTGGGATGCGGCCTCGTACAGGGTTTCCTGAATCAGCGCATTGTATGTCTCGTGGCGTACCTGCTCACCAAAGCGCTGCTTGATCGTGCGCATCGGGACCTTGCCCGGGCGGAAACCGTCGAGGCGCACATGGCGCGCCAGATCCCTGAGTCGCTTGTCCATTGCCGCTGTCACGCGTTCCGCGGGGAGCTCAACCATGAGTCGCTTCTCGAGACCCTCGCCCGATTCAACAGAAACTTGCATTCACGTTCTCTCCGGCAGCCATCGCCGCCTGTTAACTCTCGTCGATTACTCGGCAGTCCGGTCTTGCCGGACAAATGAAGACAGACCGGTATTGATTGGTGCGAAAGGAGAGACTCGAACTCTCACGGGTTACCCCACTGGAACCTAAATCCAGCGCGTCTACCGATTCCGCCACTTTCGCCTTGTCCGGTGCCAATCGAGCATTATACAAGACAGGCCCGGGCTAGAAACAGCCCGGAGGCCCACCCGGAACAATTTCACAAACCGTTGATTTCCTGCTGCTTACTGTCTCGCTGCGGGCGCGGACACGATACCGGGGCAGGCGCGCAGACCGGTCCATGGCGGGCGGTGCAGACCGCTGCTTCGATAACGAGGCGGCCGAAAGACAGCGAACCGGGCGCCGGACGGGCGGAGGGCATCTGCGCCCTCGGCGCGGAACTGCCACCGGCTGTCGACGCCAAGGCGGGAACCGAGCAAACGAGAGCGGGCGACAGGACGCTTGTCCTGCCGTCACCGCACACGGGCAATCAGATGACTTTTGAAAAACGTGTGGTCTGGCCGCCGGCACCCAGGTAGCGATCGAATACCATGCAGATGTTGCGTATCAGCAGTCGTCCGGGCGGCAGCACCTCGACGTTCCGCCCCGACAAGCGCACGAGGCCGTGCTGGGCCATATCCCGCAGCCGATCGATCTCGGTCGCGAAATACTGACCGAAATCGATTGCCCACGTGCGCTCGATGGCCGCCGTGTCGAGCGTGAAATTGCATATCAGCTGGGTGATCACCGCACGCCGGAGTTCATCGTCACGGCTCAGCTCGACGCCCCGAAACACTGCCAGCCGTCCAGCGTCGATACGCTCGTAATAGTCATCGAGGGTGCGCATGTTCTGCGCATAGGTGTTGCCCACCATGCCGATCGACGTGACGCCCAGTGCCACGAGGTCGCAGTTCGCATGGGTCGAATACCCCTGGAAGTTTCGATAGAGCTGCCCCTCGCGCTGGGCAATCGCGAGTTCGTCGTCGGGTCGCGCAAAGTGATCCATGCCGATATAGACATAGCCCGCGGCCGCCAGATGCTCGCCGATCTGTTGCAGGATATCCAGCTTCTGATCGGGGCTGGGCAAATCGGCCTCGTTGATCCGCCGCTGCGGCTTGAAACGCTCCGGCAGATGCGCGTAATTGAACACCGACAAGCGATCCGGTTCCGCCTCGATGACACGATCCAGCGTTGCGATGAAACTCTCGCGCGTCTGCAGCGGCAGGCCGTATATCAAGTCCATGCTGATCGATCGGAAGCCCTCGCGCCGCGCCGCGGCCAGTGCGCCGAAAGTCTCCTCCGCCGACTGTATCCGGTTCACCGCCTTCTGCACGTCCGGGTCCAGGTCCTGGAGTCCGAGGCTCATCCGGTTGAAGCCGATCTCGCGCAGCAGGCCGATCGTCGCGTCGCTGACCTCGCGCGGATCGATCTCGATCGAATACTCGCCGCGATCGTCGTCGAGGAGCTGAAAATGGCGACCGGTGACCGCCATCAGCTCGCGCATCTGTTCCGCGCTGATGAACGTTGGCGTCCCGCCGCCCCAGTGCAACTGCTCTACCGGCCGACCCGCATCGAACAGCGCCGCCTGCATCGCGATCTCGCGATGCACACGATCGAGGTAAGGCTGGGCCCGCGTGCGATCCTTCGTCGCGATCTTATTGCAGGCGCAATAGAAGCAGACCGTATCGCAGAAGGGTATATGGAAATACAGCGACAGGGGACGGCCGCTGGCGTTGCTCGCCTGCGCGGCGCTGCGATACTGCGCTTCGCCGAATCCCTCGTGAAACTGCACCGCCGTCGGGTATGAGGTGTAACGCGGACCGGATTGGTCGTAGCGCGCGATCAGCGCCTGGTCCAGTACCAGAGTCTGCTGCATATCGGACATTCTAGCTCCCCCCGCCCTCATCGGACGGCTGGACGCCGAAACACCGGTCAGTCGTCATCCGCGACATCCAGGCCTTTTCGGTGCGTTTCGTTAATCTGTTTCAGCAAGGTGTGGAAAGGGATCTGGTCTTCGTAGCGCCGCAGCACGTCCATAAAAGCCAGATCTTCCCGGCCGAACTGGTAGGTCCCCGCGACCATATCATCGTAAACCTGCTTGATGCCCTCCTCGAGCGGCTCGATATAGCCCGGGAAACGCTGCAGGTCCTCGATCTCGTACAATAGGCAGTCCTTGAGGTCACCGACCTCGAACATCGCCTGCTTGACCCATTCGGCATACTCGTCCGGCGTGCGCGCCCTACGCAGACTCAAATTCTGCCCTCCTCGAAGACATCACGATAATCATTGAGCTGTTCCGCGGTCAGCAGAAAGACACCCTCGCCGCCACGTTCGAAATCCAGCCACAAAAACGCTACATCGGGATAACGGCCGATCAACAGTTCGGCACTGGCCCCGACTTCCACCACCATGATACCACCGGGACGGAGGTACTCCGCGCCACCGACCAGGATGCGGGCGACGACGTCCATACCGTCTTCGCCAGCCTCGAGGGCGATCCCGGGCTCGTGCCGATACTCTTGCGGCAGACCACGCATCTCGTTCGTACTCACGTAGGGCGGATTGCTCACGATCAGATCGTAGCGCTCGCCATCCAGGCCGCGGTAGACGTCTGCCCGCAGGGCCCTGACCCGGTCTTCCAGCTGATGGCGTTCGATGTTGCGTATCGCGACGTCCAACGCGGCCGGCGATATGTCGCTCAAATCGACCAGGGCCGCCGGGAACGCGTAGGCGCAGGCGATCCCGATACAGCCACTACCACAGCAAAGGTCTAAAACGCTGGTGACCTGCTCGGCTTCGAGCCAGGGCGCAAACCCCTCCTCGATCAGCTCCGCGATCGGTGATCGCGGTATCAGCACACTCTCGTCGACATGGAAATCCAGCCCGGCGAAACGCGCCTCGCCGGTCAGGTAGGCGGCCGGGATACGGCGGTCGACACGCTGCGAGAACAGTGCGACCACCGCCTCCGCTTCTTCCCGGGTGATGCGGGCGTCGAGGAAGTCCGCCGGTAAATCATGGCGCAGATGCAGGGCATGTAACGCCAAGGCCAGTGCCTCGTCGAGTGCGTTGTCGGTGCCGTGTCCGAAAAAAAGCCCCGCCTCGTTGAAACGACTGGCACCCCATCGGACCCAGTCCCTGAGGGTGCGCAACTCGCCGTGATCTGGACGTCGCATGCGCGTGATCCCCGTCTAATCTGCCCTGCCCTGCCCGGTTAAGCCGCGGCGCGGCCGCTCAACTATAGTCGCTCATGCGGTTTCCTCATAAGCTGGCGGCAATCCCGTCGCCCGACCCAGGGGGAGCCCTTACCGTGCGAAGACTCCAGCAATCGCTGAAATTTCAGATCATACTGGCGATCGGCCTGCTCGCGCTCCTGTTCGCCGCATCCACATTGTATTCCCTGCACGTGATCGACCAACAGCACAGCGATCACGTGCTGCTGCAGTTGGCAGGCCGCCTGCAGTTCAACCAGCAGCACCTGACCGTGCAGGCGATGCGCTACAAAGAGAACGCGCCGCGCGACTACCCCAGCTACTACCGGGACCTGCGCCTCTACTTCGAAGACCTGAAAAAGACACGGGCCGCACTCTCGCAGATCATCGTCGCATTCGCGCACAACCGATTCGACCAGGTGCTCGCCGGTGAGTCAATGGCGA
This sequence comes from uncultured Chromatiaceae bacterium, assembly GCA_965601425.1. Lineage (GTDB taxonomy): Bacteria > Pseudomonadota > Gammaproteobacteria > Chromatiales > Chromatiaceae > Thiosocius. The sequence goes on along the minus strand of CBFCWF010000018.1, from coordinate 1,435 downwards.
TGCAGCCGCACCTTGGACAGCGCTCGCTCGAGGCCGCCGAGGAACTCGGGACGACCTGGCAACGGTTCTCCGCGCAGCTCGACGAACGCATTGGAACGGACCCTGAAGAGCCGCGCCTGGAGTGGGCCGCCGAGTGGATCGTCGAAGCGAATCAGACACTGGAGCACGCCGCCGAGCGCCTTATGGCAACGCTCGAGAACGATGTCGCGAGCCGCGCCGCGCGGGCCAACCTGGTCAATCGCGTATTGCTGATCACCGCGCTGTTGGTCGCGTTCGGGATCGCCGCCTGGTTTTATCGCCGCGTGCTGGCGCCGCTATCCGGTGCCGTGGACGGGTTCAGGCAGGTCGCCAACGGTGACTTTTCGCACCGTGTACCGATCGCGCACGACAACGAGATCGGTTCCCTGGCCGACTCATTCAACCACTTGTCCGGCCGAATGGACGCGTTGCGCAAACTGCTCACCCGACTGGAACAGGGCGCGAATCTCGAGGGCACCCTGTCCATCCTGTCTGAGACACTGCCGCCGCTGATACCGGTGGACTGGATCGGGGTGCTGGTGGTCGGTGTGGATCGGCACATCCATCTGGAAATGGCGTTCAGCGACGGCAAGCCTGACAGCATCGGCAAACTCAGCTTCGACCCGGATCGCACCCTGCTCGAGGAGTGCATCAGCAGCCACGAACCACTGCATATCGCCGACGTGCGCGAGATGGCCTCGCTGTCCGAGTCGTACGTGTTCCTGCAGAAACTGTCGGAACTGGGTCGCCGGGACGCGGTCTTTCTGCCGATCAGCAGCGGCGTGCAAATTCAGGGCGTCGCCGTCTTCGCCAGCCGGTTCCCGAACAACTTCAATACCGAACACCTGGCGCTGCTGCGCAACCTCGGCGTACTGGTCGGCGTCAGCCTGGGACGGACCATCCAGCTGGTGGAAAACAGTCGCCTTGCCAACATCGGGCAGTTTGCGTCGGGGATCGCGCATGAGATCCGCAATCCCCTGGCGACGATCGGCCTGGCCCTGGAACACCTCAAGGGGCTCGAGGAACTGCCGGCCGGTGCGGCCAAACGCGTCGCACTGGCGAGCGAGGAGGTAACCCGGCTCGAGGGTCTGCTCTCGGATATCCTGCTCTACGCCAAGCCGCTGGCGCTCAATCGTTCACCACAGGATCTGGTCGAGCTGCTGGGCGAGACCGTCGCCGCCGAGACGGCGGGGCGCCAGCCCATCGAGATCATCAGCAAGCCCTGCCCGCTGGTCCCGGCCGACCGCGATCGGATCCGTCAGGTCCTGATCAACCTGGTCCGCAACGCCCAGCAGGCGTCACCCGATGGCTCGCCGATCAGTATCAAGTGTCGACCCTCGGGGGCGGGCTGGGTGGATGTCGAGATCCTGAACGGCGGCCCGGCGATACCCGAGAAAATTCTGGAGCGTGTGTTCGA